>DAHUZQ010000239.1 GCA_027306495.1 Actinomycetota bacterium | reverse complement strand
TGGTGTGTGGATCGTTGGTTGGGGCTGGTGGTCAGGTCCATTCGAGGCGCATGTCATCTCCCTTGGGTGGTGTGTGGATCGATGGTTGGGGCTGGTGGTCAGGTCCATTCGAGGCGCATGTCATCCTCCTTTCCAGTAGGGGCGGTGCGGGGACGGTGGGTCCGGTAATGTGAATGACCACAACGACGAGGAAAGTTCACCTCCGACGGATCGGAAGTGATGATGGCGCCCGCGCTGCCCGGAGCCCCCGAGGTCCGTAGGAACCCCCGCATGTGGTGGGCCGCCTTCCGGCGGTCGCCCGTCTGGTCCCTGCCCGAGCCCGTCCGGACCTGTGTCGTCGGGGTGCCACTGCTGGCCGCGGCGGCTGCGATTGCAACGGCGCTCACTACAGCCTGGCAGTGGAAGCAAGTCGCCATTTTCGGTGGCCTGGTGGTTTGTGGCGCCGCGGCGATCGAGGCGACCCGGACGCTTAAAGATCCCCAGGGCACAGTGGCCCGGGACCTGTCGTCTGTGTGGTATTTGGCCACCGCTGTGATCCTGCTTCCGGTTTTCGCCTTTATCGCGCCGATCCCACTCACCATTTACCGGCTCCTGCGCTCACGGCGCATGGTCGTCTATCGCCGCATTTACAGCAATGCGACGCTGAGCCTTGCCTATGGTGTCGCCTCCCTCGGGTTCCATAAGTTGCCGCACTTCATCGCGGGCATTCGGCCCGGGGTGGGAGCCCACGTCATCACCTGGGTCGCCGCGGTCGTGCTGTGTGGTCTGTGCGGGTGGCTCATCAACTCCCTGTTGGTCACGCTCGCGGTGCGGCTCTCAGATCCGTCCGCGACCATGCGCGAACTCTTCGGCAGCAGGAACACCATCACCTTCGACCTGCTGGAGTTGAGCCTGGCGGTGTCGCTCACCCTGGTGGTCGCGATCAACCCGTTGCTCATGGCTCTGGCGCTTCCCTCGGTGGTGCTATGCCGCCGCTACCTGATGCAGTCGCAGTTGACCGCTCAGAACCGGATCGACGCCAAGACCGGCCTGCTCAACGCGGGCACCTGGCAGCGTGAGGCGGCCGCCGAGTTCTACCGGGCACTGCGCCGGGGCACGCCACTCGCGCTGGTCATGATCGACATAGACCATTTCGGCAGCGTCAACGACACGGCGGGCCATGTCGCTGGTGACCAGGTACTGCGCGGCATCGCGGCCACGCTGCGCGAGCACCTCAGTGGGTCGGCCCTGATCGGCCGGTTCGGTGGCGAGCAGTTCGCCATACTGCTGCCGCACACCGCCGAAGCGGAAGCACGGCGGATCGGTGAGCGTATCCGGGACCACGTCGCCGGGGAACCCATCGCCATCGAGGACGGCAGTCACACCGGGTTCGTGTTCCGGTTGACGGTGTCCATCGGGATCGCCATCCTCGACCACTCCCGCCGCGCACTGACCGAACTGATCGGTGCCGCCGACTCCGCGCTGACCGAGGCGAAGTCCACCGGCCGCAACAAGGTCTGCGTGATCCCGGGAATAGTCGAGGGCACCTGACCGGAACCGATCAAGGCCGGCCGGCCGGCCCCAACGGCGGGCCGGGATGGTGGTCTTGTGCCGCACTGGCCAGAGTTGCCGAAGCGATGCGCATTCTCTTGAGCCCGCGGGCATGATCGCTAAGCTGCCGCAGTGGTCATTCTCGCCGCCGCGAGAGTCGGATGTGATCACGCTGTGTCCAGCCTGTCGCGTTCGGTGAACCTGTGACCCATTATTACCAGAATCGCGGCACTTATGCTCAGCCATTTCCGGGCACCACCAGGGCACACAGTGGGAGCACCCCGGTGCCAATGCTGATCAAACGACCGACGGCCCACGCCGCCGGCCGGTCAGCCGCCGTGTTTTTCCAGGTAGTCCAGGTAGAGCGGGCGCAGGGCATCGGCGGCCTCGTCCCCACCGGAAGCCATCGCCTCGCTGATCATGGAGGACACGTGGGTGATGTCGGCCGCCGCGAGGTCTGGATGCCCGCGGGCGGCTTCGCTCGCCGGCAGTTCCCGCAGCAGCTCCCACAGGAAGCCAACATCCAGGTGATGCAGGGCAAGCCGTACCGCACGGTCGTGAAGTTCCCGTGACGGGAGGGCCTCCAGCTCAGCTCGGGTCATGGCATGACTCTACCGACGGCGAACCCGCCGGACGGCCTGGTGAGCCTACCGGCGGGGGCGGAATCAGGCCCCAAAGCCGGACTCGCGCTGCCCCTGACGCCGCGAGTGCGGCATGGTCGGTGGTATGACCATGCACTTGGAGACCCGCGCCATCCATGTCACCGCTCCCAGCCTCGGCCCTTCCCGGCCGCTCGGCGTCCCGATCTACCAGAGTTCCACCTTCGCGTTCACCGACCCCGCGGCCTGCGCCGACGCCCTGAACGATCCGGACAGCGGGTTCGGGTACTCCCGGTACCGCAACCCCACCACCCGAGCGCTCGAAGAAGCGATCGCCGACCTCGAGTCCGGCCAGGCAGCCATCGCCACCAGTTCCGGAATGGGCGCGATCAATGCCGTCCTGCTCTCGCTGCTGCGCTCGGGCGACCATGTCATCGCGCAGAACTGCCTGTATGGGGGTACCTTCGCGGTCTTCCGGCAGCTCGCGGAACGTTTCGGCATCGAGGTCAGCTACATTTCCGGCCGCGACCCGGCGGAACTGTGGGCCGCCCTCCGGCCCACCTCCAGGCTCCTGTTCCTGGAATCGATCGCCAACCCCACCGTGGCCGTGAGCGATCAGCCCGCACTGCTGGCGCAGGCCCATTCGGCGGGCATGACCACGGTGGTGGACAACACGTTCGCGACGCCGTTGCTGTGCCGCCCCATCGAGCATGGCGCCGACATCGTGGTGCATTCGGCGACCAAGTACCTCGGCGGCCACGACGATGTCACGCTCGGCCTTGTCGTCTTCGCAGAGTCGGGCCTGTACCGGGACCTGTGGAAGCGCACCGTCGATCTCGGCGTGGCCCCGGACCCCTTCGCATCCTGGCTGACCATCCGGGGCATGAAGACCCTGCCGCTGCGCATCGCCCGGCACTGCGCCAACGCCGAGTTCCTGGCCGGGCGCCTCGCCGCCCACCCGGCGGTGGCGCGCGTCCTGTGGCCCGGCCTGCCGGGCCATCCAGATCACGCGATCGCCCGCCGGGTGCTGACCGGGTTCGGGGGGATGCTGTCGTTCGATCTGGCCGGCGGGCGGGAGGCCGGGCTGGAGTTCGTGAAGCGGGTCAGGCTCGCCGCCCTCGCTCCCTCGCTGGGAGCCACGGAAACCCTGATCCTGCACCCGGCCTCGACCTCACACCGGCAGATGGACGCGGCGGGCCTGCGAGCCGCGGGCATCGGTGAGGGAACGATCCGCGTCTCGGCCGGCCTGGAGCACCGCGATGACATCTGGGCGGACTTCGAGCAGGCGCTCAGCGGGTCCTGACAGGGCCGAGTGCCCGCCCGGGCGCCGGCCGCGGGCGTGGGCCGATCAGCCCACGCCCGCGATGTCGCTGCGCCGTTCCACGAGGACGACGTCGCGCCACCGGCCGTGGTGGCAGCCGATCCGGCGGCGCACCCCGACCACCCGGAAGCCCGCGCGCTGGTGCAGCCGCAGGCTGGGGACGTTCTCGGGAAAGACCCCGGACTGGATCGTCCAGATGCCGGCTGCTTCGGTGGATTCGATCAGGGCATGCAGCAAGGCGGCTCCTGCCCCCCGGCCACGGGCCCGCGACTGGACGTACACCGAATGCTCCACGACGCCGGCGTAGGCGCACCGGTCCGACACCGGAGACGCGGCGACCCACCCGATGACCTCGCCGCTGGCCACCTCCACCGCGACATGCCTGTGCTCGGGCAGCTTGCTTGTATCGAACGCCTGCCAGGCCGGGGCACGGGTCTCGAAGCTGGAATCGCCGCTATCGAGCCCAGCCTGATAGATGGCGAGAACACGATCGGCATCGTCGGCGAGCATGGGCCGGATCAGCAGGGCGCCAGCGGAGCCTGTCAGCTCCGACTGACCCCGGCCCGGCGTGGGACCAGAACCTGTCACGACACGAAGATACCGGGATGGCCCGGGTTCCCTCGGGGCCCGGCCTTTCGTAGGCTCGGGGTGTGTACGTCCCCCGCCGCTTCAGCGTTGACGACCAGGACGAGATCGCCGCCTTTGTGGCCGGTACCGGTGTGGCCGATCTGGTCACCTTCGACGGCGCCAAGCCGATCGCGAGCCTCATTCCCATCATCTGGGACCGCTCCGAGGGCGAGCATGGCCGGCTGCTCGGCCATCTGGCGCTGGCGAACGAGCAGTGGCGATCGGTGGTGCCCGGCACGGTGGCGCTGGCCATCGTCCACGGACCGCACGCCTACATCTCGCCTTCCTGGTACCCGAGCACGTACGAACATGGCCGCGCTGTCCCGACCTGGAACTATGTCACCGCACATCTCACCGGCCCGCTCACGGTCCACCGTGATCCGGCTTGGCTCCGCTCCGTGGTGACCCGGCTGACGCAGGTCAATGAGGCCGGGCGGGCCCGGCCGTGGCAGGTCAGCGATGCCCCGCCCGACTATGTCGCCGGGCATCTGCGGGCGATTGTCGGGGTGGAGATGGCGGTCGCCACGGTAGAGGCCAGTTACAAGCTCAGCCAGAACCGGGGCGTCCGCGATCAGGAAGGGGCAGCGCAGGGCCTTCGCGACGAGCCGGGGGCGGGTCCAGCGGTTATCGCGGACCTCATGGCTGCCAGCGCCCGGTCCCAGGCGGCCGAGTCCGGGGGATGAGTCCGGGGGATGAGTCTTACCGGGCGGCCAGCCCGTCCGGCTCCCCCTCATCCTGTTCGGGTGGCTCCCCGCACGACCCGTCCAGGCTCTCCTCACACCCGTCCAGACTCTCCTGACACTCGTCCAGGGGTGCCGGGCCGTCCAGGGGTGCCAGGCCCGCCGCGAGGCTGGCACGACTGCGCAGCCCGGCTATGAGCGCCTCGCTGATTCCGGCGACCTGCTCCAATTGCCGGCGGTCCAGCACATCGAACAGAGCGGTGCGGACATGCTCGACATGGGCGGGCGCCGCCGCCCGCAGCACCGCGAACCCCTTGTCCGTGAGTACGGCTATCTGGCCCCGGCGGTCGGTCGGGCAATCCTGCCGGCTGATCCAGCCCCGTTCTTCGAGCCGGGCCACCGCGTGTGAGGCCCGGCTCTTGCTCGCTCCGGTCGCCTGGGCCAGTTGGCTCATCCGCAGCGCGCGCCCCGGTGCCTCGGACAGGCGGACCAAGATCTCGTAGTACGCCAGCGGCATCCCAGCGTCACGCTGGAGCTGGGCATCCACCGACGCGAAGAACTCGCGGTACACGCACAGGAAGGAACGCCAGATCCGCTGCTCTTCCGGCGACAGCCAGCGGGGGGAAGCAACGTTCATGGGGCTAGTATAGCCATGAGATAGTTGAGCGTTTGACAACACTCGGGGCCTGTGATACTTCTTGGTTAGTTGTTGAGCATTCAATCAATCTGGAAGGGGAAAGCAGCGATGACCGTCACCGAGTCAGCCGCCCGCATGGCGCCGGGGTACAAGGCTGGGACGTGGGCCATCGACCCGGTCCACTCCGAGGTCGCCTTCGTCGTCCGGCACATGATGGTGAGCAAGGTCCGCGGCAGGTTCGGCACGTACAGCGCGGAGATAGTGACCGGTGAGAACCCGCTGGACTCCTCCGTCACCGCGCAGATCGATCTGTCCTCGATCAACACGGGCAGCGAGCAGCGTGACGCGCACATCCGGTCGGCGGACTTCTTCGAGGTCGAGACGTACCCGACGATGACCTACCGCTCGACCGGCGTCCGTGCCGAGGGGGATCACTTCGTCCTCGATGGCGAACTGACCCTGAAGGGTGTCACCAGGCAGGTGCCGCTCACGCTGGAACTGAACGGGTTCGGTCCCGACCCCTACGGGGGCTACCGGGCCGGGTTCACCGGGACGAGCGAGATCAACCGCAGTGACTTCGGCGTGAACTTCGGCGGCGTCATGGAGACCGGCGGCGCCGTCGTCAGTGACAAGGTCAGCCTTCACCTCGAGATCGAGGCCGTTCTGAAGAGCTGACTGGGCTTGGCGCAGGGGCGCGGCGGCCGGGGTTTCCCGGGCCACCGCGCCCCTGCGCGTGTGGGGCACCCGCGGGCGTGCCGGTGAGAGGATGACATCGTCACCGTTGCCGCCAAGGAGGCCCGCACATGAAGGCAGCCCTGTACGACAGGCTCGGCCCGGCGGCCGAGGTACTCCGGATCGAGGACGTTGACCGGCCCGAACCGGGTCCCGGAGAGGTCCGTGTCCACGTGCAGGCCTCCGGGGTCAACCCGACCGACGTGAAGGCCCGTGGCGGCATGACCCCGCGGCCGATCGACGGCTTCCAGATCCCCCACCATGACGGGGCGGGCGTGATCGACGCCGTGGGAGAAGGTGTGGACCAGGCCCGGGTCGGCGAGCGGGTCTGGGTGTGGTACGCGGCGCACGGGCGGCGATGGGGGACCGCGGCTGAATGGACGGTAGTCCCCGCCCGGCAGGCCGTTCCCCTCCCCGCTGGCATTTCGGCGGAACTGGCGGCCAGCCTCGGCGTGCCGGCGATGACGGCGCACTGGTGCCTGTTCGCCGACGGGCCCATCACCGGCAAGACGATCCTGGTCGCTGGCGGGGCGGGCGCTGTCGGGCACTTCGCGATCGAACTCGCCGTCCGCGCCGGGGCGCGGGTAGTGGCGACCGCGAGCAGCCCGCGGAAGGCGGACCTGGCACGCAGGGCCGGCGCGGAGCAGGTGGTGATTTACACCGATGACGATGCGGCCGAGCAGATCAAGGCGGCGGCCGGTCAGGTGGACCGGGTCATCGAAGTCGCGCTCGCCGACAACCTCGCCATGGACCTGGCGGTGCTCAAGCCGGGCTCGGTGATCGTCACGTACGCGGCGCAGGCCAGTGATCCGGTGCTGCCGGTCCGCGCGTGCATGTCGGCGAATGTGAGCCTGCGCTTCATCCTGCTGTACGGAGTGCCGGCCCAGGCGCTCGACCGGGCCGTGACTGACATCTCCGCCGCGCTCGCCGAAGGCAAGCTGTCCGAACTGCCGGTCCACCAGTTCCCGCTCACCGACATCGTCGCCGCCCATGAGGCGGTGGAAGCGGCCCGGCCCGGCAAGGTGCTGGTCATTCCATCCTGAGGTGGGCCCGGTTAGGCTGGCCCAAATGCCCATATCGTCCCTGGTAACCAACAGGGGGTGCCGTGGCTGACTTCACGCGGGGGACAGGGCCACTCGCGGCGCCGGCCGCTCAGGAGACACCTGGCCAGCCGGCACCTCCGCAAGGTCAGCCGGCGCCACCGGGGATCCCAGCGGGTTCGCCGGCCCGTCCTCGGCCACCCGCGTCGATCGTGCCACTGGCCGGCCTGCCCGTCGTGGGTGCCGTGCTGGTCCTGCTGATCGTGGCCATCGCCGGGAACTGGCTGTGGGCACTGGACTTCTTCCACGTCGTGGGT
>DAHUZQ010000238.1 GCA_027306495.1 Actinomycetota bacterium | reverse complement strand
TGGAGCACCGCCTGTTCAACCTGATCTGCACGCTCGACCGTCGGCCGCAGCAGGATCACACCGGTAAATCGGCTGGCGACCGCCGTATCGACGTGGCTCAACGCCGGCGTACCAGCCGCCCAGGTCGCCGAATGGGCGGGCCACAGCGTCGACGTCCTCCTGCGCTCTACGCCAAATGCATCGCCGGGCAGCAGTCAGCAGCGATGCAGCGAATCGAGAGCGCCATGCGACCGCAGATCACCGGCACACTCGATCGCAGCGGCGAAACAGGCCCGGACCAGCCGGCCAGTCATCGATGACCGGCGGCCGCCTCACCCGGTGTCGCGGACACGCACGGCCGCGGACCGCGACCGACCAGACCCGGGCCGTTCCCATGCCCGCTCACCAAACTTGGCACGTATTTGGGCACAGCCACCCGCACACGAGTGCCTCCGGACGCGCGCAACCGCACAAGCGTGGGTCAGGTCAAGTCCCGCCTTGGCGGGGACACCGGGAGCCCACAGGGGCATTTTCGAAGCTCTGAGCGGAGGGTGTGGGATTCGAACCCACGATGAAGCTCGCGCCCCATAGCGGTTTTCAAGACCGCCGCCATCGGCCACTAGGCGAACCCTCCAGGCGACCACGATAGCGTCGATAGGCCCTGCATGGCGCCGGCTGGCCTGGTGGGGGTGGGTTAGGGTGGCGGTGGAGGAGATGCCCATGCTGCCCGCGTTCGGTTGGCAGACGGTGCTCACGCAGTGGGAATTCGCCCCTGTGGTGACAGTGGCCGTCGCCGTCGCCGCCGCACTCTACGTGTGGGGCGCCGTCCGGGTGGGCCGCCGTCACCCGGCCCGGCCCTGGCCGGGCTGGCGTACCGCGATGTTCATGGGTGGCCTGGCCGTCGTCGTGATCGCGACCCAGAGCGGGATCGGGGCCTACGACGGAGTGCTGGAGTGGGATCACATGATCCAGCACCTGATGCTGCTCATGGTCGCGCCACCGCTGCTGGTCACCGGACAGCCCGTCACTCTGCTGCTGCACGCGAGCCGGAACCCGCTGCACACCTGGACGAAACGGGTCATGCGCTCAAAGACGGTTGCCGCCCTGACGTGGCCGCCAGTGGGCCTGATCGCCTACGTGGTGATGGTGACGGTGACCCATCTGACATCGCTGGCGGATCTCACCATCACCAATCAGAGTGCCCACAACGCGGAACATGTGCTGTTCCTGGTGGTCGGCTACCTGTTCTTCCTGCCACTGCTCGGCCGGGAACCGATCCGCTGGCGCGTGTCCTACCCCGTCAGGTTCGTCATCCTGGCTCTGGCGATGCCGGTGGACACGTTCACCGGCCTGGTGCTTGGTTATGCGAGCACCGGCCTGCGGGCAGCCGGGCCACGGCCCCCCGGGTCGCCGTCGCCGGTCGAGGATCTTCACTGGGCAGGGGCGGTCATGTGGATAGGGGGCGACGCCATCATGATCGCTCTCATGATGATCGTCGTGCTGATGTGGTCCCGGGACGACCGGGTGGGGGCGCTGCACGGCGGCTGGCTGGAACGAGTCCGCAGCACTAGCTTCGAGGATCGGCTCCGGGCAACGGCCGGCCCGGGCGCCGCAACGGAACGGGTGGTGGCTTCCCGGGGGTCCATGGACGACGACGATCACCTGGACGCCTACAACGAGTACCTGGCACGCCTGCACGGTGGGGGCCCGGGCGGCTCTGGCTGACCCGTTCGATAGGTGAACCGGACCCGGTGCTCGACTCAGTTCCGGGCCGGACCCACATCTCACGCCGTGTGACCATGATCGCGGGAGATTTGTCCCGGTTCCGTGATCACAGCACGTGAAATCAACTGATAACAGCGACACGCCGATGCCGGTTTCTACGTCAATCTAGGGACTGCGGTAGATGCGCCCATAGGCTCTTACGACGTGGACCCAGTGCGGAATCCGTATGCTCCCGGAGCGGGCCAGCGACCGCCGGAACTGGCCGGGCGTGACCGTGAACTGGGCCAGTTCGAGGTCGTGCTGGAACGCATCGCACGGGGCAGGCCCGAGCGGAGCATGGTCCTGACTGGGCTGCGGGGGGTCGGCAAGACGGTCCTGCTGAACTCGTTCCGGTCGATGGCGCTCCAGCGGCTATGGGGGACGGGAAAGATCGAGGCGCGTCCCGACCAGTCCATCCGCCGGCCGGTCGCGGGTGCGCTGCACATGGCCATCCGCGAACTGGCCCCGCGGCACCTGGCGCCCGACCGGATCGATCATGTGCTCGGGGTGCTGAAGGCGTTCGCGGCCCGCGACCCGAAGGCGCCGCGGACGGCCGCAACCGCTCCGCTGGGCATCGAGGTGCCCGCCGTCCGCGGCCGGGCCGACTCGGGTGACCTGGAGATCGATCTCACCGAACTCTTCGTGGAAGTCGCGGCCGTCGCGACCGACCTGTCCGTGGGTGTGGCCCTGTTCATCGACGAAATGCAGGACATCCCGGCGACGGACGTCTCCGCGCTGTGCGCCGCGACTCACGAACTCTCCCAAACAGGCGCCCCATTGATTGTGGTTGGTGCCGGCCTGCCGCACCTGCCGTCCGTCCTTTCCGCGAGCAAGAGCTATTCGGAACGGCTGTTCCGTTATGTCAGTATCGACCGGCTGGGCCGTGCCGCCGCTGACTTGGCGCTGCTCGCGCCCGCGCGCCGGGAGGGAGCCGACTTCGAGCCCGAGGCCCTCGACGCGCTCTACGAGGCGGCCGATGGCTATCCATACTTCGTGCAGGCGTACGGGAAGGTGACGTGGGATGTCGCGGCGGCCAGCCTGGTCACGGCCGTGGATGTCAAGGTGGCGAGCCCCCAGGCGGAAGCGGAACTCGCGGTTGGTTTCTTCGGGAGCCGTTACGAGCGGGCGACTCCCGCCGAACGGGAGTACATGCGTGCCATGGCGCTGCTCGGGGATGAGCCGGTCGCGACTTCCGCGGTGGCCGATGAGCTTGGCCGCAAGCCCTCCAGTCTCTCCCCGGCCAGGGACGCCCTGATCAAGAAGGGCCTCATCTACAGCGCGGAGCGGGGGCTGATCACGTTCACCGTCCCGCACTTCGGCCGATTCCTGCGTGCCCAGCCGGCCTGAGCCCGCCCTCCTGCACCGGGGTCTCTCGGCTCATATAAGCATCTCTATGACAGGTGCTAGATATCGGTAGAGGACGCCAGAGAAACCGGTGCCGCAGGACTTGGCCCGCTGGCGCCCAGGACCGCCTCCTGAAGGCCGTGCCCGGCGGCCGGCTCGACCACTGCGGCCCGGATGGCCGGCCGACGCCGCTTGACCTGCACCGCGAACGCGACAGCCCCGCCACTCCCGGCGGGGGCGTCCCGCGCCCGGTACACCACATACCACCAGCACAACTCCCGCCACATGTCCTCCGGTGCCGCTTCGGCGATCAGCGCTGTGTGCTTGCGCCAGACCCGGCTCCGGTGCAGCGACGCCAGTGCGTGCTCAGGCGGCACGAGACTGATCTCGCATGGCTCCGAGTAGCCCAGCCGGGCCAGGATTTCCCCCACCTCGGGGGAGAGCACCGCGAGCAGGACGATCTCACAGGCGAGCAACCCCGCATCCAGCAAGTCCATGGAACGGTGCCGGGGCAGCCGGAACACCGGGGCGCCGATGGTGGCTAATGCGGCACCTGTGAGAGCACCGGCCCGCACGATCGTCCGGAGGTGCACCCGGCCGGCGCTCAGGGTCCCGAAACATCCGCAGCCGAGATCGGGCCGGTGCTTTCGCACCTCCAGCAGCGCGCTGGTGCAGATGAGAAAGAAGAGCGCGGCCGCCGCGCGGAACGCGTCCGTAGCTCCCCCGTCAAATCGAGCCGTCAGTGCCAGTCCGGCGGCGAGCACCCCTTCCGTCGTGCACTGTGCGATCGCGACAGGCAGACGGAGCCTGCGGGGAATCAGGTGGCCTATATCGGGGGCCGAACCGGCCCAGTCGGCGCGGATGAGCCGGAGCAGTTTGGCGGCACATGCCACGAGCAGCACCAGTGCCAGCAGCGGAACCTGGAGCTGGCGGAGAAGGGTCAGGGCGTGCACGTCAGCCCACCGCGACGGTGGCGTTGAAGCAGGCCCGCTCAAGTTCGCCGCCCAGGGCGACGAAGCTGGACATGGTGAGATCGGCGATGCGCCCTCGGGGTGAGGTTCCGCAGGTCAAGCAGCGGTCAGAGAACAGGCGCGCGATGGCGGCGCAGGTGGTGACGGTGACGGTGCCCGCGGCGTGGGCGCACTCGTTGCGGACCGCGAGGAGGCTGCCGATGGCGAGGAAGGGCAGGGCCGGGGTGCTGGAGCGGGCACTGGCGGCGGGCGTTTCCGGGCAGCCGGACCAGGGGTCGATTTCAGGGTAGGCGGCGCCCTGGTCGGGTTCCCCTGGATGAGCAGGCTCATGCCAGGTCACCGAGCCGCGCATGAGATCGGAGTTGCGGCCCCACTTCACCGAATGTGGTATCTGCTCGGGCAGCACGGCTGGCGGTTGTGTCGCGGCAGGGAGGGCCGCCTCCAGCAGCTCGCCCCGGCGCAACCCGATCACATCGATCAGGTGGGCGGGCTCGAGGCGGGGGAAGCGCACCATGATCTTGTTGATCACCGGCCTGGGAAGGGTGACCCGTTGCCGGCTGCGGGTGATCCCTTCGTCGACCAGCAACTCGTCGTCATCCCGGTCGACGATGGTCCCCGTGACACGGCCGATCCCCGCCCACACCTTGTCCGCGACCCCGCGCCGCCCGCGGACAAGCCGGACGACCACCTGTTCGCCCGGCCGGATGGCCGTGGGATCGGCAGTCTTCCCGCGCCAGGCCCGGGTCCCTGGGAGCAGTGCGAAACTCCGCTCGCCGTCCGGGCCGGCGATCCGCAAGGTGTGCGGACTCGCGTCGACGGCTGTCCCGGTGGCCACAGATGCGGGCCCGTTCGGACTGCCTGATTCACCGGGCGTCGCCCAGGGATCCGGGGGCTGGCTTGGCTCCGGACCGCTAGGCCCCGGGTGAGACAGGGCGTCCCTGTACACGCGGCGGCGTGCTGACCGGTCGGCCCGCGGCAGGCCGACGCACCGGCCGCAGCATTGCCTGTGCGGCTGCTGGTCCGGCATTTCCCCTCCCCGGGCAACATGCCCGCTTGCTGACAATGCGTAGATATCCGCGGGCCAGTCAAGCGGTTCGCCATAATTCATGCCCGGCGCGTGCTCCTCGGCCGGAAGCCAGATGGCCGTTCTCAACGAATGTCAGCTATGCCCGTATCGGCGGCAAATACGTGGTGTGGCCGGGCCGCGTGCCGCTGAGGCCGCCAGCGTGGCTGGACGCCCGAACTGCCGGATTAGGGGGCCTTTAGCAACTGAAACCGCAGGCAGAGCCATATTTACGGCCGCGTCGCTACGGTGGGCGAAGGGCTGCCACTGGGTACGGTTGACCTGTGGGTGACGGGGGGAATCACGCCTTGGCTGCTCCCGGGATGGGGGCGGATTCCCGGGGTGGCGACGAGATTGCGGTAAGGGACGGCGCGCCTGAGCCGGCGGTCGATTGCCCGGGTGCCGATCATTCGGGCTTCCGGGAGTACGTGACCGCGCGCAGTGGGCCACTGCTCCGCGCTGCCTACCTGCTCACGCGAAACCGCGCGGACGCCGAGGACCTGCTCCAGGCGGCCCTGGCGAAGACCTTCCAGGCGTGGGACCGTATCGAGGATCGCGCCGCCATTGACGGATATGTGCGCCGGGCGATGGTCAACACCCATATCTCCTGGTGGCGCCGCAGGCGGTTGGAGGAATACCCGACCGACGTGCTTCCCGATCAGGTCGTGGCCGATCACGCCGGCGAGAGCGAACTTCAGGACGCGGTACGCCGCGCCGTCGACGGGCTGCCTGCCCGGATGCGCACTGCGGTCATGCTCCGGTTCTATGAGGACATGAGCGAGGCGGAGATCGCTCAGGTGCTTGGCGTCAGCCAGGGCACGGTGAAGAGCACGGTCTCGCGCGCTGTCGCCAAGCTGCGGATAGACGCCAACCTGACCGGAGGGTGACGTTTCCGTTCAGACGTGGCACGATCCCCCCCATAGGACATCGCACGGATATGGTGCCCGTCTCGGAAGCCAGCAGGGAGGCGAACTGTGCGCAGCACGATGATGGATGTGCCGCTGACGATCTCCGCGATCATGCGTTACGGCACAACCGTGTACGGGGACCGGGAAGTCGTGACGTGTACGGAGGACGGGACCAGGCGCCAGAGTTACGCCGAGACCGGCGCGAGGGCGGCCAGGCTCGCCAACGCGCTGCGCGGACTGGGTGTCGAAAGCGATCAGCGGGTGGCCACGCTGCTGTGGAACAACTCCGAACATCTGGAGTCGTACCTCGCCGTGCCGTCCATGGGCGCGGTCCTGCACACACTCAACCTCCGGCTGGACCCGGCACAGCTCGGGTACATCGCCAATCACGCCGGGGACCATGTGGTGATCTGCGATGCGACCGTGGTGCCGCTGCTCGCCCAGGTGCTTGCGCACACGCAGACCATCGCTCACGTGGTGGTGACGGGCGCCCCCCCGCCGGACCGGTCTGCCGTCACGGCCGCACTCGGCGGCCCGGACCGGGAGGTGCACTTCTACGAGGAACTGCTGGCGGCGGCGCCGGCGACGTTCGAATGGCCGGAGCTGGATGAGCGGACCGCGGCGGCTATGTGTTACACCAGCGGGACGACAGGGATGCCGAAGGGGGTCGTCTACAGCCACCGGTCGGCGTACCTGCACTCGATGGCGGTATGCCTGGGCAACACCTTCGCGATGTCCGACCGCGACCGGGTGCTGCCGGTGGTGCCGATGTTCCACGCGAACGCGTGGGGGCTCGCTTACGCGGCGGTCATGTCGGGGGCGGACCTCGTCATGCCCGACCGGTTCCTCCAGCCCGCCCCGCTGGCAAGGCTGATCGAGTCCGAGCGCCCCACCCTGGCCGGCGCTGTGCCGACGATCTGGAACGGCCTGCTCCAGCATGTCCGCGAGCACGGTGGCGACCTTTCGTCGCTGCGGATGGTGCCGTGTGGCGGGTCCGCTGTGCCGCACGCCCTCATGGACGCGTTCGAAAAGGAACTCGGTGTGCTGATCGTGCAGGCATGGGGCATGACCGAGACATCCCCGCTCGGCAGCGTCGCCCATCCGCCGGCCGGGATGTCGGCCGAGGAAGCATGGCATTACCGCGACACTCAGGGCAGGCTCATGTGCGCCGTGGAAGGCCGGCTGGTCGGCGACGGGGGGGCGCTCCTCCCGCACGACGGACAGACGGTGGGTGAACTGGAAGTGCGGGGCCCCTGGGTGACGGGCTCCTATTACAAGGACGACGACCCGCAGAAGTTCCACGACGGGTGGCTGCGCACCGGCGACGTCGGAACCATAGATCCGCTGGGCTATGTGACGCTGACCGACCGGGCGAAGGACGTCATCAAGTCCGGTGGCGAGTGGATCTCCTCGATGGAACTGGAAAACGCGCTGATGGCCCACCCGGACGTGCTGGAAGCCGCCGTCATCGGGGTGCCCGACGAGAGGTGGGGCGAGCGGCCGCTGGCCACGGTTGTGCTCAAGCCCGGTGCGACCGTGGACGCCGCGCAGCTTCGCGAATTCTTGTCGGAACGCGTGCCGCGCTGGCAGCTTCCGGAGCGCTGGTCGTTCATCACCGAGGTTCCCAAGACGAGTGTCGGCAAGTTCGCCAAGACCAGGATCCGCGAGTCCTACGCGCGGGGCGATTACCAGGTGGTGGAAGCGCGCTGAAGCTCGCGGCGTACGGGTTCGTCCGCGTTCATCCGCGTCAGGTGGCGGAGTGCTGTGCGGGGTTGCCGGCAGCACCGGTACGCTGATGCGGACTGCTTCGCCGTCGGGAGGCTTCGCCTAGTCCGGTCTATGGCGCCGCACTGCTAATGCGGTTAGGGTTCGCGCCCTTCCGGGGTTCAAATCCCCGAGCCTCCGCGCTCTCACTCTGGGGTGCCCGTGCCAGCCGCACGGGCACCCCAGAGTCGTCTCAGTGCTCATCGAGCCCGCCTGATGGTCCATTGATGGTCCGAGGGGGCACATCGGGTCTACGAAGTCTGGATGGATAACCCGCTCTTCTACCCAGGCAACGAAGAGGGACCAGCGGACTGGCTAATGGTTGGCGAAGTTCCAGGGGATATTCTGCTGGTCCCCTTGATGCCGGGGTCAGCCTGTCGCCGTGACCGCCCCCAGCCAGCCGCCGCGATTCGAAGCATTGACTGCGCCGAGCCAGCCTTCCGCAACGGACATCCAGCTCGCGCCGGAACGGGAACTCAATGTGGAGTGCTTCGCATAGGTGCTGCTCTATGTGTATCCCGGCCGGGCGCCGAGCAGCAGGATGCCATCGGAGATGTGATGACTCACCCACCGTCCGCTCGGTCGGCTTGATGCGGGGAATGTAGGCGGCGATCGCGGCGGACGCAGCGTCGGCAAATTCCTCGGCCACCCGGTATAGACATCGGCGGTAAACGCGGACGTAGCGTGCCCGAGGATCTCCGAGATGACCTTGATGGGCTGCCCGGCCGCCAGCAGCATCGTGGCCGTTCCGTGGCGCAGGTCGTGGAACCGGATCGGCGGCA
>DAHUZQ010000093.1 GCA_027306495.1 Actinomycetota bacterium | reverse complement strand
CCGATCCGCCGGCTGCTGGTCTGGTCCCCGATCCGCCGGCTGCTGGTCTGGTCTCCGATCCGCCGGGCGAGATGCCGGATGGGCCGGCCCCATCCCGGCGGTATCCGTCGGCCGCTGCTGAGCGCGCTCTGAGGTCACGCGCGGAACGGCGGCGGGGATCCGCGCACGCTCGCCCCGGAACCCATCCGTACGAGCTGCCTGATGAGGTGCCCGACTCAGCGGCCAAGCAAGACGGGCGTCACCGGGCGCGTGTGCCGAGCCGGGCACGGCGCGACGCGGTCGCCGGCCCGGCCGGCGGGCCAGTGCCCCTGGACACCGGCTGGGAAGCCGGCTGACCGAACCGCGTGGGCGGCTGACCGAACCGCCGCGTCGGGAGCCGCGCCCCTGCACCGCGTCGGGAGCCGCGCCCCTGCACCATGGCGCGCGGCCCCGGCCCCCGGCCCCCGGGATCCGGCTCCCGATCCGGGCTGGCATTGCGGCACGGCTTGTCGGCGCCAGGGCGGAGAATCACAGGTGTGCGGGTGGCGGTGGTCGCTGAGCAGGGTGAAGGTGGCTGGCTGGCCGAGATGCCCGCCAACGGCCCCGGCCACGGGGTGTTCGTCCGCTGCGACGATCTCGCGGAAGCTGTGGCGGAGCGCGAGCGGTCAGGCGACATTCGCTGGGTATGGCCAGATACCCGTGAGGTCTACCCCTGCCTGCTGCGGGCCGGTGTCCGGGTGGCCCGGTGTCACGATGTCGCCCTTGTCGAGGGTCTGCTGCTCAGCCGGGAAGGGCGCGGCAGTGACCTGGCCTCACTGGCCGGCGCGTGGGCCCGCATGCGGGGCACCGCCGCCCCGCCCGCGGTCGCGGCGGCGGCCGTCACGGCCACTGGGCAGCAATCCCTGTTCGACCCACCCGATCCGCTGTTCCCTGATCCCCGGGCAGCTCTGACAGCGCTGGTGAGCGTCCACGCCGACCAGGTCCGCCGGATCGCGGCTGACGAGCACCCACAGCGGTTCGGGCTGCTGGCGGCGGCCGAATCGGCCGGCGCGCTGGCCGCCGCGGAAATGGCATTCCACGGCCTGCCATGGCGGGAGGACATCCACGACGCCATCCTTACCGGGCTGCTGGGGCCCCGGCCGGTGCCGGGCCTGCGCCCGGCCAGGCTTGCCGCCCTGGCGGAGGCCATCCGTGAAGCGTTCGGTGGCCGGGCCGTCAACCCCGATTCCCCCGCTCAGCTACTGCGGGCGCTGGCCGCCGACGGCGTGCGGCTGCCGTCGACCCGCTCCCACGTCCTGCGCGGGGCCGATCACCCCGCGGTCCCGCTGCTCCTCGACTACAAGGAACTCGCCCGGTTGCACGCGGCGCACGGCTGGTCCTGGCTGGAGGAGTGGGTAACCGCCGGCCGGTTCCGGCCGGAATACGTGGTTGGTGGTGTGGTATCCGGGCGCTGGGCCACCCATGGCGGCGGGGCGCTCCAGATCCCGCGGGTACTTCGGCGCGCGGTCGTGGCGGATCCGGGATGGGTGCTTGTCGTCGCCGATGCCGCCCAGCTCGAGCCACGGGTGCTGGCCGCGCTCGCGGGCGACCGAGCCCTGGCGGCAGCCGCGGGCACGGGGGATCTGTACGAGTCGCTGGCGAGCGCGTTCGGTGGTGACCGGGCCAAGGCCAAGCTGGCCCTGCTGTCCGCCATGTACGGGGGAGCCGGGGGGGATGCGGGCCAGTTGCTGGCCGTGCTGCGCCGCCGGTTCCCGTTGGCGGCCGGCTACGTCGAGGCGGCGGCCCGGGCGGGGGAGGAGGGGCGTGTGGTCCGGTCCCGACTGGGCCGCACCTGCCCGCCGCCTTCTCAGGCGTGGCGCGGGATCACCGCGCAGGCGGATGACCCGGAATCCGGCGATGACCGGGCTGGCCGCTGGCTACGGGCACGGGGCCGCTTCACCCGCAACTTCGTCGTGCAAGCCAGCGCGGCAGACTGGGCTCTGGTACTGATCGCCGAGTTGCGCCGGCGCCTCGCTGACGGCGAGCACGGGCCACAACTGGTCTTCTTCCAGCACGATGAGGTGATCGTGCACTGCCCGCTGGAGGCCGCGGACGGGCTGGCGCAAGTGGTGGCCGAGGTCGCGCAGGAAGCTGGGCGGCTGGTCTTCGGCCCTACGGCTGTCCGCTTTCCGGTGACGACGTCGCTTGTGGCTTGCTACGCGGACGCAGCGTAGGGCGCAGTCAGTCCCCGGGAGAGGGCGCTGCTTCCGCCGTGGCCGTGACGGGTTCCACCTGCGCCGTGCAGAACATGCATCGTGTCGCGGCCACCGGAATGTTGCTGAGGCATTCCGGGCAGGCGCGCTCGGTGGCGGCCTGGCGTCGGCTGGCGAGCGCGGTCAGGCGGTTGCTCGGTGCCACGATCAGGTAGTAGACGACGGCTGCGATCAGCACGAACGACAACACCGCGTTGATGAAATCACCGTAGCTGAAGTGGCTGCCGGCCACGGTGAATGTGAGGTTCTCGAAGTTCGGCTGGCCGCCGATCGCCGCGATCAGGGGGGTGATCAGGTCCTTGATCAGCGCCTGCACCAGGGCGTTGAACGCGACGCCGATCACCACGGCGACGGCGAGATTGATGAGGTTGCCTCTCGTCAGGAAATTCCTGAAGCCGCCCATGGTCCGCCTTCGTTGTCGGGGGGTGACGGAGGGTGCCGTCACAGGTGATACAGACCGTACCGGAAGTGGGCGAACCGGTCAGGTGTCATCTGCCCGGCGACCTCGTTTGATTTCGCCGCGGCGCTTTTTGGCGGCCAGCCGGCGTTCCCGCGCCGCCCGGCCCGGCCTGGTAGGGCGGCGCGCCGAGGCCGGCGGGGCGGTCGCCGCGGTCAGCAGGGCCGCCATCCGGTGAAGTGCGGCCTCCCGGTTGCGCAGTTGCGAACGGTGCTCAGAGGCGGTGACGGTGACGACGCCGTCCACCAGGCGATCCGCCAGGGCGTGCAGCGCGCGTTCGGTGAGCACCGGGCCCAGTGCGGCGGAGGTGGCGAGGTCGAAGGACAGTTCCACCCGGCTGTCGGTGGTGTTGACCGACTGACCACCGGGCCCCGACGACCTGGAGAACCGCCACGAGAACTCGTCGGGGCCGAGCACGATGCCGCGGACTTCTATCGGGCCGATCATGCCCGGCCCGTTCCGCCGGGCATCGCCTCATCCACCCTGTCCGTCTAGCACGTGAGGTCGCCCGCGTTCAACCCGGTTTGGCCCGGCGACCCGGTGCGCCCGGCCGCGTGCCGCCCCGTTTGGCCCCGGCAGCCTATGCGCTGGCCGGTCGCGCTCCCACCGTGGGCCGGGTCAGCCGGTGCGCGCCACGATCTCGCGCATCTCCTGGGCGGTATACGCGAGCATGGTCTTGGTCCGCACGAAGCCCAGTGCGCCCGTCTGCAGCAGGACGGCTATGCCCGACTGTTCGTCGTCGAATTCAGTGATCGCGACCATGTCGTAGTCGCCCACCGTGTAACGGAATTCAACTACCCTGCCGCCGGAGCGCTCGACCAGGGCAGTGAAGTTCTGCATACGTTCCGCGCTGTCGCGGTAGCGCTTGATGCCTTCTTCGGTCCACTGGACCAAGGACACGTAGGCGGGCATGGCCCCTCCCCCTTGCCGGAACCCCTGACCTTCATCCTCTCCTGGCCACCGTGTGTGAATCCCCAGGCGCAACCCCCGATGCGATGCCGGGCAAGGCAGCGCCCGGCCAGTGACTGGCCCAGCTCCAATGGGCGAGGATGAGCCCGCATGCCTCCCCGCTGGCAGCCGTGCGGTGGCCATCTGCCCGGCGGCGGCCTGCGAAGACTGTCCCGGGCCGCCCAGTCCAGCCCGTAGGATCGCCGTGACCGCTCCCCCAGAGGCGATGCCATGAACAGCCCCCTCCCATCCAGCGCCCAGGCCTATCCGCTGGCCGGCTCCGCCGCCGCACGCCTGCACGAAGAGGCAGTGCGGCGGCTGACGTCCGGCGACGTGCCCCGCTGCCCCCACCCGGGGGAGCCGGCGGTATGGAACCTGGACGCCGGGATGGTCACGTGTGGCCCGTGCGCGACCGCAGCCGTGTCGTCCGGCGCGCCGTCTGTGTGTCACCTCTGTGGCAAACCCGCCTCGGCCGTGGCGGCCTGGGTGACCGGGGGCGTCGCGTGCCTGGTGTCGCTGTGTGAGGGCTGCCACCGCGCCGGCATCCTTCCGCTTGCGCCGAATTGACGGTGACCGCGCCGCGCCGGTGAGGGCCCGGTTACCCGGGGAACGGCCATCCAGGTGACCGGCCCGCCTATCCCCGCCAGCCCGATGACGGGGTCTGTGGCATGCGCCAGGCCGAGGCAGTCGCGGCCAGCAGCGCGGCGGTTCCCCGCAGTGCCGAGCCTCCCCGGACCGGATCATGGTTCAGGAATGCCCTGGCCAGGCTGAGCGCCGGGCGGTCGCCGAGCAGCAGACCGTGGAGTGCCGGGAGCACCCGCACCGACCTTGGCAGCGGTGCCACCGGCAGGGTCACCGCATCAGCGAGCGGCACGATATCCATTGTCCGGAGCCGGCGGGGGGCCGTCAGCCTGGACGGCCAAGCAGCGGCCCTCCCGGTACACCGAGCCGATCAGCGCCTGCGATCCGGATACGCCATAGGGGGACAGGCCACCGGTGAACCAGATCACTCCGCGCAACTCCAGCCATGGGAGGAAGCGGGGGCCCTCGCCGGACCCGCAGTCGTAGCGGCCGGGGCCGACGATCGGGCTGAGCAGCACCAGGCTGCCGACGGGTACGCCCGGGTGGCGTGCCAGCATCGCATCCACCCCGAGCGTCCCCTCGCTTTCGGCCACGATGTCGACCGGTTGCCCGGTTGCCCGATGCAGCCGCCAGACCTGGGCGGCAAGGCGGTCGCCGAGCACCGGCAGCGGCAGGTCTCCCGCGTCGGGGCCGTAGGGCAGTGGCTGGCCCGCCCGGGCGAGGCCCCGGTAGGAGAACGACTGGACCCGGGCACGCGGCATCATCTGGGCGGGTGAGGAGGCCCGGGAGCAGCAGGCGGAGCCGAAGCCCGGAACAACCATGACGACGAGGCGGCGGGTGGGCGGCGGGTGGACGTCCCCTCCTAGCGGGCTGACCGGCCACCCGGCGCCCGCTTGCCGGGGGAAGCCGTGCGAAATCCTCACGGTCTGGCCGTACAGCGCCGGCCGTTGCCAGTCCTCGTGGTCAGGCGTTGTCGCGGCGAACGCCGCGCGGGTCACGATGATGGCCGCGCCGATCGTGGCGGCCGTGGCGGCCATGGCCACTGGGGGCCGCCGGCGACGGCGCAGGATCGGGGCACCGGTGGTGGCGAACGCGCGGGTCACCCCATACCAGGCCCGGCCGTTGACAACGCCCGCCGCACCCGCGACCCCCACCGCACCGGCGGTGGGAATGCGGGTGATCAAGGCCGCAGCCATGGACAGGACCGTGAACTCGGCAAGCAGCCAGCCCACCGCCGCCGGCGGCATCAGCGGCACCACCAGGTGCCGCTGATGGCTCCGTGGCTGACTGTGGCCGCGACCGTGAGCATGATCGCGACGCAGGCCAGAAACGGCCATGAGAACGGCGGGATCGAGGCGCCGAAACTCAGGCACACGACGGGGGACAGCAGCGCGGCCGTCACCACGGTAACCGCGACCGCCGTCAGAGCCTGCCTGCCTGCGTGATCCGGCGCAGGAAGCGCTGGGTCCGCTCGTCCTGTGGCTGAGTGAACAGGCGTTCCGGGGGCGCTTGTTCGACGATTGTGCCGTCCTCCAGGAAGCAGACGCGGTGCGCGATGTCACGGGCGAAGCCCATCTCGTGGGTGGCGATGAGCATGGTCATGCCACCAGCGGCGAGTTCGGCGATCACCTCCAGCACCTCGGCCACGAGTTCGGGGTCGAGCGCGCTAGTCACCTCGTCCAGCAGCAGCATCCTCGGCCGCATGGCCAGTGCCCGGACGATAGCGACACGCTGCTGCTGGCCCCCTGAGAGCCGGTCGGGGAAGTCATCGGCCTTGTCCGCGAGACCGAACCGTGCCAGCAGCGCCCGGGCTTCCTCCAGTGCCTGCGCCTTGGGCAGACGCAGCACCTTCTGGGGCGCGAGGGTCACATTGCCCAGCACCGTAATGTGCGGGAAGAGGTTGAACGACTGGAAGACGATCCCCACGCTCCGCCGGACCAGGTTCTCGTCGACGCCATCTCCGGTGACCAGTTCGCCCCACAGCCGGATGGCGCCGGAGTCGGCGGGCTCCAGCAGGTTTACGCAGCGCAGCAGCGTGGACTTCCCGGAACCGGAGGCGCCGATGAGGCAGACCACCTCGTGCGTGGCGACGGACAGGTCGAGGTCCCACAGCACTGGGCTGGCGGGCCCGTAGGACTTGCGCAGGCCCTCGATCGCGAGCGCGGGAGCCGTCCCGCCGGCTGCCGGGCTCACCGGGCCGGACGCGCCCGCGGTCAGCTTGCCGTTCCCGCTCACCGGACGGCACTCGCGAGGCGCCGCCGCCGGTCCCGGTCGATCAGGTGATCGGTGAACCGGGCCAGTGGGATGGTCAGGATGAGGAACAAGATCGCGGCCACGGTGAAGCTCGAGTAATTGAACACCGTGCTGCCGTAGATCTGCGCGGCTGTGCCAGCCTCGATCGCACCGAGCACCCCCACCAGGGCGGTGTCCTTCTGGAGGCTGATGAAGTCGTTGAGCAGTGGCGGGATGATGGTGCGCACGGCCTGCGGGAGAATCACGTACCGCATGGATGTCCACCCGGACAGCC
>DAHUZQ010000235.1 GCA_027306495.1 Actinomycetota bacterium | reverse complement strand
CACTGCAGGCCAGCGTCGATCCGGGCCGGGCGTCAGCCCATCAAGATCGAGATAGCCAGGAAACTCGGGCTAGGGCAGGACCTGAAGATCGTTCAGCCGGCTGCGCGTCCACCGGACGGGCAGCCGCGGCGTTGCCGCCATCGCGAATAGCTCCGCTATTGGCTCCTCCTCCGCCTCACGATGCATCCCGCCGGCGTCCGCTCGCGACGGCACAGGTCTACGGGGCACGCCCTGATGGGGTCCTGCCGGCGGCGGGCTTCGCCCGGGGGAGTGGCCGGGATCAGCCCCGGCGCCGGGTGCGCCGCCTGCCGCGCCGGGCTGGCGGGGGTGGCGCATCGCCCGGACCCGCCGGGCCCGCTTGGTCTGGCCCATCTGGAAGTGCCGCCGCAGGCCTGGTCGCGGGGTGGGAAGCGGTGGCTTCATCCACTGTGGGGTGGCCCGGAGCTGGGTCAGCGGGTATGGCCGCGCCTCGGTCGCCCGCTCCCGGCGCACCATCGTGGGCGCTCGCGCCCGCCCTGGCCCGCGCCGCCTCATGCTGGGGCAGCGGCCGGCCCACGTCACGCGCTCGCATCGCTGCGTCCACGGAGATCTTCATGTCACCCATGGTCGCGCACTCGGTGGCAGCGGGTCAGCCAGAGCCCACCGCCGGCCTCGGGCGACCGTGCCACCGCCGGCCTCGGGCGACCGTGCCACCGTCAGAAGATGACCGGGCACCAGGGTGCGGGATCCCACGCCATGGCGGCGGAGAGGGCCGCTACCGCGCCCGGCCGGTGCTCGATGACGATCCCCGCCTGACGCAGCGGCCCGAGCCTGGTGCCGCCCAGGTAAACCGCTCCGAGCGCGTGGGCGGGCAGGGTGAGATCCGCCGGGGCGGCCGTTCGCTCGCAGACGGCCCGGTAGCCGCCGGGCGGGGCCAGGCCCGGCGCGGATGCCCGGCCGGAGCCGTCCGGGCCGGCGGCCAGCCGCCAGCGCCCGGAGTTCCACGGGCACACGTCGTCGACGACGTCGAGCACTACCTCGACCGGGCAGGCATAGTGGCGCTGGCCCGCCGCCGCGCCTACGTCGACGACCCGCGCCCACAGCCCGTCGCTGACCCGGGCGCGAAGCCGGCGCGGGTCAGCCAGCAGGTGGATCAGCGGGTCGTCAACGGGCCGCAGGTCGGCACGCACCTGCTCGATGAGGTCGCGGCTGAGCAGATCTCGCCAGATCGCCGCCGTGGCGCTGGGATCGGCGGTCATGACCTCCTGCACAGCCATCTTCGCGGCGGGCAGGAACGAGTCCTCATCCCAGGCCTCCTGTGCTGTGAACAGCGCATAGCCGCGTGGGCCGTCATCATCCTCGGCTATGACGCAGCGCAGTGGGGTGGAAGTTGGCGCTGGATCACGCTCGGCCAGCACCCTGTTCCACCAGGCTTCGTCACGCTTGAACAGGCCCGGTTGGCCGTCCAGGACGGTGTCGTACACCCTCGCCAGGTCATCCCGGGACGCGCCGGGTTCGGCGATCCGCAGCCGCAGCCCCGCGTCACCGGGAACGTGGGCCCGCAGGCGCACCTCATGGCGGTTGACGCTGAACGCGGCATGCCATGAAGCCGGGCCGTACCCGTACCGTTCGTAGATGCCGGCCTCGGAGGCCCACAGGACGGCCACGGCCTCGCCCCGGTCGTGGATGTCGTGCAGTTGCCGCCGCATGAGCGCCGACAGGATGCCCCGGCGCCGATGGGAGGGCAGCACCCCGACCATGGTCACTCCCGCCACCGGTGTCACCGCGCCGGGCACGCACAGCCGGAGGCTGTAGGCCCCCGCCTTGCCGACCAGGGTGGTCCCGTCGAACGCCGCCAGGCTGCGCTCGAACTCCATCAGTGCCAGGGCTCTTTCCCGGCGGTCCTGGCCGTGCGGGGCCGAATTGAAAGCATGAGAGTGAACGGCCGCAAAGGCCGGGTACTCGCCGGGGCTGATCGGGCGGATGGGGTATTCGCTGGCCATGTCCGCCTTCCTACCGGGCCGCGCGGCAGGGCGCCACCAGATATCGGGCCGGGGCGCACTGTCCGCGCGGCCCTGGCGGGCGATCGGATGCCGCCGGGCGGTCCGGCCCCGGCTGCCCCGGCGGGCACCATGCCGCGCATCATCGCTGGATAAGGACCCTGAGAAGGGGTGCCAGCGCGGCCCTGGCCGGATACAGTGCGGCCATCATGGTTTCCCCCACCCGGTTCCGGCTGGTGCGCGCCGCACGTGCGGGCGCGGCCTATGCCGGTGGCCTGGCGAGGCGGCAGGTCATCACCCGGAACCGGCGGCTGGCGCTCGGCCTCGCGCTCGCGACCGTGGCGATCAGCGTCGGCGCCGTCCACGTGTCGAGGGCATGGTTCTCCCCCGGCCTGCTGATCCTGCCGGTGCTGGCGGGTGGCCTGCTGCTGACGCCCCGGGCACTGCGGGCGCTGTATGTGATCGTCGCGGCTGGCCTGCTGTACGACTTCCTGCGCGGCCGGGCCGGCCCCGGGCTCATCGCGACCATTGTGGTGACGGCACTGCTCGCCGACGTCCTCGCCCGCACCCGCAAAAAACTCGGCATGAAGGGCTTGCGCGGCGAGCACATGCTGATCGAGTTGCGGGACCGGATCCGTGCTCAGGGCACCCTGCCGGAACTCCCGGAGGGCTGGGGGTCGGTTTCGGTGCTCAAGGCTGCTGGCGGTTCCTCGTTCGGTGGCGACTTTCTGGTCTCCACCTGCGACGAGAAGGTGCTGGAAATCGCCCTGGTGGACGTGGCGGGCAAGGGGGTCACCGCCGGGACACGGGCCCTGCTGCTCTCTGGGGCGTTCGGCGGCCTGCTCGGCACGGTGGCGCGGCACGAGTTCCTGCCGGCGTGCAACGCCTACCTGCTGCGGGGCGGCGGATCGGACGGCTTTGTCACCGCCATCCACGTCACCATCGATCTGGCAAGTGGCGACTATCTGGTGGGCTGTGCGGGGCATCCGCCTGCGGCGCATTTCGACGGGGCCAGCGCCACCTGGCGGATGACCCGGGCGCACGGCATTGT
Source organism: Actinomycetota bacterium (assembly GCA_027306495.1). Lineage (GTDB taxonomy): Bacteria > Actinomycetota > Actinomycetes > Streptosporangiales > Streptosporangiaceae > DAHUZQ01. Next base: position 20,285 of record DAHUZQ010000235.1, on the reverse strand, counting down.
CCTCGGTGTCGTGGAGGATCTGCGCTTGACGCCGGAGCGGGGCACCCTGCGACCGGGTGACGCCCTCATGATCTACACCGATGGGCTGGTGGAGTTGCCCGGCCGGGACATCGACTACGGCACCGACCGGTTGCTCGGGGAGGCCGACCGGCTGGCCAATTCCGGCTTCCGGGCAGCGGACGACCTGGTGAAGTCCATGCAGTCGGGCCCGAGCACGGACGACTGCGCGCTGGCGATCATCTGGCGGCACTGACGCCCTGGCCCGCCCCCCGGCTGGGCACATGCCTTTTCTGCTGTTTCACCAGTGGCCACTCCCATTGCGGATGTCATTCATCTCGCTTGTTTCCAGAAAACATCCCGTGACGATTAGCGCGCTTTTGCCTGGTCCGCATGCTGCTGGCCGCAATGCGGCTGTGCCACCCGGGCGGTCAGGGGCAGTGCCCGGTGGCGAGTACTCGGGCAATGACCTTCCAGCAGGGCGATGGCGCACTTTACGCGGGATGTCCCGGCTGGCCGGGCCGGTATGGGCGCCAGCTTGGCGGCTGCCCGGATCGCCGCGCGGACCGGGGCGGCTGCGGCTGCGAGGTCTTTGATGACCACCGCGACGCATTCCCCGACACAGATGTCAGGTGACGCGAATGTCATTGTTTGCAATTAGCCGGAAACTGTGAAGGGATAGAGTTCATGATCCCGGATCAGCCGCCGGCCGCCGGGCAGGCACCGCCCGGATCAGCGGCCGAAGCCGTCGCCGGAGTCGCCGCGGGCGCGGCCCGCCAGGCTTCGAGTGAGAACTTCCCGGTGGCGTTGCGGTTCCTGCCGCGCCGCCACCGGCGCCATCTGGCCGCCCTCTACGCGTTCGCACGGACGGCTGACGACATCGGCGACGAAGCACCGGGCCCGCGCCGGGCGCTGCTCGATGAACTCGAAGCGGACCTGCGCCGTCTCTACGACGGCCGGCTCTGGCAGGATGTGCCGCTCCCGCCCGCGCCGGACGGGCCTCATCTGCCCGTGATCCGCGCCCTCGCCCCGGCGGTCGCACAGTGCGCTATACCGGCACAGCCCTTTCTCGACCTGATCCAGGCGAATCGCCAGGACCAGGAGGTGAGCCGCTACCCGGCGTTCGATGACCTGGTGGCCTATTGCCGGCTCTCGGCCAACCCGGTGGGCCAGGTTGTGCTGCACATCTTCGGTGCCGCGACCCCTGGGCGCATCACCCGCTCAGATGATGTTTGCACGGCCCTGCAACTGGTAGAGCACATCCAGGATGTCGCTGAGGACCTGCGGAAGGGCCGTATCTACCTGCCTGTGGAGGATTTGCGGCGGTTCGGCTGCGGCGAGCGGGACCTTGCTGCCCCCGCCGCCGGGCCGCGGGTTGTGGCGCTGGTCGCCTTCGAGGCCGACCGGGCCCGCTACCTGCTGGACCGGGGCGCACCGCTGATCGGGACGCTGCGCGGGGCCGCCCGGGCCGCGGTCGCGGGCTACGTCGCAGGCGGCCGGGCCGCCCTGGCCGCGGTTGCCCGCAGCGGACATGACGTGCTGCGGTCCACTCCCCGGCCGCGCGGCGGAGCCGTCGCCGCGGAACTGCTGAAGGCCTATGCGACGGGGAGGTGAAGCGATGGACGTCCGGGCGGCCTACCGGACCTGTGAGGAGATCACCTGGTCGCAGGCGAGGAACTTCTCCTACGGGATCAGGCTGCTGGTCCCAGCCAAGCGGCAGGCACTGGCGGCCGTCTACGCCTTCGCGCGCCGGATAGACGACATCGGGGATGGCGACCTGCCGCAGGAGGCCAAGCTGGTGGCGCTGGCGGGTGCCCGGCAGAGCCTGGCGGACCTGGTGAGCGGCGATGGGAACGCCGCAGGCCCTGCCGCCAGCGGCGATCCGGTCCTGACGGCACTGGCCGACGCCGCGCACCGGTTCGACATCCCGCTGGCCGCCTTCGGCGAGCTCATCGACGGGTGCGAGGCCGATGTCAGGGGGGTCACCTATCGCACCTTCGATGACCTCCTGCACTACTGCAGGTGCGTGGCGGGTTCGATAGGCCGGCTGTCACTGGGCGTCTTCGGCTGCGACGACCCGGCCACCGCGGCTCCGCTGGCCGATGCGCTGGGCGTGGCGCTGCAACTCACCAACATCCTGCGCGATATCCGGGAGGACTACCTCACCGGGCGGGTGTATCTGCCGGCCGAAGACCTCGAACGCTTCGGATGCTCCTTCGCCGCCGGGCCCTCCGCTGGGGACGGCCGCCTCGCATCGCTGGTCGAGTTCGAGGCGGACCGTGCCCGGGGCTGGTATCAGCGCGGGCTGGCGCTGATACCGCTGCTCGACCGGCGCAGCGCCGCGTCGGCCGGCGCCATGGCCGGCATCTACCAGCGCCTGCTCGAGCACATCGAGGCAACCCCCGCCGCGGTGCTCGAGGGCAGGCTCTCCCTGCCGGGACGGGAGAAGGCGATGGTCGCCGTCCGTTCGCTGGCGGCAGGCCTGTGGCAGGGCCGCGCGCCAGTGCAGCCGCCGGCGGGAGCCGCGCGGTGAGGCCGCAGCGTCACGTCGCCGTGGTGGGCGGTGGGCTGGCTGGCATCACCGCTGCCATCGCGCTTTCGGAGACGGGTGCGCGGGTGACCCTGCTGGAGGCCAGGCCACGGCTCGGCGGAGCGACAACGTCGTTCTCGCGCGGGGGCCTGAGCGTCGACAATGGGCAGCACATATTCCTGCGCTGTTGCCATGCCTACCGGACGTTGCTTGCCCGGCTCGGCATGAGCGGCTCGGTCGCCCTGCAGGACCGGTTCGACGTGACGGTCCTCGCGCCGCGGGACCGCGCCCGGCTGTGGCGCGACGGGCTGCCGGGGCCGCTGCATATGGGCCGCGCCCTGGCTGGTTACCGGTTCCTGACGCCGGCCCAGCGGTTGCGGGTGTTCCCCGCCGCGGCCGCGCTGGCCAGGCTCGCGCCGGCGGGCCGGGCGGACGCCGGTCTGGCCACTGCCCGTGGCTCCTCCCCGAAGCCCGGCGGCGCGGCCAGCCTGGGAGAATGGCTCGCCGCCCACGGCCAGGATGAGCGGACCAGGCGGGTGCTATGGGATCTGTTCACCGTCTCCACCCTCAACATGGCCGGGGACGGCGCCGACCTTGCCCTGGCGGCCACCGTCGTGCGGACAGCCCTGCTGGGCCGGGCGGACGCGGCGGACATCGGCGTCCCCACGGTGCCGTTGGGGGATCTGCACGGGCGGGCCGCCGCCGCTCTGCTGGCCCGCCTCGGGGCGACGGTCCGGCTTTGCGCCAAGGTGAGCGCGATCGAGCCGGCCAGGGCCGGAGGGTTCAGTATCCGGCTGCGCGAGCCCGCGGGCGGTGCCGGGCCCGCGCGGGCCGCCGGCCCGCGGATCGATGCCGACGCCGGGGTGCTGGCGGTGCCGCCGAAGATGGCCGCCGGCCTGGTTCCGCCGGGTGCGGTGACGCACGGTCCCGGCCCGGCGCAGTGGGCCGGCCTCGGGGAATCGCCGATCGTCAACGTTCATGTGGTCTATGACCGGCGCGTGACCCGCCTGCCGTTCGCCGCGGCGGTGGACTCACCGGTCCAGTGGGTGTTCGACCGGAGCGGGACGGCCGGGCTTGCGTCAGGTCAGTACCTGGCGGTGTCGCTGTCGGCCGCGGACGCTTGTGTCGACGCACCCGCTGCCGCGTTCGAGGAGCGGTTCATCCCCGCTCTTGCTGAGCTGTTCCCCGCCGCGCGCCAGGCCCGGGTGCTGGATTTCTTCGTGACCAGGGAGCGCCGGGCGACGATCCGCCAGGGTCCCGGGTGTGGCGTGCTGCGCCCCGGGTCGGCGACAGCGCTGCCCGGGCTGGTGCTGGCTGGAGCGTGGACCGAAACCGGATGGCCGGACACGATGGAGGGAGCAGTGCGCAGCGGACTGATGGCGACGCGCCAGGTGCGCTCGGACCTTGCGGCTGGCCCGGCCGGGCCCGCTGGGGACTGGACCGTCCCACCGCCCGCCAGGCCCGGCGGCAGGCAGGGCCTGCCGCTGTCCGATCCCGGCCCGGCGGGGGTGAGCGCGTGACCGCCGTCATGCCGGCCGGCGTTGAGTACGCCCGTGACCTGGTCGGTCCCGCACTGGGAGCGGCGGTGGCGCGGCTCAGCCCAGACGTGCGCAAGGTGGCGGTCTATCACCTCGGGCTCGCCGGCGGCGACGGCTGGAGCGAGTCCACCGTTCCGGCCCGGGCCGGCCGGCATCCGGGCGCGGCTGCTGGCCGTGGCAAGTCCGGGGGCAAAGCGCTGCGGCCCGCACTCACCCTGCTCTCGGCCCGTGCCGCCCACGCCGTCCCGGAGCAGGGGATTCCCGCCGCGGTAGCGGTGGAACTGGTGCACAACTTCTCGCTGCTGCACGACGACATCATGGACGGCGACACCGAGCGCCGGCACCGGCCCACCGCATGGACTGTTTTCGGGGTGGGCGCGGCCATCCTGGCCGGCGACGCGCTGCTCGCACTCGCCCAGGACCTGCTGCTCGAGGACACCGCACCGCAGGGCCTGTGGGCCGCCAGATGCCTGTCGGTGGCGGTCCAGCGGCTGATCGCGGGTCAGGGCGCGGACCTGGCATTCGAGCAGCGGGAGGACGTCCCGCTCGCCGAGTGCCTGGCCATGGCCGGGGACAAGACGGCCGCGCTCATGGCCTGCGCGTGCAGCATCGGCGCCATCCACGTGGGGGCATCCCCGGAGCTGGCGATGGGCCTGGCCGGGTTCGGCGCGCATGTGGGCCTGGCCTTCCAGCTCACCGATGACCTGCTCGGGATCTGGGGCGCGCCAGAGGTGACCGGCAAGCCCGTCCGCTCGGACCTGCGCGCGCGCAAGAAGTCCCTGCCTGTGGTGGCAGCCCTGCAGGCCGGCACCGCCCCCGCCGCCGCTCTGGCGGACCTCCTGCGCGACAGCGCGGCGCTGAGCGAACCGGAGCTGGCGCGGGCCGCCCGGCTGGTCGAGGAGGCAGGTGGCAAGAGCTGGACCGAGCAGGAGGCCGCCGCCCAGCTTGCCGCCGCGCACGCCTGCCTGGCGCAGGCGCCGATGCCGGACGAGGTCCGGGCGGAGTTCGCCAGCATCGCCGAGTTCATCACGGCCCGGCAGTGGTGAGCGCGGCCGTGCCGAGACGGAGGTGCCCGCACCCATGACCGTGACCGCGCCGCGCCCCAGCCAGCCCGCTGCCACCCCCGCGGCCCGGGCCGCCCTGCGGCGGGCGGTCGATCACCTGCTCGGCCTGCAGCAGGGGCAGGGCTGGTGGAAAGGCGAGCTGGAGACGAACGTCACCATGGACGCCGAGGATCTGCTGATGCGCGAATTCCTCGGGGTGCGGACGGCGGAGCAGACGCTGGCATCCGCCCGGTGGATCGCCTCACAGCAGCGCCAGGACGGCACGTGGGCAAACTTCTTCGGCGGCCCCGGCGACCTGTCCACGACGGTGGAGGCATACATCGCGCTGCGACTGGCCGGGCACTCCCCCCGGGAGGAGCCGCTGCGGCTGGCCGCGGCGTGGATCCGCGAACAGGGCGGCATCAACGCCACCCGCGTGTTCACCCGGATCTGGCTCGCACTGTTCGGCGAATGGTCGTGGGACGACCTGCCGGTGATGCCCCCCGAACTGATCTACCTGCCCTCGTGGGCGCCCTTCAACATTTATGACTGGGGATGCTGGGCACGTCAGACCATCGTCCCGCTCACGGTCGTCTCCGCGTTGCGGCCGGTGCGGTCGCTGCCGTTCACGGTGGCCGAACTGCGGGTGGGCGGCCCGGCCGGGCGCCGCCGGGCCACGGCGCCGGACTCCCGGGGGTGGGCTGCGGCATTCGGCAAGCTGGACCGGGCCCTGCACACCTGGGAGCGGTACGTGGGCCGGGCCGCTCCCGCCACCGCCGCCCGGCGGGCAGCGCTGCGCCGCTGCGCGGACTGGATCCTGGCCCGCCAGGAACGGGACGGCTGCTGGGGCGGGATCCAGCCACCCTGGGTGTACTCGCTCATCGCACTGCATCTGCTCGGGTACGGCAACAGCCACCCGGTGATGCGGCGGGCGCTGGCCGGGCTGGAGAGGTTCACCATCGTCGAGGACTCGCCCGAGGGCCCGGTACGCCGCCTGGAGGCGTGCCAGTCACCGGTGTGGGACACGGCGCTGGCGGTCACCGCCCTGGCCGACGCCGGGCTGCCCCCGGACCACCCCGCGATCAGGGCGGCCGCCGGGTGGCTGCTCGCCGAGGAGATCGCCGGCCCGGGCGACTGGCGGGTCCGCAGGCCGCGCGCGGCGCCCGGGGGCTGGGCGTTCGAGTTCGACAACGACAACTATCCCGACATCGATGACACCGCCGAGGTAGTGCTGGCGCTGCGGCGGGCCCGCACGGACGGCGCGGACGCTGGCCGCCTGGCCGCCATCGAGCGTGGCATGCGGTGGATGACCGCCATGGCGAGCCGGGACGGAGGGTGGGCAGCGTTCGACGCCGACAACACCTCCACCCTGGTGGGCAAGCTGCCGTTCTGCGACTTCGGGGCTGTGACCGACCCGCCGTCGGCCGATGTGACCGCCCATGTGGTCGAGGCACTGGCCGCCGAGGGCCTGGCCCGCAGCCCGGCCGCCCGGCGTGGAGTCGTCTGGCTGCTGCGGGCACAGGAAGCCGACGGATCATGGTTCGGCCGCTGGGGCGCCAACTACATCTATGGCACCGGCGCCGTGGTCCCCGCGCTGATCGCGGCCGGCGTCCCGGCCTCCAAGCCGGCCATCCGGCGGGCGGTCGCCTGGCTGGAGGAGCACCAGAACTCCGACGGCGGGTGGGGCGAGGATCTGCGTTCCTACGATGAGAGGTCGCTGGCTGGGCGCGGCGTCTCCACCGCCTCCCAGACGGCCTGGGCGCTGCTGGCCCTGCTCGCCGTACCGGAAACCGGCCCCGCTGTGGAGCGCGGCATCGGCTGGCTGGCCGAGCACCAGCGCGGTGACGGCGGCTGGGACGAACCGCAGTTCACCGGGACTGGGTTCCCCGGTGACTTCTACCTGAACTACCACCTCTACCGGCTGGTGTTCCCGGTGAGCGCACTCGGCCGGTATCTGGCGGTGACACCATGACCGGGCCACCCCAGCGGGCGGCGCCGGCCGATCCTGGGCCACCCGGTCCGGCACTGGTGGTCTGTGCCCCGCTGTGGCCGGAGGCGCGGGCTGTCCGGGGTGGACTCGGGAACGGCGGGCGGGTGCTGGTCACCGGCTATGGCCGGGCCCGGGCGCGCAGCCGGGCGGCACGGCTCACCCGCGAGGATTTCCGGATGCTGGCGGTCGCGGGGACCAGCGGAGGGCTTGCCGCGGACCTGGTCCCCGGCGACAGTGTGGTAGGGAACGAGGTGACCGACGGCCGTGCCATGATCGCGTGCCCGGCCGCTCCCCTGCTGGCCGGCGAGCTACGGCGGGCGGGCCTGCGCGCCCGGGCGGGGCGGGTGGTGACCGTGGACCGCCTTGTGCGCGGCCATCAGCGGGAACGGCTGGCTGGCTGGGGAGCGCTGGTGGCCGACCGCGAATCGTTCGACCTGGCGGCGGCCGCGGGTGACCGGCCGCTGGCGGTGATCCGGGCGGTATCGGATACGGCGGGCCAGCCGCTGCTCTCCCCGGCGCTGATCCGCGGCGGCACCGCGGCACTGCGCTCGCTGCGCGCGGCCGGGCCGGTGCTCGCCAGGTGGGCCGCCGCCGCCGGCCCGCGGGAAGTGCTGCTGGCCGGCCCGAGGTCGTTCTGCGCGGGGGTGGAGCGTGCTGTCGAGATCGTGGAACGCGTGCTTGCCCAGCATGGGCCACCGGTCTACGTGCGCAAGCAGATCGTGCACAACACCCACGTGGTGGCCGGCCTGGAGCGGCGGGGCGCGGTATTCGTCGACGAACTGTCGCAGGTGCCGGACGGGGCCCGGGTGGTGTTCTCCGCACACGGGGTTTCACCGGCGGTGCGGGAGGAGGCCGCCGGGCGCGGGCTTACGGCGGTGGACGCCACCTGCCCGCTAGTGTCCAAGGTCCATGCCGAGGCCCGGCGGTTCGCCGCCGAAGGCTACCTGGTGGCCCTGATCGGTCACGCCGGGCACGAAGAGGTCGAGGGGACACTCGGCGAGGCGCCCGCGGCGATGGCGCTGGTGGAAACCGTCGAGGATGTGGCCCGGCTGCGCCCCGCCGACGAGGGCAAGGTCGCCTACCTCATGCAGACGACCCTGTCCACGGACGAGGCGGCTGAGGTCGCCCGGGCGCTGCTGGAGCGCTTCCCGGCTGCCCGCGCGCCGGGCAGCGACGACATCTGCTACGCGACGACCAACCGTCAGCACGCGGTCCGGGCGGTCGCGGCCGCCTCGGACCTGGTGCTGGTGGCCGGGTCGGCGAACTCCTCCAATTCGGTCCGGCTGGTGGAGACCGCCGAGCGCACGGGGGTTCGGGCGCACCTGATCGACGGGCCCGCCGACATCGCGCTGAGCTGGCTGGCCGGGGTGAGGACGGTGGGGCTGACGGCTGGGGCGTCCGCCCCGCCTTCGGTGGTCGCAGAGATCATCGACGCGCTCGGCGGGCTCGGCCCGGTGCGGGTCAGCGAGCGTGTGATCACCACTGAGAACATCCGATTCAGCCTGCCGAGGGAGGTCAGGTCCTGATGAGCATGCCACTGCGCCAGAGCCTCGCGATCGGGTCATATCTGCTGCGCCAGAAGCTGGCCGGAAGGCAGAAGTTCCCGCTGCTGGTGGAACTGGAGCCGCTGTTCGCGTGCAACCTGAAGTGCGCAGGGTGCGGCAAGATCGCCCATCCGCACGACATCCTGAAGCAACGGATGCCGGTCGAGCAGGCGATCGCGGCGATCGAGGAGTGCGGGGCGCCGATGGTGTCGATCGCCGGCGGCGAGCCGCTGATGCACCCGCAGATAGACCAGATCGTGCGCGGGCTCATCGCCCGCAAGAAGTTCGTGTTCCTGTGCACCAACGCGCTGCTCGTCAGCAAGAAGATCGACAAGTTCGCCCCGTCGCCCTACTTCGCGTGGGTCGTGCACATCGACGGCCTGCGGGACCGCCACGACGAATCAGTCTGCAAGGAGGGCGTCTTCGACGAAGCTGTGGCAGCGGTGCGCCAACTCAAGGCGCGCGGGTTCAAGGTCAACACCAACACCACCTTCTTCAACACCGACACTGCGCAGACCGTGATCGACGTGCTGAGCTACCTCAACGACGACCTGGGCATCGACCAGATGCAGATCTCCCCGGCCTATGCCTACGAGAAGGCGCCCGACCAGGAGCACTTCCTGGGTGTCGGTGAGACCCGGGAACTGTTCCGCAAGGCGTTCGCAGGCGGTAACCGGCGGCGCTGGCGGCTGAACCACTCACCGCTGTTCCTGGACTTCCTGGAGGGCAAGACCGACTTCGGCTGCACCGCCTGGGGTATCCCGTCCTACTCGCTGCTCGGCTGGCAGCGGCCCTGCTACCTGATGGCCGACGGCTACGCCCGCACGTACGCCGAGCTCATCGAGACCACCGACTGGGAAGCCTACGGCCGGGGCAGGGACCCCCGGTGCGCGAACTGCATGGCGCACTGCGGCTACGAGCCGTCCGCGGTGCTCGCCACCATGGGCTCACTGCGGCAGTCACTGCGCGCGCTGCGTGGCTGAACGCCGGCGTCCTGACCGCTGGACCTGGTCAGCGATTGGGGAGCTTCTGCTCGCACCAGACGACTTTGCCCGAAGGAGTGCGCCGCGCGCCCCACCGGTCCGACATCTGGCTGACGATCTCCAGCCCGCGGCCGCATTCATCGTCGCGGGCCGCATGCCGGAGCCTGGGCAATGCCGGTGAGTTGTCGTACACCTCGCACACCAGCGAGCCCTCGTTGATGAGACGCACCATCACCGGGCCGCTGGTGTAGCGGATCGCGTTGGTCACCAGTTCGGATACGAGCAACTGGGTGAGCGGCAGCATGGCCGCCAGGTCCCACCGCGCCAGCGGCTCGCCGACCAGCGCCCGCGCCCGGCCGGCGGTTGTGACCTCCCCCGGCAGATCCCAGGAGACGTGCTGCCCAGGGTCGATCCGGCGCAACCGCGCGATCAGCACGGCGATATCGTCACGCTGCTCCTCGGCATAGGCACTGGCCAGGGCGGCCGTGCAGAGTTCCTCTACCGTCAGGTCCGCCACACCGGCGGCGAACGCCGCCCGCAGCCGTTCCAGGCCCACATCGATGTCGGCGGTGCGGCTCTCCACCAGGCCGTCGGTGTAGAGGATCAGCAGGCTCCCGTCCTCTACGGTGAGGGCCGTGCTGCGGATGGGGCCTTCACCCACGCCCAGCGGTGGTGCCGCGGGCAGGTCAAGGTAGCGGGCGGCCCCATCGGGGCTGACGAGCAGGGGCGGGAGGTGGCCCGCCGACGCGATCTCGCAGGTGCCGTTCACCGCGTCGTAGGTCGCGTAGACGCAGGTGGCGAAGTGCGGTTCGCGGACGCCGATCACATGCATGAGTTCGTCGAGCTGCTGCAGCGACTCCGACGGCGGGAGTTCCAGCATGGCGAGGGTCTGGATGGCGGTCCGCAGCCGGCCCATGGTCACGGCGGCACCCACCCCGTGGCCTGCCACATCCCCGACCACCAGGGCCGCCCGCGCCCCGGGCAGCGTGAGCGACTCATACCAATCGCCGCCGACCTCGACGAGATGGCTGCCGGGCAGATAGCGGTGGGCAACCTGGACGGAGGAGGGAACCGTCAGGCCGGTCGGCAGCAGGCTGCGCTGCAACATGATCGCCGTGGTCCGTTCCCGGTTGTAGCGCCGCGCGTTCTCGGTGAAGATGGCGGCCCGGCTCGCGAACTCCATGCCGATCTCTGTGTCATAGGAGTCGAAGGCGCGCAGGCCCGAGCGGCGCAGGCACACGATCTCGCCCAGCACGCTGTCGCCGGATATCAGGGGAAGCACCAGCATGGACGCACGATCGAGCAGATGCGTCGCCGGCCCGTGCATCGGGGAGCGTGTGAAGGAGTGGCCGATGCCGACATCCGACTCCCGCATGGGCTTACCTGTTTGCAGGCAGAGTGCCTGCGGGCTGCCGGGTGCGTGCCGCACGGTTTCGCCGAGCGGGAACATCGCCTCCCACGCCGCGTCGCCGGGGTCGCCGGCGAACGCGAGCCGGCGCAGCAGATGGTCGCCCTCTGCCCGCGGCGTGGGCTCGTCGGCCGCGGCGAGGCTTTCCAGCACCAGCAGGCCGGCGGCGTTGCAGAAATGCGGGACCAGGATGTTGACCAGCCCCCGGGCCATCTGGTCGAGGTCCAAAGTGGTCCCGATATGCCGGAAGGTGTCGCTGAGCAGTGCGTAACGGATGACCGCCGGGTCCATGAACTGCTCTTCGCTCGGTGGTGGGACCCGTAGCATGATCAGCGCCGCGACCTTGGATTCACTGCTGCGCATGGGCTGCACGGACACGACGGCCTCGACCGGGTGGCCGCGGCGGGTCCGTACGGCGAGGACGGCGGTAGCCTCCCGTCCGGCTGAGATCGCCTCCAGCACACCCGCGAGCGCAGACCCCGGCAGCGCCGGTTCGGCGATCACATCGCTGAACTGCGCACCAAGCAGCGGCCCGTCCGGGGCGGCGATGACTTCGGGGGCGGTGCGGTCATGCTCCACTAGCCGCCCCGAGGCCGTTACACCCAGGATCAGGGTCCGGACGGATGTGTGGCTAACCATCGCAACGATCATTGAACACTACCCGATGTGCGCGGTGCGCGGCCCGGCCGGGATACCGTGAACCCGCTGGTCCACCCCGACTGCGGGCCCAGCCCGTGGCCGGGGTGTCGCCCGAGGAGGCGCAGCGATGCCGGGTCCCACCATCACCGTGATCGGCAGCCTGAATACCGACATCTGCGTGAGGGTGCCGCGGTTGCCCAGCCCCGGAGAGACGGTCCTGGGCTCGGGAGCCGTGATCGGCCCCGGCGGCAAGGGTGCGAACCAGGCCGTCGCGGCTGCCCGACTGGGCGCGCGGGTGCGCCTGCACGGGTGCGTGGGTGCCGATGAGTTCGCGGCCACGCTGGTCAGCGGCCTGCGATCGCGGGGGGTGGACACCAGTGGGCTGCGGGTGGCTGAGGGCGCGGTCACCGGGCTCGCCCTGATCAGCGTGGATGAAGCGGGGGAGAACGCGATCACGGTGGCGCCAGGCGCCAATTCGCTGCTTGGCGAACAGGACGTGAACGCGGCACTGGTTCACCCGTGCGAGGTGATCCTGCTCAGCGCCGAGATCGGGGTGGCCGCACTCGCCGCGGCACTCGTGGCGGCGCACCGGCACGAAATCCCGGCCGTGCTCAACCTCGCGCCCGTCCCGGCGGGCGGGCGGGACCTGCTGGCCGCGCGGCCGCGGTGGCTGGTGGTCAACGCCCGCGAAGCGGCGTCCTTGCTTGGGACGGGCGTACACGGGCTGAGCCAGGCCGAACAGGCCGCGGCGACGCTGGCCGGGTGGGGGCCCGGGCATGTGGTGATCACGCTCGGTGCTATGGGCGCGGTCCTGGCATCCGCGCCGGGCACGGCTCAGTCCGCGCCGGGCACGGCTCAGTCCCCGAAGGCAGCCCGGGCCCGCGGCGGTCGTCCCACCGCCCCGGTGCCGACGGTGGTGGTGCCAGCGTTCCCGGTGAGGGCGGTTGACACGGTCGGGGCAGGCGACGCATTCTGCGGGGCGCTCGCTGTGGCCGTGGGGGCTGGGATTGAGCCGGAACGGGCCGTCCGCGCCGCGTGCGCGGTGGCGGCGACGGCGGTCACCGTCCGTGGTGCCCAGGCTGCCATGCCTGACGCCGAAGCAGTGCTCGCGGCCACCGGCCTGGTGTGGCCGGGACCGTGCGGCCGCCCGGAATAGCTCAGCTACCGGCACTGTTATCGATCAGTGCTGGTGTGATGTGTCCCCCGGGCCGCAATATCACTGCCTTCGCGGAATACCGTCCGGCTGGAGCCGCGTTGTGCCACTCGCCGAGGAGGCGACCACACACCGGCCCCATGCTGATGGCGCCCCGGTTGACCGGGGCGCCATCAGCATGTCTGGGCTGCCTGCGAGTTCGCTGTGGCGCGAGCAGCATCCCGGCCACATCGTCACCCCCCGGAAACCGCCGTGGACGCTGTGAACAGATAGGGTGGTGATTCGCATTCATGGGAATGTGTGAGGAGCGCCGGCGGTGGCTCAGGACAGTTCCGTGGTCGGCTGTATCGGCCGGATCATCGTCGCGACACGGGGGCAGTCCGGTCCCGGAGAGGTGCTGATCTCCTACCGCGGTGGCTCTGAAGCGCTTATTGCCTGGTCGGCCCAGCCGCTGAAACGGGGTACTTCTGTCCTGGTCATCAATGATCGGGGGACACGGACGGTTGATGTCAGCGAATGGAATGACCCACTCCGCCCATTCCAGGACGAGGACTATTGAGTCCGCCCGGGCGGGCTCGCTGACATAGGAACAGGAGCAGGCAGCATGTTCGGATACCGTGTCCCAGCGCCTGACGAGGCCATGCTGGTCGCCGGCGGCAGGCGCTGGCACAGTGGAGCGCCGTTCCGGGTGGTGGTCGGCCATGGCGCATTCGTCGCCCCCTTCTTCCGCAAGGCTCGTTACCTGACCTTGTCAATGCAGGAGGCGGAAGTCGCCGAGACCTGTGTGACCCGGCAGGGTATTGCACTCAACGTGCGAGCGGTCATCGCTTTCAAGGTTGGCAACGACGAGGAAAGCATCGTCAATGCGGGCCAGCGTTTCCTGTCCGATCAGGATCAGATGTCAACTCTGACCGGGCGGATCTTCGCGGGCCACCTGCGGTCGATCGTGGGATCCATGACGGTCGAGGAAATCGTCACCGAACGCCAGAAACTGGCGACGGAGGTCCTCGACGGATCCAAGGTGGAGATGGTCAAGATCGGCCTGACCGTGGACTCCCTGCAAATCCAGTCGATCGACGATATGAACGCGGGCTATATCGACTCGATGGCCGCGCCACACAACGCGGCGATCCGCCGCCAGGCTCAGATCGCCCAGGCTCAGGCCAACCAGGCGGCGGCCGAGGCCGAGCAGGAATCGCAGCGCAAGCAGGCCGAGTACGCCCGGCAGACCGCGGTCGTGCAGGCCGAGTACAAGGCCCAGATCGACAAGGCCCAGGCCGAGGCGGCCCAGGCCGGGCCGCTCTCCCAGGCGCAGGCGCAACTCAAGGTCATCGCGGCACAGGCCGAACTCGCCCGTCAGCAGGCGGAACTGCGCGAGCGCCAACTCGTGGCCGAGGTGGTCAAGCCGGCCGAAGCCGAAGCCGAACGCGTGCGTGTGCTGGCCAGAGCCGAGGCGGAGCGGGTGACGATCCAGGCGCAGGCGGCTGCCTCCAACAACCGGATCGCGCTCGACCAGATGCTCATCAACCAGCTTCCCCAGATCGTCAAGGAAGCCGCCGCTGGCCTCGGAGGAGCCAACGTCAGCGTGCTGAACGGCGCCGATGGGCTGAGTGAGATCGCCGCGAGTCTCGTTGGCCAGGGCTTGTCGATCCTCAGCACGGTGAGGAAGAGCGTGAACGGCGAACTGGACCGCGCGCCCGGCAGCCAGTCCGCCGGGCTCCCCGCAGCCGGCGGGGCGGACGGTCAGCCCGATGGGCAGGCGGATGGCCAGGGGGCCGGCTGAGGTAGCACGTGATCGTCGCCGTTGCGGTCACGGTGCTCGCCGCCCTCGCCTGGGGATACCTGCTGCTGGGGCACGGCGGCTACTGGCGGGCGGATCATCGCCTGCCAGATTGCCCAGCAGGCGATGACGCGCGACGGCCAGGTCCGGGACCGGGGACCTGGCCGTGCGTGAGCGTGGTCGTGCCTGCCCGCGACGAGGCCGCGATCTTGCCGCAGACCTTGCCGACGCTGCTGAGGCAGGACTATCCGGGCAGGCTGCGGGTCGTGCTGGTCGACGACGCCAGCACCGATGGGACGGCACAAGTGGCTTCGTCGCTGGCCGGCCCTGGCTCCCGGCTGCGTGTCATCGCAGGTTGTCCTCCTCCTGCCGGCTGGGCGGGCAAGGTCTGGGCGATGGCGCAGGGCGTCACGGCGGCCGGCGGCAGCGACTACCTTCTGTTCACCGACGCCGACATCAGCTGGTCGCCGGACGCCCTGCGGTCGCTGGTACGGGCGGCCGAGGGCGGCCCGTTCGATCTGGTGTCGCAGATGGTGTTGCTGCGGGCCGACAGCGGCTGGGAGCGGTTGATCGTGCCGGCCTTTGTGTACTTTTTCGGCCAGCTCTATCCATTCCGGCGCGCGAGCCGCGCCCGCAGCCGCACGGCCGCGGCGGCGGGCGGCTGCATGCTGGTGCGCCGGTCCGCGCTGGCCGCTGCGGGCGGGCTGCAGATGATCTCCGGTGCGCGGATCGATGATGTCGCTCTCGCGCGGCTTCTCAAGCGTTCTCCGGCGCGGTCGCCGTGCTGGCTCGGGTTCTCGGTGGATCTTGAGAGCCGGCGGCCGTATCCGACCCTGCGGTCGCTGTGGGAGATGATCGCCCGCAGTGCCTACACCCAGCTCCGGTATTCACCGATGCTGCTGGCTCTGGTGGTGGTCGGGCTGGCATGGATCTACCTGGTGCCGCCGGTGGCCGCGGTGGGTGGCCTGGCCGCCTGGCTGGCGAACGGGACAGTGGCCGCGGCAGTGACGGCTGCCGCTGGCTGGGCCGCCGCTCTGCTCATGACCGCGACCTATGTTCCCGTGTTGCGGATGTACCGGCTCTCACCGCTGCGTGCGGCCACGCTGCCGCTGGTCGCCGTCCTGTATGCGGCCATGACAGTCGATTCCGCCCGCCGCCATCACAGCGGGCGGGGTGGTGCCTGGAAAGGGCGCGTCGTGGATCGCGCCGCAGGCTAGCGCGGTTATGCTGGGCCGGCGGCGGGCGGGATGGCTGACCCGTGATGGGCGGGCCCGCGGCCGGTGTCCCCCGACAGCTTCCGGGGCCAGAACCTGCAATATCTGGCCAGGTTCGCCGGCGACCGGCCGGTTCCGGCGCTGGTGGCGGATACCGTGGAGCGGACAACCAGCCCGCTGGTGACGGCCTCGCCTACGGTGTCCCGCCTGTCGGAGACTGGTGCGGACCGGGAGGCGATCATGAGCAGGCTGATCCAGCCGGCGGCGGCTGCGCCGGGCGATGCTGAGAAGGACCCGATTGTCTGACTCCGGGGCACCTCCCCGTGCCCTTCCCCTGCGGTGGCAGACCCTGACAGCCACCGCCCGCGGCGCCGCTCACGAAGCGGCCGGGCGGCCCATCCAGGACGTGGTGGCCTGCTTCGGCGATCCGGGGCACCCCGGTGGCCTCCTGGCCCTGGCGGTGGCTGACGGGCACGGGCACCCACGGCACGGCCGCAGCGCCACGGGCGCGCAGTTCGCCGTCCGCGTCGCCGGATCGGCGCTGATCGAACGGTCCGCCGACCTCGCGGCCGGCGGGGCCACCGGCGAGGTGGAGCATGTCCTGGGCGGTGCCGTGATCCCGGCCATCATCGCCGCCTGGCGGTTCGCTGTCGAGGATGACCTGCTCGAGCACCCCCTCGATCAGGACGAACGTGGGTGGTTGCGGCCCGGTGAGAGCGGTTCGGTGGCGTATGGGACCACCCTGCTGCTGGCGGCCGTGGTGGGCTCCTGGCTGGGACTCTGCCAGATCGGCGATGGTGACATCGTCGTGGTTGACGGGCAGGGCAGGGCTTCGACGCCCGTTCCCGGGGATGAACGGCTGGATGGGCGCCGGACGACCAGCCTGTGCCAACCGGACGCGGTGCGATCGTTCCGGTGTGCCGTGCTCGATCTGGCCCGCGAGGACGTCGCTGCCGTCCTGCTGGCGACCGACGGATTCGGGAACGCGCTGGTAACCGATCCCTGGCAGCAGCCGGTGGGGTCCGATCTGGTGCGGTTCGCCCGTGACCAGGGCATCGGCTGGGTCCGCGCGCAGTTGCCGGCCTGGGCCGCGGCGTGCGCGTCGGCGGCGGGCAGCGGCGATGACACCGCTGTTGCCCTGCTGCTGCGGGATGAGGCCCTCGAGGTGGCACCGTCCCCGCCGCGACCGCTCGGAATACACCGGCCCGGGGCGGCCAGGGAATAGGGAGGGCACCCGATCATTCGTTCCGAAATGAATCACAATAGCCGCGATAACGCCGTCCACCGCCATTCCAGGAGTGGCGGAGCCGTGGGGAGCGCGGCGGTCGGTGCGGGGCGCGGCCGGTGGGGCAGGACATGATGAACGACCTTGTCATCCGGCACGGCGACCAGCGGATCGTCGTGCCGCCGGGATCGGGCGCGGTGGTGGGCCGCGGGGCGGGAAGTTCGCTGCGGGTAGCGGATCCGCGGGTGTCGCGGGAGCACCTGCGCCTGACCTGGCGCGCGAACGGCTGGGTGCTGGACAGCGTCGGCAGCGGCGGGACCTACGCAGGTGCCCACCGGGTGACCACGGTGACGCTGACCGGGCCACTGGAGGTGCGGTTGGCGGCCGCCGACGGGCCCGTCGTCCGGTTCGAGCCAGCGACCACGCCGGAGCCGTTCTCGCCGGGCGCCGCCGCCGGCGGTCCAGCGTCTCGGCCCCCCCAGCAGCAGAACGTCGTCAGCGCCCTGAAGATCTTGATCCCGATCAGCACCTGGGCCAGGGACCCTGCGCTGCGCTCGTGGTACCGCCTGCTGGTGGCCGCTTATGCGATGGCTCCGCTGATCATGCTGGCCACGCTTCAGCACACGAGCAGCCTGCGGACGCTGGGCTGGGTGTACTGCCTGTACGTGGCGCCGTTGTGGGCACTGGTGTTCTGGTACCTGATCCGCCCGCCCGGCCGGTTCGGCAAGGTCGAGGCGGCTATCGCCGGCTTCCTGCTGCTCGCGGAAGTCGTGCTCATCCCCGTGCTGACCGTGCCCTGGGAGAATGCGCTGGAGCCCCGGGCCGGCAGTGCCAACCTGGCGGGCTGGATCTTCGGGGTCGGGGTTGCCGAGGAATTCACGAAGGCCCTGCCACTGCTGGTCGCCGCCATCGTGTTGCTCACCGCACGCAAGCAGAAACTAGACGTGCGGATGTGGACGTTCCTGGCGACGCTGTCGGGCCTCATGTTCGGCGTCTATGAGGCGTCCACGATCTATGTGCCCATGGACGTCGCGCAGATAGCGCACGGCTCGGCTTTCGGCATCCCGGAATTTGTGGAACGCGTATTCCTCGACGGCCTGCAGCATGCCCTGTGGGCCGGTATCGCGGGATTCTTCATTGGGCTGGGCGCGAATTACCATCGTCAGCGTGTGACGTTGTGGATGCTCGGCCTGCTGCTGCCCTCGGTGCTGCACGGCCTCAACGACTGGAGCCTGAGTGGTGCGTTCGGGCGGGATCTGTGGCCGTGGATCGTGATCCAGGCGGTCTCGCTGTTCTTGTTCCTCGGGTACACCGCCACGGCGGCGGTGATCGAGAGGGACGTCCGGTACATGCCGATCTTCCGGGGTGAGTCGATGGTGATGGATCTGCCGGGGCTGGCCTCGCCTGGACAGGCGCACGCGCCGCGAGTCGCTGGCCCGCCGGGGCACGCCGCGGGGCCGGGGCACGCAGCAGGGACAGGGCACGCAGCAGGGACAGGGCACGCGCCGCAGCATGCGGGGCCGCCGGGGCATTCGGCCGGGCACGAGGAGATCGCCTAGTGGCGGACGATGCGCAGGCATGGTCAGGCCGCGCGTCGCTGGATTCCCAGTACCGGACCGAGGACAACCTCGCGGCCCGTCAGTCCATCTACGCCTATCAGCGGCCGGTGGTCGATCTCGCCCGGGAGATCGTGTCGCTGCTCGGGCCGTGCGGCGACGAGACTGTTGCCGACATTGGCTGCGGGAACGGCAAGTACCTGGCCGAGTTTCTGGGGCCCGGGCGGGTGCGGCGGGTGCTGGGCGTCGACTTGTCACCGGGCATGCTCAGCGCGGTGCGCCGGCGCCTCCCGGCCGCGTCGTTGGTGGTCGGGGACGCGGCGTCCCTGCCACTGCGGGACGCTTGCTGCGATGTGGCCCTGGCGATGCACATGCTCTACCACGTGGCCCAACCCGTCTGTGCGGTCTGGGAACTGCGCCGTGTCACCCGTCTCGGCGGCCGGGTGCTGATCATGTTCAACGGTGAGGGTCACCTGCTGGAATTGCTCAGCGCGCTGTCGGCGGTCCTGCGCGGCCGTGGTGAGGGCCTGGCGGTGCATGAGTCGCTGCGTCTGGACGCGGGCGAGGCGCTGGCGCGGCAGGTTTTCAGTTCGGTGGCCCGTCACGAATTCGTGGGGGAGTTGCTCCTGCCGGACGGGCGGCCAGTCGAGGACTACCTGCGCAGCATGGTCATCGCCGAGCAGGTGGCGGATTATGAGTCGGTGGTCGCCGAAGTTGTCCGGGGCCTGAGGTTCGGAGCCGACGGACTCCTGCGGGTGCGCACGGCTACGGGCGTCCTGGTGTGCTCATGAGCCTGTGCGTCTGAACCCCCGGTTGCCGCCGACGGGAGAGGGGTTGTGGGGGAGCGCAGCAGTCGCGTCGGCAGGGCCCGCGTGTGCACGGCAGTCCCCTATTGCTTGGGCACCGGCGAAACCCATGAGCGCACACCACAATGAGGACATCTGACATACTTGCTGCCGCCGAAGCGGTGTGGAGCGACTGACGCCGTGAGCGGGGTGAGGTTGAACCTCTGACCGCAGTTATCGCATTGATAGTCGTATTTGCTCGTCAGGTGTCGCTGGAAGATCAGTTGTGCGACAAGCGCGATGACGGCAATGATCACCGCCGTGATTGCGGGGCTCATGTCAAGGGCTCCGGTTTCCGCCGTGCGCTGGGCCGCTGGCCACCATACGGAAAGCTAGTGCCCAAACACGGGTCTGTGGAGGGACTTTCTCGTGGAACGTGGCTCCGCAGCGGCTGTCGGGGCAGTTCGCTGACGAGTGATCCGAAGCTGGGGTGCGGCCACCCGGCGAGGAGCAGCGGAACTGCGGGGCTGACCGCGGCCCGGTCGACCGCGTCGGCCAGGTCGACCGCGCGGGCCCGGACCAGTCGTTCGTGACGTCGAGCATAACGACGGTGGGCGGCAGCCATCGAGATCTCCGCTTTGCGCGCCGGGATCCCGGCCCCCTGTTGGGGGAGGCGCCGAAGCCGGCGCTTGGCGTGCTTGGGTTTGCGTGGTCGCCGACGGCTACACCAGCTACTTCGGCCAGACGGCGGGCGTTCGCGGTCTCGCCCCGCTAGCCTCCTGCGGACGGAGCGGGTGACGGGAATCGAACCCGCATAACCAGCTTGGAAGGCTGGGACTCTAGCCATTGAGCTACACCCGCGCGGCCCCGGGCCTGATGCGCCGCTCCAGGGGGCACCGA
>DAHUZQ010000229.1 GCA_027306495.1 Actinomycetota bacterium | reverse complement strand
GCGGCGGGTGCAGGAGGTCAACCTCACCTCCGTCTACCTGTGCTGCAAAGAGGTGATCCCGATCATGCAGCGACAGGGCAGCGGGTCCATCATCAACACCGCCTCGTTCGTGGCCATCATGGGCGCGGCCACCTCGCAGGTCTCCTACACCGCTTCCAAGGGCGGCGTGCTGGCGATGAGCCGGGAACTCGGAGTCGAGTTCGCCCGGGCGGGCATCCGGGTGAACGCGCTGTGCCCGGGGCCGGTCAACACCCCACTGCTGCGGGAACTGTTCGCCAAGGACCCGGAGCGGGCGGCGCGGCGGCTGGTCCACATCCCGCTCGGCCGGTTCGCCGAAGCCGAGGAGATCGCCGCCGCCGTGGCATTCCTGGCCAGCGATGACGCCTCGTTCATCACAGCATCGAGCTTCGTGGTCGACGGCGGGATCTCCGGCGCCTACGTCACCCCGCTGTGACCGGGGCGGAGCGCCAGCCATGACACCACCGATCATCGGCCTGTCGGCGTATGCCGAACCGGCACGCTGGGGCGCCTGGGACGCCCGGGCGTCACTGCTGCCGACCACCTACACCGAGCAGGTGGTGGCGGCCGGAGGGATCCCCGTCCTGCTTCCGCCCATCCCGGGCGTCCAGGCCGCCCTGCCACGCCTGGACGGGCTCATCCTCACCGGCGGCGGCGACATCGACCCCTTCCTCTACGGCGCGGTCCCGCACCCCCGCACCAGCCGGGTCTGCCGGGAACGCGATGACGCGGAGCGCGCGCTGCTCACGTCCGCGCTGGCCGGCGGCCTGCCGGTGCTCGGCATCTGCCGCGGGCTGCAGATGCTCAACGTCACCCTCGGCGGGACCCTGTGCCAGCACCTGGAACCCAGCGGCGGCCACACCCCGCCGCCCGGCACCTTCGGCACCCACCAGGTCACGCTCACCCCCGGCACGGCCCTGGCGGGCATCCTGTGCCCGGCGGCGTCCGCCCCGGTCACCATCGATGTGCCGACCGCGCACCACCAGGCGATCGAACGGCTCGGCGCCGGGCTTGCCGTCACCGCCCGGGCGGGCGACGGTGTCATCGAGGCCGTTGAACTCGCTGACCCCGGCGGCGCAGCGTTTGTAGTCGGCGTGCAGTGGCATCCCGAGGCGAGCCCGGATCCACGGCTGATCGCGGCCCTCGTCAGCGCCGCAGGGGACCGCCACCGCGAGGTCGGCATCCGGGCTGCTTCGCATTCCCCCTAAACTCGCCTGCGTGAGCACCTACGCCGCAGTCGAGATCCGCGACCTCGTCAAGCGGTACGGGCCAGCGACCGCGGTGAACGGCCTCACCCTGCGGGCCGAACTGGGGGCGGTCACCGCCGTCCTCGGACCCAATGGCGCCGGCAAGACCACCACCATCGAGATCTGCGAGGGCTACCGGCGGGCGGACTCCGGGACCGTCACCGTGCTCGGCCTGGACCCGGCCGCAAACGCCCGCACCCTGCGCCCCCGCGTCGGGGTCATGCTTCAGTCCGGCGGCGTCCCGACCGCCGTCCGGTCCGCCGAATACCTCGGCACGCTGGCCCGGTTCTACGCCAACCCGCTCGACCCGGCGGCCCTGCTCGACCGGCTCGGCCTGGCTTCGGTGGCCCGCACGCCGTTCAAGCGGCTGTCCGGCGGTCAGCAGCAGCGGCTGTCACTGGCCGCGGCGGTCATCGGCCGTCCGGAACTGGTCTTCCTCGACGAGCCGACCGCGGGCCTGGACCCGCAGGCGCGCCATGCCACCTGGGACCTGATCGCCGGGCTCCGCGCCTCGGGGGCCAGTGTCATCCTGACGACCCATCACATGGACGAAGCGGAACGGCTAGCCGACCACGTGGCCATCGTCGACCACGGCCGGCTGGTCGCCGAAGGCAGCCCATCGGACCTGACCGGCGGCCCGGGCCAGCTTCGCTTCCGTGCCGAGCCGGGGCTGGACACCGACGGCCTGCTGGTCGCGCTGGCGCCCGGCAGCGCGGCCAAGGAGTCCCCCGCTGGCCACTACATCGTGGAGGTAACAGACCGGGTGGACCCCCAGCTGATCGCCGCCGTCACCGCCTGGTGCGCCGAGCACGGTGTGCTGGCGCAGGATCTGCGCATCGAGCGGGCGACGCTGGAAGACGTCTTCCTCGAACTCACCGGCAGGGAGCTGCGGTCATGAGCGACGCGAGCTCCGCGCTGCCACCGGCGGGGGACGCCCGGACGGGCTGGCCCGCCCCTGCCCCCGGAGCCGCCCCGATGCCGGTGCTGATCCTCGCGCAGTCGAAGCTGGAGGCCAGGCTGCTGATCCGGAACGGGGAGCAACTGCTGCTCACCCTGGTCATTCCGGTGCTGCTGCTGGTGGCCTTCAGCCTCGAGCCGCTGCTCAAGGTGGGGTCGTCCAGCCGCGTCAACTTCCTCGTGCCCGGCATCATCGCGCTGGCCGTGCTGTCCACCGCCTTCACCAGCCAGGCCATCGCCACCGGGTTCGAACGGCGCTACGGCGTCCTCAAGCGGCTGGGTGCCACCCCGCTGTCACGGACCGGCCTGATCGGGGCCAAGACGCTCACGGTCATCGGCGTGGAACTGGTGCAGGCGGTCCTCATCGTGGCGATCGGCTTCGCGATCGGCTGGCACCCGCACGCGGGCGCCTTGGCCGCGTTGTGGCTGATCGTCATGGTGCTCGCGGGCACGGCGGCCTTCAGCGGGCTCGCGCTGCTGCTCGCCGGAACCCTGCGGGCGGAAGCCACGCTGGCTGTCGCCAACCTGCTGTACCTGGTCCTGCTCGGGATCGGCGGGATCATCTTCCCGCTGAGCAAGTTCCCCGCCTCCGCGCGTTCGGTCCTGACGCTGCTGCCATCCGGCGCGCTGGCGCAGGGGTTGCGCAACGTCCTGCAGTACGGCTCCGGCCTGCCGGTCCGCGACTTCGTGGTCCTGCTGATCTGGGCGGTAGCCGCCATCGCGGCGGCCGCGCGGCTCTTCCGCTGGGAATAGCGGCCCTGTTCGGTGTGCGGCTCCGGCGGGCGGCGGTGCTGGCTGTCGTGCCACCCTCCGTCCTGGTCCTGAGCGGGATCGTCTCGGTCCAGGTCGGGGCCGCGCTAGCCGACCGCCTGTTCACGACCGTCCCCCCGAGCGCGGTCACCGCCCTGCGGCTGTGGTGCGCGGGCCTGGTGCTCGGCCTGGTCGGCATACGCGGCGCCGTCCGGGGCGTGGCCGGCGTGGCCCGCCGCCGGGCCTGGCGGGACGCCTCGGTCGTGGTCGCCTTCGGGCTCACGCTCGCGGTCATGAACTTCTCCATCTACCAGTCGTTCGCCCGGATCCCGCTCGGGATCGCCGTGACCGTCGAGTTCCTCGGCCCACTCGGGGTCGCCGTCGCATCCTCCCGCCGGCTCATCGACCTGATCTGGGTCGCACTCGCGGGGGCGGGGGTGGTGCTGCTGGCCCCGGTCGGCTCCGGCCACACCGCACATGGCGCGAGCGCGCTGGTGGGCCTGGCGTTCGCGCTCGCGGCCGGGCTGGCCTGGGCTCTCTACATCCTGCTCAGCCGGGCAACCGGCCGCGCGTTCCCGGGGACATCGGGACTGACCATCGCCATGGTGGTGGCGGCCGTAGCGATCACCCCGGTCGGCGCGGTGACCGGGGGTGCGGTGCTGCTGCGGCCGCAGGTGCTGGCCACCGGCCTGGCGATCGGGCTGCTGTCGTCGGTCATCCCCTACTCGCTTGAACTTGACGTGCTCCGCCGCGTCCCGGCCCGGATATTCGGCATCTGGATGAGCCTGGAGCCGGCGGTGGCGGCCCTGGCCGGGCTGGTCATGCTGGGGCAGTCGCTGGCCGCGCGTGAATGGATCGCTATCGGTTGCGTCATGGTCGCCTGTGCGGGGGCGGCCCGCGGTGCGGCGGTACCGCCGCCGCCACCCGCATGAGCCCGGGATCGCGCGGCCACCGGGCGAGATGAAGCCCCACCGATCGAGCATGCGGGAAGCGAACGGACATAGGGTGGGGGAACATCCCAAAGCGGGCTGGTGGGACCGGCGGCACGGACGCCGCAGCCCCCTCTACCATGGTTTGCGTGCCAGCCGATCTGACGTCCCCGGACGCGCCCGCGCCGCCCGATGCCCGGCCACCCGGCGGGGCGCGACTGCGGGCAGCCGCCCGGCGCGTGTCCGCACCGGTGATTCACCCGACCAAGGCGTCGTTGCGCGGCTTCGCGCTCGCCAGCGTGGTGGCGAACGCCGGCATCGTGGCGACCGGTGCCGCCGTGCGGCTGAGCAACTCCGGACTGGGCTGCCTGGACTGGCCGACCTGCACCAAGGCTTCGCTGGCCGCCGCGCCCCGCGCCGGTGAGCCGATGATCCACACCTGGATCGAGTTCGGCAACCGCACCCTGACCGGGGTGCTGGAGATCATCGCGGTGCTGGTCTTCGTCGCCGCGCTCCGGTACCGGCCACCCGGATCGCAGCGGCGCCGCGGCGATCTGGTCTGGCTGGCCGCTATCCAGCCG
The DNA here is from genome assembly GCA_027306495.1 of Actinomycetota bacterium. GTDB lineage: Bacteria > Actinomycetota > Actinomycetes > Streptosporangiales > Streptosporangiaceae > DAHUZQ01. The sequence continues at coordinate 48,458 of DAHUZQ010000229.1, read as the reverse complement.
TTCGCCATCCTGATCCAGGCCGTCATCGGCGGGATCGTGGTGCTGACGGACCTGAACCCGGCCTGGGTCTCGGCTCACTTCATGGTGTCGGTGCTGGTTCTCGCCGCGGCTGTAACCCTGCATGTGCGCTGCGGGGAGGATGCCGGGCCGGTCCGGGCACTGGTCCGCAGCGAACTGCGCTGGCTCGGCACGGGCATGGTGGCGGTGGTGTTCGCCATGCTCGCGGCCGGGACCGTCGTCACCGGTACCGGGCCGCTCGCCGGGGCGACCGGAGTCCCCCGCTACCATTTTTCGCTGGTGTCGGTGACCCAGTTGCATGCCGACATCGGCTGGCTGATGGGCGGGTTGGCCTTCGCGCTCGTGCTCGGGCTGCGGCTGACCGGGGCGCCAGAGCGGATCATCCGGATCGGTTACCTGCTGCTCGCCATGATGGCTGTGCAGGGGACGATCGGGTACATCCAGTACTTCAGCCATCTGCCCGCTGGGCTGGTCTGGGTGCACGAGTCGGCCTCGGTACTGATCTGGATCGTGACGCTGCGACTGTGGTTCACGATGCGCACGCGCGACCCCGTCCCGGAGTCACCGGAGGGCGCTGAGGCGGGCCCGCTGCCCGGCCATGTCCTCGCCCGTCAGGGCCAGTCCGGCGCCCGTTAACCAGTCCCGCGCCCGTCAGGGCCAGTCCCGCGCCCGGGAAGTCCGGGAGAACCTGCCCTGAACGAGGGCCATCTGGCCCTGGTTGCGCTCGCACTGCGCAGAGATGCTGATGGGGTACCAGCTGCGATTGGCGGGTCGCTATGGCTCTGCGAATGAATCTCGGCGTGGCCCTTGAGCCATGGGTGCTTCTCCTGATCTCCCTCGGGGTGGCGGTGCTCATCGTCGTTGGCGTGGTGATGGCCCGGGTCCAGGCAACCGGCCACCGGCCACCGGCGCGGCCGCACGCTCCCCGGAAAGACTGACCGGCCCCGGCGCGTGCCTACCGGGCGGACCCGCATGGCCCCGGCGCGTGCCTGCCGTCCCCCCCGCCTGCCCACATGGAACGGGGAGGTTTCCCGCCACCACTGCCCGGTAGGGTCGGAAGCAGCGATCGCAGCCAATGCCAGCCCGACCGGTCGTGCGTGGAGCATGCCCGTAGAGGAGCCCTGATTCGCCGTGACGATCTCTGGTAATGCCGCCCCCGAATGGTCCGCCACCGACCGCCGGGCTGTCGACCTCATCCGGGTCCTGGCCATGGATGCCGTCGAGAAAGCAGGCTCGGGCCACCCCGGCACGGCGATGAGCCTGGCTCCCGCCGCATACCTGCTGTTCCAGCGGGTGATGCGCCACGACCCGGCGGACCCGGCCTGGCTGGGCCGGGACCGGTTCGTACTGTCCTGCGGCCACTCCAGCCTCACCCTGTACCTGCAGCTCTATCTCTCGGGGTACGGCCTGGCCTTGTCCGACCTGGAGAAGCTGCGGACATGGGGCAGCCTGACGCCCGGTCACCCCGAGCGCCATCACACCCCCGGGGTCGAAACCACCACCGGCCCGCTGGGCCAGGGCATCACGAACGCCGTCGGCATGGCGATGGCCGCCCGCCGGGAGCGCGGACTGCTCGATCCGGGCGCGCCCGCGGGCCAGAGCCCGTTCGATCACCGGATCTATGTGATCGCCTCGGACGGCGACATCGAGGAGGGCATCAGCCACGAGGCCTCGTCCCTGGCCGCCCACCAGGATCTCGGGAACCTCATCGTCATCTACGACGACAACTCCATCTCGATCGAGGACGACACGGCCATCGCCAAATCCGAGGACGTGTGCGCGCGCTACCGCGCCTACGGCTGGCACGTGCAGCGGGTCGAGTGGCGCAGGCCCGACGGCTACTACGAGGACGTGCCAGCCCTTTACGAGGCACTGCTCGCCGCCCAGCGGGAAACCGACCGGCCATCGTTCATCGCGCTGCGGACGATCATCGGCTGGCCGGCGCCGACCAAGCAGAACACCGGCGAGGCGCATGGTGCGGCCCTCGGCGCCCAGGAGGTCGCCGCCGCCAAACGGATACTGGGCTTCGACCCGGCGGTCTCCTTCCCCACCGAAGAGGACGCGGTCGCGCATGCCCGGGAAGTGATGGACCGGGCGAAGACGGTACGGGCACAGTGGGAGGAGTCGTTCGCTGCCTGGTCCGCCGCCAACCCGGACCGGGCCGCCCTGCTGGACAGGCTGTCGGCGCACCGGCTGCCCGAGGGGTGGACCCGGGCCATCCCGGCGTTCCCACCCGATCCCAAGGGCGTGGCGACCCGCCGCGCGAGCGGGGAGATCCTCTCCGCGCTTGCACCGGTGCTGCCCGAGCTGTGGGGGGGATCGGCCGACCTGGCCGGGAGCAACAACACCACCATGAAGGGCGAGTCGTCCTTCATTCCCACCGAGCACCAGACGGCCATGTTCCCCGGCAGCCCCTACGGCCGAACCCTGCACTTCGGGATCCGCGAACATGCCATGGGCGCGATCTGCAACGGGATCGCGCTGCACGGGCTCACCCGCCCCTACGGTGGGACGTTCCTGGTCTTCAGCGATTACATGCGCCCAGCGGTACGACTGGCGGCGATGATGGGCCTGCCGGTGACCTTCGTGTGGACCCACGACTCGATCGGGCTCGGCGAGGACGGGCCCACCCATCAGCCGGTCGAGCAGCTGTGGGCATTGCGGGCGATCCCCGGCCTTGACATCGTCCGGCCCGCCGACGCCAACGAGACGGCCGTCGCCTGGCGGACCATCCTGGAGCGCACCGAGAATGCCGCCGGGCTCTGCCTGACCCGCCAGAACGTGCCCGTGCTGGAGCGCGTGAGCGACGGGCCGGGTGATGGTGGTGCAGGGGCCGGAGGAGCCGGTGGTGCAGGGGCCGGGGCGCGCCTGGCCAGCGCGGAAGGCACCGCCCGCGGCGGCTACATCCTCGCCGAGGCCGGCGGCGGCACGCCCGATGTGATCCTCATCGCGACCGGCAGCGAGGTGCAGATCGCGCTGGCCGCACGGGAGGAACTCGCCGCCGAGGGAATCGGCGCGAGGGTGGTTTCCATGCCGTGCGTGGAGTGGTTTGCTGAGCAGAGCGAGTCCTACCGCGCGCGGGTGCTGCCACCGGGGGTGCGTGCACGGGTCAGCGTGGAGGCCGGGGTGGCGCTTGGGTGGCGCACCTTCGTGGGAGACGCGGGCGAGTGCGTGAGCCTGGAGCACTTCGGAGCGTCCGCCTCGTATCAGGATCTGTATGAGAAGTTCGGGTTCACTGCGGGGCGGGTATCTCAGGCCGCCCGGGCCAGTCTGGCCAGGGTGGCGCAGCACAGCGAGTAGGAGGCACGACGGTCATGGGATCAGCACAAGCGGATGTGCTCGGACAGTTGACCGAGGCCGGAGTTGCGGTCTGGCTCGATGACATCAGCCGAGAGCGGCTCGTCACCGGCAGCCTGTCGGAACTGATGCGCGATCGCCACGTGGTCGGAGTGACCTCCAATCCGACGATCTTCGCGCACGCGCTTTCGACCGGCTCCGCGTACGACCCGCAGATCTCCGATCTCGCGACCCGGGACGTCCGGTTGGACGAGGCCTCCAGGATGGTCACCACCTACGACATCCGGTGGGCCTGCGACGTGCTGCGGCCCGCCTACGACGCGAGCGGGGGCCTCGACGGCCGGGTGTCCATCGAAGTGGACCCCGGGCTCGCGGGCGACACGGCCAAGACGATCGCCGAGGCCCGCGCGCTGTGGTGGCTGGTGGACCGGCCCAACATGTTCATCAAGATCCCCGCCACGGCCGCCGGGCTGCCCGCCATCACGGCGGCGCTGGCGGAGGGCATCAGCGTCAACGTCACCCTCATCTTCGCGCTGGAGCGCTACCGGGAGGTCATCGACGCCTTCATGGCGGGCCTGGAGCTGGCCGTGGCGGCCGGGCACGACCTCGCGGGCATCACGTCGGTGGCCTCGTTCTTCGTCAGCCGGGTGGACACCGAAGTCGACCGCCGGCTGGACAAGATCGGAACATCCGAGGCGGCGGCCCTGCGCGGCAAGGCCGCCATTGCCAACGCCCGCCTTGCCTACGAGGTGTTCGAGCAGAGCGTCGCCACCCCCCGCTGGCGTGCCCTCGCCGGTGCCGGCGCCCGCCCGCAGCGACCGCTGTGGGCGTCCACCAGCGCCAAGGACCCCGCCTACCGCGACACCATTTACGTCGAGGACCTGGTCGCCCCCGGGACCGTCAACACCATGCCGGAAGCCACCGTGCACGCCATGGCCGACCACGGCGTCATGCGGGGCAACACGATCGCGGGCAGCTACGACGACTCCCGGGCAGTCTTCGCTGACCTCGCCGCGCTCGGGATCGAATACGACGACGTGGTCAAGGTCCTCGAAGAGGAGGGTGTCGCCAAGTTCGTCGCGTCCTGGCAGGAACTGCTCGCCACGATCCGGTCCGAAATGGCTGCGGTGGGACAGCGGTGACGGGACAGCCGTCACCGCTGGTGACGGTCACCATCGACAGCGACCTGGCGTCCCGGACCGCGAAGGAGGCCACGGACGAACTGGTCGCGGGCATGACGCCGGCCGCACTGGCGGCGGGGGACCCGGGCCTGTGGGGGCCCGCGGCTCAGCCCGAAGCGTCGATCCGGCTCGGCTGGCTGCACGCCCACGAGGTGTCGCAGGCCCTGCTGGAACAGATCGGCGAACTCGTGCGCCGGGCGCAGGCCGATGGTCTGGACCACATCGTGCTGGCCGGCATGGGCGGCTCCTCGCTCGCCCCGGAAGTGATCACCACGACCGCGGGCGCTCCCCTCACCGTGCTCGACACCACCGATCCGCACCAGGTCGGCCGCGTCCTCGCCGACCGGCTGGAGCGGACCCTGCTGGTGGTGGCGAGCAAGAGCGGGTCCACGGTGGAGACCGACAGCCACCGGCGCATCTACGAGCACGCGTTCGCGCAGGCGGGGCTCAGCCACACCGAGCGCCGGTTCGTGGTTGTCACCGACCCCGGCTCCCCGCTCGCCCAGTTGGCCGCGGACGCCGGTTACGCGAGTGTGCTCGCCGATCCCCACGTGGGAGGCCGCTACAGCGCCCTGACGGCGTTCGGCCTGGTGCCCTCGGCCATGGCCGGGGTGGACGTCGCGGCCCTGCTCAACGAGGCGCGCCCGATCAGCGACCAACTGGCCCTGACCGACCGCAACCCCGGCCTGACGCTCGGCGCCGCGCTCGGCGGCATGGCCCGGGCCGGCCGCGACAAGGCGGTCCTGGCCTGGGCTGGCAGTCCCATCCGTGGTTTCGCCGACTGGGCTGAACAGCTCATCGCCGAGTCCACCGGCAAGGACGGCCGTGGCATCCTGCCGGTGGTGGTGACGGACGACCGCGCGGCCGGCTTCTCCCCCGGCCCCGACGTGCACCTCATAGCGCTGGGGTACCCGTCCTCGCCAGCGGACACGGTCGTCAATGGTGCGCTCGGTGCGCAGTTCCTGGTCTGGGAGTACGCGGTGGCGCTCGCCGGGACGCTCATCGACATCAACCCGTTCGATCAGCCCGATGTCGCCGAATCCAAGCAGAACACGCTCGCCCTGCTCGAGTCCGCCGGGGACGGCCCACTGCCCACCGGCCGGCCCGCTTTCACCGATGGGGCCGTGGAGGTGCACGGCGAGCCCGGCGCACTGGGCGGAGCCACCAACCTGGCCGGCGCGGTCGACGCCCTGCTCCAGTCAGTGCCCGGCGACGGGTATCTGGCGATCATGGCCTACCTTGACCGCCACGCCGACCAGGCGGCGGCTGGCCTGCGCGACGCCCTCGCCGCGCGCACGACCCGGCCGGTCACCTTCGGCTGGGGCCCGCGGTTCCTGCACTCCACCGGCCAGTACCACAAGGGCGGGCCACCCACGGGTGTCTTCATTCAGATCACCGGGGTCGTGGAGCGTGATATCCAGGTACCGGACCAGGTGTTCACGCTCGGGCGCCTCCAGCTCGCGCAGGCACTCGGCGACCTCGGGGCACTCCGCCGCCGGGGCCGGCCGGCGGTCCGGTTCCATCTGCGCGACCGAACCACAGGGCTGGGCCAACTGCTCGCCGCCGTGGGCACCAGCCTGACCAGAGGAGACTGATGAATGATCCGGCCCCGCCGGTCAACCCCCTGCGCGACCCTCGCGACCGGCGCATCCCCCGGGTGGCAGGGCCCTGCGTGCTGGTCATCTTCGGGGTGACGGGTGACCTGGCCCGCAAGAAGCTCATGCCCGCTGTCTACGACCTCGCGCACCGGGGCCTGCTGCCGCCGGGCTTCTCACTCGTAGGGTTCGCCCGGCGGGACTGGGAGGATGAGGATTTCGCACAGCTCATCCACGACTCGGTGAAAGAGCACGCGCGCACCCCGTTCTCCGACGCGGTCTGGGAGCAGGTGAGCGAGGGCGTCCGCTTCCTGCCGGGCGAGTTCTCCGATGATGACGCGTTCGACCGGCTCGCCGCGACGCTGAAGGAACTTGACACCCAGCGTGGGACGGGCGGGAACTACGCGTTCTACCTCTCGGTGCCCCCGAAATTCTTCGGGCAGGTGGTGGGCCAGCTCAAGCGTTCGGGCCTGTCCAACGCGCCCGGCGCCTCACTGCTTCTCGACTCGTCCCAGACCGGACTGCTGGAGTCGGCCCGGCCGGCCGCGCCCGCCGGCGGCGCGCCGTGGCGCCGGGTGGTCGTGGAAAAGCCGTTCGGGCACGATCTGGCGAGCGCGCGCGAGCTGAGCGCCACCCTGAATTCTGTCTTCCCACCGCATTCGGTCTTCCGCATCGATCATTACCTCGGCAAGGAGACCGTCCAGAACATCCTGGCCCTGCGGTTCGCCAACACCCTGTTCGAGCCCATCTGGAACCGCGGCTACGTGGACCATGTGCAGATCACCATGGCCGAGGACATCGGGATCGGCGGGCGGGCCGGGTACTACGACGGGATCGGCGCCGCGCGCGACGTCATCCAGAACCACCTGATGCAGTTGCTGGCGCTCACCGCGATGGAGGAACCGGTAGCGTTCGACGCCGACTCACTGCGGGCCGAGAAGGAGAAGGTGCTGTCCGCGGTCCGGGCGCCGCAGGACCTGTCGGTGGCCACCGCGCGCGGCCAGTACCTGGCGGGGTGGCAGGGCGGCGAGCCGGTGTGCGGGTACCTGCAGGAGGAGGGCATTCCACAGGACTCGGGTACGGAAACCTACGCCGCCATCAAACTGTCCGTGGACACCCGGCGGTGGGCCGGCGTCCCCTTCTACCTGCGCACCGGCAAGCGGCTGCCCCGCCGGATGAGCGAGATCGCGCTGATATTCCAGCGTGCGCCACACCTGCCGTTCAGCGTCACCGACACCCGGGAACTGGGCCAGAACGCGCTGGTCATCCGGGTCCAGCCGGATGAGGGCGTCACCGTCAGGTTCGGCTCCAAGGTGCCCGGGTCGGCCATGGAGGTCCGCGACGTGAACATGGACTTCGCCTATGGTGAGTCCTTCACGGTGAGCAGCCCGGAGGCCTATGAACGGCTGATCCTCGATGTCCTGATCGGTGATCCGCCGCTGTTCCCCCGCCATGAGGAGGTCGAGCTCTCCTGGTCCGTGCTCGACCCGCTCGAGGAATTCTGGGCCAGCCGGGGCAAACCTGATCCCTACCCTGCCGGGTCGGCGGGGCCGGCGTCAGCGGACGCCATGATGGCGAGGGACGGCCGGGCATGGCGCCGGCTCTGACGCGAGAGAGCGGGCAGCGATGACCATCGATCTTACCCAGACCAACATCGGCGCCATTCAGGAGGCGCTGCGCCAGGCCCGCCAGCACCTCGGTGGCCCAGCCAGTGGCATGGTGCTCACGCTGGTCGTGGTGACAGACGAATCCGCGCAGTACGACGTCGTGCGGGCGGCCAATGAAGCGGGCCGGGAGCACCCGTGCCGGGTGCTGGTGGTCATCACCCGCCGGCCGGACGGGCCATCCCGGCTCGACGCGGAGATCCGGGTCGGTGAGACCAGCCCGGGCGAAACCGTCGTGCTGCGGATGTACGGGCCGCTCGGCCAGCACGCCGACTCGGTGATCGCCCCCTTGCTGATGCCCGACACCCCGGTGGTCACCTGGTGGCCGGGCGAACCGCCGGCCGCCCCGGCCCAGGATCCGATCGGCATGCTGGCCCAGCGCCGGATCACCGACTCGGCGAACGCGGCCGACCCCCGGCGGAGCCTGGCGGCGCTGGCGGCGGCCTATAGTCCCGGCGACACCGACATGAGCTGGACCCGCGCCACCAACTGGCGCTCGGTGCTGGCCGCCGTCTTCGATGCCCCGCACGGTGAGCCCCGGGAAGCCACCGTCCGCGGCGAGCGCGGCAACCCGACGGCAATGCTCATCTCGGCCTGGCTGGCCGAGCGACTGCGGATACCGGCCGCCACCGATGACTCGGAGGGCCCCGGCATCACCGGGGTTACGTTCGCGACCGACTCCGGCGACATCACGGTCGCACGCTCCGATGGCAGGCTGGCCGTGCTGCGCCGGGAAGGGGACCCCGAGCGCAAGATCGCGCTGAACCGGCGTGACACACCGGAACTGCTCACCGAGGAACTGCGCAGGCTCGACCCCGACGAGGTCTACGGCGAGGCGCTGGCCCGGCTGGCGATATGAGCGCACCCGAGGTGCTCGTCCACCGCGACGCTGGGCTGCTCGCCAATGCGGTGGCCGCGCGCCTGGTCACCAAGCTGGTCGACGCACAGGCGGCGGGCAGCACCGCCGCGCTCGTGCTCACCGGCGGTGGCATCGGCACCGCTGTCCTCGCCCAGCTCGCGGCCACCCCGGCCCGCGACGCCGTCGAGTGGCGCCGTCTGGATGTCTGGTGGGGTGACGAGCGGTTTCTGCCCTCGGGCCACCCGGACCGTAATGAGACCGGCGCCCGTGAGGCACTGCTGCGCCACGTGGACCTCGACCCCGCGCGGGTCCACCCGATGCCCGGGCCCGATGGCCCGGACGGGGACGACCCCGAGGCTGCCGCCGCCCGGTATGCGGCCATCCTGGGCGGCGCTGCCCGGCCCGAGGACCACGGCCCGGTCCCCGCCTTCGACGTGCTGCTGCTGGGTATCGGCCCAGAGGGCCATGTGGCCTCCCTCTTCCCCTCGCTGCCGGCGGTCTACGACGAACGGCCAGTGGTAGCGGTCCGTGGATCGCCCAAGCCGCCGCCAACCAGGCTGACGCTCACGCTGCCCGCCATCCGCAGCGCCCGCGAAGTCTGGATACTCGCCGCCGGGACCGAGAAGGCCGGGGCCGTCCGGCTGGCGCTGTCGGGGGTCGGCCCCGTGCAGGTGCCAGCGGCCGGGGCACGCGGCCGCCAGCGAACTCTGTTCCTGCTCGACCGGGGGGCCGCGGGCCGCCTGCCGCCTCAGCTCGCCCGGCTCGCCTCCCCCTGAACGGGTATCCCGCTGCCGGCCATCTGCCCGGCCGTCCGGCGGGCGAAGGCAAAGCCCGCGGCCAGGCAGGCGAACGGGGCTACCGCGAGCAGGTAGCGGTAACTGAACCCGGCCGTCAATGCCGGGACCAGCAGCAGCACCATCGCGACAGCCCACGGCAGCAGGCCGGGGCCTCCCCAGTCGCGCCAGCGCACGACGACGCCCGCCAGGCCGACAGCGAGCGCCGCCGCGAGCAGGACGCCGCGCAGATAGATCTGGCTCTGGTAGGCGTGCAGGAAGCCGGCGTACGGTTGCACCGCCGACGGCTCGGTCAGGCCGGGCTGATAGGCGCGCAGCGCCGGCCAGTGGCCGTAACTTGGGATCTGCGGCGGTGGGTCGGTGAAATGTTCCAGCACGGTGGTCTTGAGGTCGAAGCCGGGTGCGCGCTGCCAGGAGAACGAGTGCGACAGATCATCGGCGACCGCGGCCAGGTAGGCGCCAGGCTGGGCGAGGACCGCACGGCGCGCGAACTGCCCGGCCATGGCGTCGACCCGCGGCGAAAAGATCGTGCGGGCGTGGAATCTCCGTTCGAGACCGTAGAGCGGATCCGACCGTGACCAGATGTATTCGGCGGCGATCGGCCGGGCCGCTGGCGGCCGGGGATCGCACAGCCGCGCCAGGTCGGGCGGCGGCTTGATGACGGCGCAGTTCGCGAACGGCATGACCCGCCCGTACAGGAACACCCCGCCCGAGTCGCTCATCCCGTACGTGCCGTTCTGGGTGTGGTAGAGGGCCGTGTACGCGGCGATCGGGATCAGGCCGGCCACCAGCAGGGCGCCGGCCCCCCGCCAGGCGGTGCGCCAGCGCCCGCCCCGCACCAGCAGGCAGACCGCCATCACCGGCAGCAGCGGCAGCCCCACCGAGCGCACCATGGTCGCGTACGCGGTCAGCAGCCCTGCCAGGGCCAGGACGGGCCAGCGCGGCGCATCACGCCAGCAGGCGACGACGACCGCCGCGAGCAGTGCCGCCATGAAGATCGTGTCCGACATCACCTGCTGCTCCACCTGCAACTGGTAGCCGTCGAACAGCACGGGCGCCGCCGCGAGCGTCGCACCCCAGCCGGGCAGCCCCCGGTGCCGCAGCAACGCGTACGAGGCGACCCCCATGCCCAGGCCCAGCAGGTGCTGGACCCCCGTCACCAGCGCGAAGCTGTGCGCGGGCGCCAGTAGCGCCAGCACGAACGGGTAGCCCGACGGGCGCTCGGTGCTCAGGATGTGATGGACGGCGTCATAGACGTAGGAGTAGGAATCGTTGAACCACATGGCGGGTGGATAGCCGAGCATCACCACCACGCGGAGCGCGGTGGCCGCGGCCAGCGCCGCCAGGAACACGGCGTGGCGGCGCAGGAACGGCCGTTTTATCAGACCGGGCCGCCGCCGGGACGCCGGATCGCCGCTTCAGCGCGGGTGTAGGCCTCCCCGCATGCGGGATGCGCGCGGTCACGTCCTGGTCCGGGACCTGCCCGCCACTTCGCGGCAGCGGGCACGGCCACCATGACGAGAAAGAGGATCGGGATGAGGAACCCCGGAGAGCGCATTGCCACCGTGACCGCCAGCCAGGCCAGCGCGATGGGCAGCACCGGCACACCGAGTCCGCCGGTGAGCGCTTCCTGGCTGCCGCCAGTTCGGACCCGCACCGGCATCGGCGCCCGGTCAGCGAGCACCGGCAGGTCACCGGTGAGCGTGCGCAGATCTCCCCAGGTACGGGAGCCGAACGCGGCGGTCGTACGCTCCTCGAACTCCTCGATGGTCAGCCGCCCGACGGCATACGCTTCGCGCAGCACCGCCGCCACCCGTTCCCGATCAGCGTCACAAGCGCGGTAGGTGTTGTCGCTGACCATCGCCGGACCTCCCCGTGGCCGTCGACTGGTGATAATCGGGAGGATACCTCCCTCCCTCCACAGTAAGGATTGCCACCACCCACCCCCAACCCGGGTCGCTGGCTCGGCGAAGCCACCGCTGCTGTGGCCTACGATGAGACAAATAGCATCTTACGGCCGTTATAGACATATTTGCGGCAGCGCTTCACGCACACTGGTTGCACCTGCATGCCCGTGGCACTTCAGCCTAAAACTGGGCCTCCCGTAACGGCTATTTGCGCGTTACTCTTTAGCCACGATCTTCCATCTGGTTCTGATGAGCCGTAAGGGGAAGACGAGGGAAGGTCTCTGTGGCCCGGTCCGCAACGCTGCAACCCTCTAGGGGAGACCGCCTCGCCCACGATCGCGGGCCCGGCGCGCCAATCCATCGGCTGTGGCCATCGAGCCCTTCAGTCAGTCCAATCGTCCGTCCGGCCGGCCATGGCCGGACGGCGGGCTCCCTCAGGAGGAATTACTTTGACCGCTACTGACGACCGCCCGGTGATGACAGCACCGGCAGCGGACCCGGCGCCGCTGGGCCTGGCGGCGTTTGCACTCACCACGTTTCTGCTGTCAGCTGCCAACGCGGGCTGGATGGGGAGTGCCACCGGGAACGCGTGGCTCGGGTATGCCTTCGCGTATGGTGGCCTGTGCCAGCTTTTGGCTGGCATGTGGGAGTTCCGTAACCGCAACGTCTTTGGCGCCACGGCGTTCTCGACGTACGGCGGCTTCTGGATCGGGCTGGGCCTGTGGGCACTGCTCGTCGCGCCGACGGCAGGCGCCAAGGCGGGCAAGGACGTCGCCTGGATCCTGCTTGCCTTCGCGATCTTCAACACCTACATGCTGCTCTGGAGCAGCCAGGTCAACACCGCCGTGTTCGTGGTGTTCCTCACCCTTGAGGCGACCGAGGTCGTCCTGTTCATCGGGAACTTCGCCGGGAACGCCAACATCGTCAAGATCGGCGGCTACGTCGGCGTGCTGACCGCGCTGTGCGCCTGGTACACCTCGGCCGCAGGCGTCATCAACGGCATGCGCGGCAAGCCGTTCCTGCCCGTCGGCAAGCCGATGGGGGCGAAGGCAGCAGCCTGATCTGCACCGCCTTGTGGTCCCGGAAGCCCCTCAGGGCTTCCGGGACCATCCCTTTCCCCTGGGTAGCGTAGGAGCCGACCCGGACGGCCCGCTCCCCCAGGAGGTTCCCGCTAGGTGGATGCGCAGGACAAGCACCAACTGGATCTGTCGGTCTACATGGGAAAGATGAAAGCGCACGCACCCCCCTGGCGCTCGATCGCGGCGCTGGCCCTGGCGATCGTGGCCGGCGGCATCGCCAGCCAGTACGGCCAGGGCTTCGGCACCTGGCTCCAGCAGGGTCATCTGCTGCCCAAGATCGTGACCGCCGCCGCCACGACAGCATTCGCCCTGTTCGCGTCCCTCGGGTTGGTCGGTATGGCCAGCAAGACCCGGGATGTGCTCCGGCCGATGGGCGGCGAGGCCCACGCCGCCGTCGTGCGCTACGCCATCGCACTTGTCGGCGGGGTGATCGCGCTCGTGGTCACGCTCAGCCTGGTCAAGGTTCCGATCGGCAAGCTCGTCGTGGGCGGGGCGCTGACCACCATCATCATCGGCATCGCAGCTCAGTCCTGGCTCGCCAACGTCTTCGCGGGCATTGTCCTGCTGGTCTCCCGGCCATTCGCGGTGGGCGACCACATCCGGATCAGGTCGGGGTCACTCAACGGCCCGATCGAGGGCGTCGTGACCGAAATCGGCATCATCTATCTGCGGATGACGACCGGCGAGGGCCCGTTGCACATTCCCAACTCCCAGGTGCTCACCGCCGCGGTGGGAGCGCTTCCCACTCCCCCCGCGGGCGCGGACCAAGTGCCCCCCGCGGGCGCGGACCAAGTGCCCCCCGCGGGCGCGGGCGAGGTGTCCCCCGCAGGCAAGGCGCAGGGCCTGACGACTGCCTCACAGCCGCCAGACCCTGCCCGTTAATTACCAGCCGCAGTTCGAGCAGTTCACGAAATCCCGCAAGTAGACAGAGGTGCCTTCAGGACCTGGTTACCGATGGGTCGCCTCATAGCGGGCAACGATATCCGCCGGTATCCGGCCGCGATCGCTGACCGCCAAACCCGTGTCCTTCGCCCACGCGCGGATGTTCGCACTGTGCTGACGGTGCGCGGCGGTGCGCCGCTTGGCCTTGGCCGGACGCTGTTTCGCCCCTGCCCTGCGCGCACGCTCGGCATAGCGCCCGAGCATCTCATCGAACTTTTCACTGTGCTTCGCGCACAGGTCGATCTCGTAGTCCCGGCCATCGATGCTGAACCTGCGTACCTGATGTTGGCCTTGGGTGATCTCTTTCTGATCGTAGTCACACATATATGTGACAGAGACCTTCTGTGCCACTCGTGGCCCCCCTTCCCCTGCGGCAAATATTTCCTCCCCGCTTCCCCCTAACCTCAACGATACCCAGGTCATGGCCGATATGGGGAACGGGCGGGCCGGTAGATCAGAACGGGCGGCCCCCCGTGGGACGCGGTCGGGGAACGTACCGGGGAACCACCCGAGTGGAATCGCCGTCCCGGCCGGCCCCAATCACGGTGCCCGTCTGCGGGCACGCCGTACCGAATCGCCCGGGCCGCCGGAGCTAATCACTGGGCTTCACCGGAGCCCGCCGCGGGCTCACCGGACCGAATCGCCGGGGACCGCCGACGAATCGCCGTCACGAATAGCTCGACCCACCTACCCGGCCCACCGGACCGGACCGCCGGGCTCATCGACCGAATCGTCCCGCCACTGGCCACGCTCACCCAGGCGAACTTCGCGGCCCACCGGTGAGGGCAACCCGGCTCCCGGTGTCAGTCCCTGCCCGGATTGCGGTCACGCTGCCTCGGCGCGCGCCTGCGCGGCGGCGGGCCGTATGGAAAGGAATCGGGCGGTGGCGAAACTGCATTGGAGTGTCCGCGAGGCGCCGACTCGTCGTCAGGCCAGTCCTCTGCTGACCCGGCGTCCATGCCGGCCGACGCCGGCACATATGGGCGCGCCAGGGACTCGTCCGGATAGCCGCCGCTCTGGTAGGGCCGATGGCCCCCCTCCCGGTATCCCGGGCCGCTCTCATCCCGGTAGCGGTCACTCTCGTCCCAGTAACTGTCGTCTTCGCCGGCGTAGCCGCGGTCGGCTTCACCCCGGTGTCGATGGCCGGGCTCACCGGGATAACGGTCACCGCCGTAGCCCTCGGCGCCCTCCCTAGGGCTGGGCTGGTAGCCGTAGTCACCCTCATCCGCAGGAAGGGCTCCCCCCCGCGGCCCGGAGTCCGGCAACGACTCTGCGCCATACCCCGGCCCCGTGCCCCCCGCCTGGCGGGAAACACCCGGGCGACGGCCGGTCGAATGGCTCTCACCACGTGGCTGGCGCGAGTGGGCCGCTGTCCCGGGGTCGGGCCGCCGCGCCCCGCGAGGCACCGGCCCCGGATAGACACCGGTCGGCTCGTCGGCCAGGCCGGGCGGCTGACTGGCTGAAAGCGTGCCCGCTCCACGGCTGAACGGGGTGATAGCGGTCTCCCCGGTGCTGATTTCATCGTCGGCCGAATGGACACCGATTGCCCGCCCTGGCCGCCGCCCGGCGCGGTTGGGCCGCTGGACCGGTGCAGCCTGCGCCCGCCCGGGAGGCCCGGCCCGCAGGGCATCAACCATCCTCGCCAGGTCGGCTATGGGCAGCCGGAAGGTTCCCGTACAGGTGCCGCCCTGCCAGATGCTGAAAACGGCGATCCCGGTGTCGGCGTACCAACTCAGGCGCATGGTCCGCGACTCGCCCCTGACGTCGAAGAAGACCTCACCTAGCCGGGGCAGAGGGGCCGCGTCCGAGGCAGACATGCTGCCCATGGTGCCGCCGCCGCCGTCGCTTTGTCCAGTTAAGGCTCACTGTTCTCAGCTGTTCCACAATTGCCGGACCCAATTTGGGGGGGCCGACTGCGGAAGCGTCAGGCCGGATGTCATCATTGATCGTCGGCCCGGTGAAACCGGCATGCTCCGTCGAGGCAGTTGCGCGTCTGTCGTGCTACGCCAGCTCCACACGGTCAGCGCCCCCGATACCCCCTGTTCTGGGCAGCGTGCGCAGCGCTGGCCGGGAACACGTCGGGGAGGTGCTGCGTTGGTACGAAACGACGGGGAAACGCCGCACCGCGACCGTACGTTCGGCGGCCTGCGCTGGGCGGTGGATACACGACACGCAGTTGAGGAGACGATTCATGTCTGAGGTGCGTCGGCAGGTGGCACTGCCTCCCCGGCCTAACCTGGCCTGGCAAGATGCTGCCGCGTGCCGCGGAACGGACATCGTCCTCTTCTTCGGCCCGGACGGCGAGCGGCAGCCCGAGCGGGATATCCGTGAGCGCAAAGCCAAGCTGGTGTGTGCCGCCTGCCCTGTTCGCGCGGAATGCCTGACCTACGCCGTATCCCGGCCGGAGAAGTACGGGACCTGGGGCGGGCTCAACGAGGATGAGCGAGCCTCTGAGCGGCGCCGCCGGATGCGTCGGGCGAACGCGGCCTGACCTGCGAGCGTGACCATGGTCTGCCGGGCGTGCCGCCAGCAGCGCCATCCTGAGTGCCCGGGTGGGACTTGGTGCGACTGCCAGCACCTGCCTCCGCATCCCCGCAGCCAGCCTGAACTGAACTGGGTAAGGCAAGGCTGACCCTGGCTGGTGCCGGTTGTCCCGGCACGGCGGTGCGTGTTGGGGGCGAAGGGGGTACATTTCCCGCCGGTTGTATGGTTTCCTAGGAGTCCTCGGATTCGAGCCCCGGTCCCCACCGGGGCTGGCGGCCGGACGATAGGAGCCCCCTGTGACATCGAGCGGGAGCCGAGCAACCGCACCAGCCCGGAGCACGCCTGAGCGCAGCCAGGAACTCAGCACCCTGGAGCGGTTCGCCCTCGCCGTAGCCGACGACCTGGCTGACGCGAGCGCCACGGACATCATCGCCTGGGCCGTCCGCGCCTTCGGCGACCGGATCGTCGTCACGTCCTCCATGACCGACGCCGTCATCGTGCACCTTGCGGCTACGGTCCAGCCCGGCATCGACGTCATCTTCCTCGACACCGGCTATCACTTCCCCGAGACCGCCGGGACCCGTGATGCGGTGGCGGCCACCTACCAGATCAACCTCATCAACGTGACACCCTCGCGGACGGTAGCCGAGCAGGACGCCATCTTGGGCCCCCGGCTGTATGCGCGCAACCCGGACCTGTGCTGCTACCTGCGCAAGGTGGTCCCGTTGGAACGTGCCCTGGCACCCTATGCGGCCTGGATCACCGGAGTCCGCCGCGAGGAGACCGCTGCCCGCAGTGACACCCGCGTGGTCGAATGGAATGCCAAGCGGCAGATGGTGAAGGTGAATCCGATCGCCGCCTGGACGTCCCAGCAGGTTGACGACTACATCGCGGACCACGGCGTGCTGGTGAACCCACTGCTGGAGGACGGCTACCCATCGATCGGATGCCAGACCTGTACCATGCGGGTGGAGCCGGGAGCCGACCCGCGCAGCGGTCGATGGGCGGGCACCGGTAAGACTGAGTGCGGATTGCATCTCTGACTCAGATCACCGGGAGGCAGCTGATCACGGACAATCGCGTCAGCGGGCCCCATGCCACGCATCAGGTCTTCAACCAGGTGCCATCCTTGGCCGGCTACGACGTAGCAGACGATCCGGCACTGCTGGACGCTGTCGCGCGTGAGGGCGCGGCCTGGGTGAGCGACGATCTCCACACACTCGGCCGCCTGGCGGGGCGTGCGGACACCGCTGAGCGTGCGCGGCTGGCCAACGAGTACCCGCCCGTGCTGCGCACCCACGACCGCTCCGGCAACCGCCTCGATGAGGTGGACTTCCATCCCGCCTGGCACGAGTTGATGCGCACGGCCATCGGCCACGGACTGCACGCGGCCCCCTGGGCCAGCACCCATCCAGGCGCCCACGTCGCGCGGGCCGCCAAGTTCTATGTCTGGTCGCAGGCCGAAGCCGGACACGGCTGCCCGGTATCGATGACCTACGCCGTCGTCCCGGCTCTGCGCCACGCGCCGGATCTTGCGGCCAGTTACGAGCCGCTGCTGACCGCCGGTCACTACGACCCCGTCCTGCGGCCACCACTGACCAAGCCCGGGCTCATCGCCGGGATGGCGATGACCGAGAAGCAGGGCGGCTCTGATGTCCGCGCCAATACCACCCTGGCCAGGCCCGCCCCCTACCTCGGTGAAGGCGCCCACCTGCTCACCGGGCACAAGTGGTTCTGCTCCGCACCGATGAGTGATGTGTTCCTCACCCTGGCCCACAAGCCCGACGGGCTCACATGCTTCCTGCTGCCGCGAGTGCTGCCAGACGGCAGCCGCAACGCGATCAGGCTGCAGCGCCTCAAGGACAAGCTCGGCAACAGGTCCAATGCCTCGGCCGAGGTGGAATTCGACGAAGCCATCGCCTGGCAGGTCGGCGCGGACGGCCGGGGCATCGCGACCATCCTGGAGATGGTCAGCGCAACCCGCCTGGATTGCCTGATCGGCAGCGCAGCGGGGATGCGGGCGGCCACCGTGGCGGCTGTGCACCACACCAGCCACCGCCAGGCGTTCGGAAAAGAATTGATCGCGCAACCGTTGATGGGCGCGGTTCTGGCGGACCTCGCGCTGGAATCGCAAGCGGCGACCATGCTCGCTATCCGGCTCGCCGGCGCGGCGGACCGGGCCAGCCGTGGCGATGAGCAGGAGTCGGCGCTGCTCCGGCTCGCGCTGCCCGCCAGCAAGTACTGGGTGTGCAAGCGCGCGGCCCCGCATGCCGCCGAAGCGCTGGAATGCTTGGGCGGCAACGGGTACGTCGAGGAGTCCGGCATGCCACGGCTCTACCGGGAGGCGCCGCTCAACTCGATCTGGGAAGGATCGGGCAACGTCACCTCGCTTGACGTACTGCGCGCGCTCAGCCGCAACAGCGTGGCATCGGACGCGCTGCTCGCCGAGATCCGTCTGGCAGCCGGGGCCGACCGGCGGCTGGATGCGGCAATCGACGGCCTGACGGCTGCGCTCACCAAGGCCTCGCGTGCGACGGAACCGGACGCGCAGTTCAGTGCCCGCAGGCTGGCTGCGCTGATCGCGGTCACCCTGCAAGCGTGCCTGGTCGTCCGGCATGCGCCTGCCCCGGTCGCGGACGCCTTCTGCGCGTCCAGGCTTGGCCCGGCCATCCCGGCTGGGCCCGCCGTCCCGTTCGGGACACTGCCGGACGGGATCGATCCGGCTCCCATCGTCGAGCGTGCCATCCCCGGGCGGGGTCATTAGGTGCGCCGTTGGCCGGGAACCCCCTATCCCCTGGGCGCCACCTGGGACGGGGCCGGCACCAATTTCGCGCTGTTCTCCGAGGTCGCCGAGCGGGTGCAGCTGTGCCTGTTCGATGATGATCCCGGCGGCGGACCGCCCCGGCAGACCAGCGTCGATCTCACCGAGGTCGACGGCTTTGTCTGGCACGGCTACCTGCCTGATGTCGGTCCCGGCCAGCGGTACGGGTATCGCGTTCACGGGCCATACGATCCTGCCGGTGGCCACCGGTGCAATCCGGCCAAGCTGCTGCTAGACCCCTACGGCAAAGCGGTCGACGGGGAACTGCGCTGGCATGACGCACTGCTGGGGTACCGGCTGGACGACGCCTCGGTGCCCGATACCAGCGACAGTGCCCCCTACGTGCCGCTCAGCGTCGTCATCAACCCCTTCTTCCAGTGGGGGGACGACCGGCCACCGCGCACCCCCTACCACGACACCCTCATCTACGAGGCGCATGTCCGGGGCCTGACCTTGTGCCATCCGGAGGTCCCGCCGGAGCAGCGGGGCACCTACGCCGGGCTCGCGCATCCGGCGGTGATCGGGCACCTCATCAGCCTGGGAGTGACCGCGGTCGAGCTCATGCCCGTCCACCAGTTCGTGTCCGAGCGCCATCTCACCGAGCGCGGCCTGGTCAATTACTGGGGCTATAACACGATCTCCTTTTTCGCACCCCATAACGGCTACGCCAGCGCCACGGCCCGGGGCGGCCAGGTCGGTGAGTTCAAGGCAATGGTCAAGGCCCTCCACGAGGCCGGCATCGAGGTGATACTCGACGTCGTCTACAACCACACGGCCGAGGGCGACCACCGTGGGCCGACCCTGAGTTTCCGTGGCATCGACAATGCCGCCTATTACCGGCTGTCAGAGGAAGATCGGCGTTACTACCTCGACTACACCGGCTGCGGTAACAGCCTCAACCCCCGCTCGCCGCACGCCCTGCAGCTCATCATGGACTCACTGCGCTACTGGGTGCTGGAAGCCCATGTTGACGGCTTCCGGTTCGATCTCGCCGCCGCGCTCGCCCGGGAAATGCACGACGTCGACCGGCTCTCGGCCTTCTTCGATCTCGTCCAGCAGGACCCGGTGGTGTCCCAGGTGAAGCTGATCGCCGAACCGTGGGACGTGGGCGAGGGAGGCTATCAGGTGGGTAACTTCCCACCGCTGTGGAGCGAGTGGAACGGCAAGTACCGCGACGTTGTCCGGGACTTCTGGCGGGGCCAGCCGTCCACTGTGGCCGAGTTCGCCTCCCGGCTGTCGGGGTCCAGTGATCTGTACGAGACAAGTGGCCGCCGCCCGTTCGCGTCGGTCAATTTCATCACCTGCCACGACGGCTTCACGCTCACCGACCTGGTCTCCTTCAACCGCAAGCACAACGACGCCAACGCCGAGGGCGGACGGGACGGCTCCGACGACAACCGTTCCTGGAATTGCGGGGTGGAGGGGCGAACAGCTGACCCGGCGGTCACGAGCCTGCGTGCACGCCAGCGGCGCAACTTCCTGGCCACGTTGTTCTGCTCGCAGGGTGTGCCGATGCTGCTGGCCGGGGATGAGTTCGGCCGCACCCAGCGGGGCAACAACAACGCCTACTGCCAGGACAACACCGCCTCCTGGGTGGACTGGGGTCTGGCGAGCCTGCATGACGACCTGCTGGAGTTCACCCAGGCACTGTCCGCGCTCCGGCGTGAGCACCCGGTGTTCCGGCGGCGCCGGTTCTTCCAGGGGCGGCCACCGGGCCAGCCGGGCCTGGCCGACATCGCCTGGCTGACCCCCCAGGGGGAGGAGATGACCGGCCACGACTGGGAGGCACCCCACTCCCGGGCGATGATGGTCTTCCTGAACGGGGACGCCATCACCGAACCCGGCCCGCGCGGCGAACGGCTCCACGATGACTCGTTCCTCCTGCTGTTCAGCGCTCACACCGATCCGCTGACCTTCGTGCTGCCGGCACCCCGGTATGGCACGCGCTGGGACGTGGCGGTGGGCACGGACATCAGCAGCCCCAGCGCCGGCGAGTCGTTCGCGGTGCGGGAAGAGGTCGTGCTGGCTGGCCATTCGCTGCTGGTGCTGCGCCGGGTCGGCCCGGCCGGACCGGAGCCAGGGCGCGACGAGGTGAGCTGATGCGCCAGATCTATCCGCTCTCGCAGCCGGGCGCTGTGCCGTCGCCACCGGGCGAACTGGACGACGCCGCCCTCGCGGCCCTGTACGCCTACCCCACCGTGCCGGATCGCGACGGGTGGCTGCGCGCCAACATGGTCGCCAGCGTGGACGGCGCGGCGACCCTTCGGGGCCGTTCCGGCGGCCTGTCCGGTGGGGCCGACCGGCGCGTCTTCGCGTTGCAGCGGGCGCTGGCGGACATCATCCTGGTGGGGGCGAGCACCGTCCGGGTCGAGGGTTACCAGCCCATCCGGCCCGGCCGGGAGGGCCAGGAGTGGGCATGGCTGCGCGAGGGCCGGCCGCCCGCAGCGGCCATCGCCGTGCTGACCAGACGGCTGGACCTGGATCCGGCAAGCCCGCTGCTCGCCGGATCCCCGGGCCAGGCCCAGACGATCGTGATCACGACGAGCGCGGCACCGGCCGGGCTGCGCCGTGAGGTCGCCCGCAACGCCCGGGTGATCGTTGCGGGCACCGACAGCGTGGACCTTCCCGCCGCCGTCACGGCGCTGGCCGGGCTCGGTCACCGGCACCTCCTCACCGAGGGCGGACCGCACCTGCTCGACCAGGTGGTGGCGGCGGGCCTGCTCCGTGACCTGTGCCTGACCCTCAGCCCCCTGCTGGCCGGACCCGCCGCGGGCAGGATCGTCCGGCGGGCGCACGAGTTGAGCGCCCCGGCGCCTGCTCCCGGTGAGCACCCGGCACCGCTGACCCTGGCCCATGTGATCGAGGACGAGGGCCACCTGCTCTGCCGCTATGTCGCGGGCCGCTCCCGTCCCGCCGGGGCCTGAAGCCCGCGACCGCGCGGCGATCTGTCACGTCAGCCCGGCTGGAAGCTGAACACCTCCGCCAGGTCGAACCTCACTGGCTCCTCGAGTTGCCCGAACGTGCACGAGCGGGGATCCCGGTCAGGGCGCCAGCGCACGAATTGAGCGGTGTGCCGGAACCGTGTGCCCTCCATGTGGTCATACCGGACCTCGATCACGCGCTCGGGCCGCAGTGGAGTGAACGACAGATCCTTCCCGGCGTTCCAGCGGCTGCCTTCGGCTTCACGGGGATGGCGCGCCCCCGGCTGACCCGCCGCTGCCGAACCCGCCGCTGCCGAACCCGCCCCTGCCTGCCGCGCCTGCGCCTGCCGCGCCCAGTCCCAGGGATGGCCCTCGAAGGTGGTGACCAGTGGCTGAAGTTCGTCGAACAACTGGCGGCGTGCCGCCATCGGGAAGGCTCCGACCACCCCCACGCTGGCCAGCGCGCCATCGCTGTACAGGCCAAGCAGCAGCGAGCCGACGGCATTGGCGCTGCCCTTGTGCAGCCGGTAACCGGCCACCACGCAGTCGGCGGTCCGCTCGTGCTTGATCTTGAACATGACCCGCTTGTCGGGCTGGTATGTGCCGGTCAGTGGCTTGGCGATGATCCCGTCCAGCCCGGCACCCTCGAACTGCCCGAACCACGCACGCGCCAGCGCCCGGTCGGTCGTCGCCGGCGTGAGATGCACGGGAGAGCGCGCCTGCGCGAGCACCACCGCCAGCGCGGCCCGCCGGTCCGCGAACGGGCGCCCCCGCAGATCCTCATCACCGAGGGCGAGCAGGTCGAAAGCGACGAAATGCGCCGGCGTCTGCCCCGCCAGCAACCGCACGCGGCTCTCGGCCGGGTGAATGCGCTGGAGCAACGCCTCGAAGTCGAGCCTGGAGCCATCGGCGCTCGGCACCACGATCTCCCCGTCGATCACTGCCCGTTCGGGGAACTCGCGGCCCACCGCATCCACCACTTCGGGGAAGTAACGCGTCATGGGCCGCTCGTTCCGGCTGCCGATCTCGATCTGGGAGCCGTCCCGGAAGATGATCGACCGGAACCCGTCCCACTTGGGCTCATAACTGTAGGCACCCTCGGGGATCTCGGCGATCGCCTTGGCCAGCATGGGCGCCACCGGCGGGCGTACGGGAAGAGACATACCCCTATCCTGCCGCGACTGGCCGCCGCGCCGATGGCAACCCGCGCTAAGCCCGGGGCCGGCCCGCGGCAACCCCGGCACCGGCCCGCACTGGGTCCGGCGCCTGCCCGCACTGGGTCCGGCGCCTGCCCGCGCTAAGCCGGGGCAGGCGCTAAGCCGGGGACCGCCGAGCGCGCAAGCCCGAACGGACTGGTGGCCCTCACTCTCCAGGCCCCCGTCGCAGCCAGTGCCACGACCGCGACCAGCACCGCGAACCGCGCGACCGGGACCGCCCACAGCCGCTCCTCACGCGCGATCACGGCAAGCCAGCCCGGTGGGCGCCCCGGCATGCCCGGCATGTAGAAGAACGAGACGATCGTGAGCCGCAACAGCACCAGCCAGTCGAGCCGCGACGCCGGGTACAGCGCCAGCAGGCAGATCACCATCGCGTCATACCAGGGCCGCTGGTAGGGCCAGACCAGCAGCCACGCCAGACTGATCGCCATCGTCGGCTGGACCGCGGGCAGGGCGGGGAACGCGTCAGGGAGGCGGGTCAGCAACAGCAACCCGACCGCCGCCAGCAGCAGCAGCGAGATCAGGGTCATCGCCGTTGGATGGGCGAACCGGAACAAGCGGAAGAACATCGCGTAGAAGTTGTCACTGGTCGCACTGGCATCACGGTTGAGCAGCGCATAGACGGCAGGCGGGCCGAACCACAGATAGGACGGCAGAAGCACGGCCACTGCCCCGCTTATGGCGGCGATCGCCATGCCCAGATGCCGGCGTGCGGCCCAGCAGATGCCGAGCAGGTACAGCACCATAGTGATCTTGAGATCAGCGCCCACGCCGACCAGCACGCCAGCGGCAGCCGCGCGCGTGGTGGCTTCCTGCCGCTCCGACAGTGGTGCCCTGATCAGCAGCAGTCCCGCCAGCCCCGCAGCGGTGGCCAGGGCATCGATGTGCCCACTGGCGACGAGCCCCCACAGCACCAGCGGATTCACCGACCACCACAGGTGGGCGCGGGCGCGGCGGGCCGGGCTCGCGCGCAGCAGCCGGTCGAGGCCGATCACGACCGCACCGAACCCGAGCGCGTTGAACAGCTTCAGCCAGAAGGTCACCTGCGCCGCAGACGTCCCACCTATTTCGGCTGCCGCGGCCTCCTCCACGGTGGCCAGTGGCCCGTACACCGAGTGCTTCTTCTGCCAGGCCCTGGGCGCCGCCTTCCCGATCGGGTCCCCCCTGCTGCGCAGCTGGAAGGGGGTCATCACATAGGGATCGCGCCCGATGACGACCATCCGACCGTAGGCGGCGTAGTCCAGGCTGTCAGTGGAACCGGCCGGCGGCAGCACGGTGAACCCCGCCGCCGCGACCAATGCGGCCGCCAGCAGCAGCCGGGGCCGCGGCCGGGCTCCCCGGGACAGTGCCAGCAGGCCCGCCGCGACCCCGGCACCGCCCAGCGCCGCCGCCGCCCACAAGCAGGGCATGACCACCGAGGTGGGCAGGGTCACCCCGAGCCCGAAAGGCGGCCCGGCCGCTGGCATCCGGAACTTCGCCACTGCCCGGCTCGGTCCGGATACGCAGATGGCCAGCATCATGGCGAGCGAGAGCCCGATCCCGGCCGCGGCCGCCCAGCTCAGCACCCGGGTCATGACCGGTGCGGGGTGAACGCCGCCGAGCCGGCGGGCACGGCGGAGCAACCGGCCGGGCGCAGCCCAGCCCCGCGCGCCGTTCACCAATGACACCAAGCGCCGTTCCCCCGATTGATCGCCCGGCTCTGCCAGTGCGCCCGCTTGGCGTGAATGCCCGCCGGCGGGTCTCCTCTACCCAGCCCGGGCGCCCCATGTTGGCAAAATCACCTCTGCCAGGGGCACGGGGGGGGTGGTCAGTCAGGGGCGTGCGCAGCCCTGGGCACGGGCAGCCTTCAGGGCATCTCCCGGCCATGGACGGCCAGTGCGCAGATGGTCGTGCGCAGCCCCGCGCACGGGGCGGCCCTCAGGGTGCCTTGCGGATCCTTTCCAGCGCCTCGGCGAGGATGGCCGCCCCATCGGTATCACTGCGGCGTTCCTTCACATAGGCGAGGTGGGTCTTGTAGGGCTCGCTGTGCGGCGGTGCCGGGGGTGCATCCTGGTCCCGGCCAGCGGGGAAGCCGCAGCGCGGGCAGTCCCATGTCTCCGGGACCGCCGCGTCGGTGGCGAAGCTCGGCCGGGTTTCGTGATCGTTGGCGCACCAGAACGACACCCGGATCCGCGGTGCCGCCTCGCCCCGTTCCGCCTCGCCCATGGGCCCGGCGCCTACCCGGCTGCCGCGGATGGCGTTGCCACTACTCACTGACCACCTCTTGCCTGTCTGCTGCCGACGGGACCCTCAGCGGGCCAGGAAACCCAGGCCAACGATGCACAAGAACCAGACCACCCCGGTGAAGATCGTGAGCCGGTCGAGGTTGCGTTCGACCACCGACGACGATCCCAGGGAGGACGTCATGCCACCACCGAACAGGTCCGACAGGCCACCACCCTTGCCTTTGTGCAGCAGCACCAGCAGCACCATGATCAGGCTGGTGATGATGAGGACGATGGAAAGACCGATAACCACTGCCGTTCTTCCCTCCGGGTGCCGTGCGCGGCGCTGACCGTCAGGCGCTGACCGCCAGTTCCCGGTAGCGGCAGATCTTCACGAACTCGCCCGCATCGAGACTGGCACCGCCGACCAGCGCGCCATCGACGGCTTGCTGCGCCATGATCGCAGCGATGTTGTCGGCCTTCACCGACCCGCCATAAAGAATACGCACTGAACCGGCCGTCTCGGGCCCATGCGCCTCACAAACACGGTCCCGGATTGCCTGGCACATCTCCTGGGCGTCCTGTGGGCTCGCCACTTCCCCCGTGCCGATCGCCCAGACCGGCTCGTAGGCGACCACCAGGCCGGCCACCTGCGCGGTGGGCAGCCCGGCCAGGGCATCGTCGAGCTGGGACAGGGTGTGGGCGACGTGGCCGCCGCCACGGCGCACGGCGAGATCCTCACCCACACACAGGATCGGCGTGAGCCCGGCCCGCAGAGCGGCCCGCACCTTGGCGTTGACGACCGGGCCGTCCTCGCCGTGGTACTGCCGCCGTTCGGAGTGCCCGGCCAGCACGTACCGGCAGCCGAGCTTGGCGAGCATCGATCCGGAGATATCGCCCGTGTAGGCGCCCTCATCGCGGGCGGACAGGTCCTGCGCTCCGTACCCGATCTGCAGTTTGTCGCCCATCACCAGGGTCTGCACGCTGCGCAGCCCGGTGAAGGGCGGCAGCACCACCACGTCGACAGCCTCGAAATCCTTCCTGGTCAGGGCGAACGCGAGCTTCTGCACCAGCGCGATCGCCTCCAGGTGGCTGGTGTGCATCTTCCAGTTGCCCGCGATCAGCGGGCGCCGCCGCGCACCTGGGCCGGTCAACGCGCCTCCTTAGCCAAGCCGTCCGCTCCTTAGCCGAGCCGTCCGCCCACCAGGGCGGTGAGGTCGAGCAACCGGTTCGAATAACCCCATTCGTTGTCGTACCAGCCGATCACCTTGACCTGGTCACCGAAGGTCATGGTAAGCGCCGAGTCGAACGTGCAGGAGTAGGGGGTGCCCACGATGTCGGAGGACACGATGGGGTCACTGGTGTAGTGCAGGTATCCCTTGAGCGGCCCGTCGGCCGCGGCCCGGAATGCGGCGTTGACCTCCTCGGTGCTCACCTCCCGGCCGAGCCGCACCACCAGGTCGGTGACCGAGCCGTCCATGACCGGCACCCGCATGGCGATCCCGTCCAGTTTCCCCTTCAGTTCCGGCAGGACCAGCGCGGTGGCGCGGGCGGCACCGGTCGTGGTGGGGATGATGTTCTGGGCCGCCGCCCTGGCACGCCGCAAGTCCTTGTGGGCGAAGTCCAGGATCACCTGATCGTTGGTATAGGCGTGAATGGTGGTCATCAGGCCCTTCACGATGCCGAACGAGTCCATCAGCACCTTGGCCATCGGCGCGACGCAATTGGTCGTGCACGAGGCGTTGGAGATGATGTGATGGGTGGCCGGGTCATAGGCGTCGTCGTTGACCCCCATCACGATGGTGACGTCCTCACCCTTCGCGGGCGCGGAGATGATGACCTTCCTCGCGCCCGCTTCCAGGTGCTTGCGCGCCTGCTCACCCGAGGTGAACCGGCCGGTGGACTCGATGACCACCTCCACCCCGAGGTCCCGCCACGGCAGCGCCGCTGGGTCACGCTCGGCGAACATGCGGATCACCTGGTCACCGACCGCGATCGCGCCGTCCTCCGCTCTGACATCGGAATCGAGCGTGCCGAGCAGTGTGTCGTACTTCAGCAGATGGGCGAAGGTGCCGATATCACCGAGGTCGTTGGCGGCCACAATCTCGATATCCCGAGCGGCCCCGCCTGCCTGGGCCGCATGCACGGCGCGCCAGAAATTGCGGCCGATACGGCCGAACCCATTAATGCCGACACGGATCGTCACCGTTAGATCACCTCACCGGTAGCGCGAAAGCCCAGGGCTGAGCCAGGGCTGACTGACCCTACCGGACACACTTCCCGCTGGGCGATCACCCTACCCGTTACCAACGCGTGGGGTGGACCACAACCATTAGGGCATGAGCTCCTCCGGGCTGAGTTGCGCCTCGGTGCCGGGGACGCCCAGATCACGGGCACGTTTGTCGGCCATGGCGAGCAGCCGGCGGATGCGGCCGGCGATAGCGTCCTTGGTGAGCGGCGGATCGGCGAGCTGCCCCAGCTCCTCAAGGCTCGCCTGCCGGTGGGCGATGCGAAGCCGGCCCGCCACGCTCAGGTGCTCTGGCGCGTCCGCACCGAGGATCTCCAGAGCGCGCTCCACCCTGGCACCGGCCGCGACGGCCGCGCGCGCGCTGCGGCGCAGGTTGGCGTCGTCGAAGTTGGCCAGCCGGTTGGCCGTTGCCCGCACCTCGCGGCGCATCCGGCGTTCCTCCCACGCCAGCACCGCCTCATGCGCGCCCAACCGCGCCAGCAGCGCACTGATCGCGTCTCCGTCCCTGACCACCACCCGGTCGACCCCGCGCACTTCCCGGGCCTTGGCCGCGATCTTGAGCCGCCGCGCGGCTCCGACCAGGGCGAGCGCGGCTTCCGGGCCCGGGCAGGTGATCTCCAGCGCCATCGACCGGCCCGGGCCGGTCAGGCTGCCGTGGGCCAGGAAAGCTCCTCGCCAGGCCGCTTCACAGTCGCAGGCCGTACCCGCCACCACCTGCCGGGGCAGGCCCCGGACCGGGCGGCCGTAGCTGTCCACCAGGCCGGCCTGCCGGGCAAGGCTCTCCCCGTCGCGGTCCACCCGCACCAGGTACCTGTTCCCCTTCCGCAGGCCACCCGGCGCGATCACCACAAGGTCACAGGCGTGGCCGAACACCTCGGCTATGTCCTTGCGGAGGCGGCGGGCCGCCGCTCCGGTGTCGAGTTCGGCTTCCACCACGATCCTGCCCGCCGACAGGTGGAGGCCGCCCGCGAACCTCAGCAGCGTGGATACCTCCGCCTTGCGGCAGCAGGGCTTGCGGACACTCACCCGGCTGAGTTCGTCCTTCACCAGGCCGGTCATCGCCATCCGGTGTCACTCCCCCTCGAAGATCTCGGCAAGAGCACCGGCCAGCAACCGCGGATCGTGCCTGGGCGTGCCGTCGCGCATCGCCACCTCCGCCAGCACCAGCCGTGCGCCCAGCAGCCCCGCCGCCTTCTCCAGCGGCCTCGCCGACTCGCTGGCTATCCCCCGGTCGGCGAGCACCACGTCCACCCGCAGGCTGGGCGCGTGCTCAGCGAGCACCTCCAGATGCGTCGCGGGCGAGAAGCCCTGCGTCTCACCTGGCTGGGGAGCGAGGTTCAGCGTGACCAGCCGCCTGGCTGGGGTCGAGATCAGGGCCCGGGCCAGTTCGGGCACCAGCAGGTGGGGCAAGACGCTAGTGAACCAGGAGCCCGGCCCGAATACCACCCAGTCCGCCGAACGCACCGCGGTCAGCGCCTCCGGGCAGGCGGGCGGATCTGCCGGGATCAGGGACAGCGAGCGCACCCGGCCGGTGGTGGAAGCGCAGGCAGCCTGCCCATGCACCAGGCTCATCTCCCCCGGCCGGGTGGGGTCGGCGCCCTGCACGTCCGCCACCAGGTCCAGCGGGACCGAGGACATCGGCAGCACCCGGCCGTGCGCCCCGAGCAGCCGGCCCACCCAGTCCAGGCCCTGTACCGAGTCCCCGAGCAGTTCCCACAGCGCCACTATCAGGACATTTCCGACGGCATGGCCGGACAGCCCGCCGTTGCCGCTGAACCGGTGCTGGACGACGCGGCTCCAGGTTGTGCCCCAGGCGTCATCGCCGCAGAGCGCGGCAAGGGCCATCCGCAGGTCGCCCGGTGGCAGCACACCGAAATCCCGGCGGAGGATGCCGCTGGAGCCGCCGTCGTCGGCAACCGTGACGATCGCGGTGAGCTGCCGGGTCACCCGGCGCAGCGCCGACAGTGACACTGCCAGGCCGTGGCCGCCGCCCAGTGCCGCCACCCGGGGGTTGAGCGGGCGCGCCGCTGGCGTCACCCGCATCTGCTCACCCTGCTCAGCCATCATCCTCACTCGCGCCCGAGGTCGCGGTGCATGACCTGGACCGACACGCCGGTCCCGGCCAGCCGGCGCGCTATCTGCTCCGCCATGGCCACGCTGCGGTGCTTGCCCCCGGTGCAGCCAACCGCCAGGGTCACGTACTGCTTGCCCTCGCGCTGGTACCCCTCTAGGACCACGCCCAGCGCCGTGAGGTAGGCGTCCAGGAACTCCGCCGCGCCGGGCTGCCCCAGCACGTACTCCTTGACGCGCTCATCCTGCCCCGTCAGCGGGGACAGCGCAGCGATCCAGCGGGGATTGGGAAGGAACCTGCAGTCGGCCACCAGGTCAGCGTCCACCGGCAGGCCGTACTTGTAGCCGAACGAGATGACCGACAGCCGCGCCGAAGCCGAGGCGGGCGAACCGAAGTAGGCGTGGATCCGGGCACGCAGGCCATGCACATTCAGCGAGGAGGTGTCGAGCACGAGGTCGGCTTCCCCGCGCACGCCCGCCAGCAGTGCCCGTTCCGCCGCGATGCCGTCCACGATCCGCCCGTCCTCCTGCAGCGGGTGCGGGCGCCGGACGCTGTCGAACCGGCGGACCAGCACCTCATCGCTCGCCTCCAGGAACACCACCTGCGGCCGGATGCCCCGGCTCGACAGTTCCCGGACGGTGGATCTCAGGTCGGTCGTGAACGCCCGGCTGCGCACATCCATCACCGCGGCGATCCGCGGCAGGGATCCCTTGGCCCGGCGGGCCAGGTCGATCATGGTCGGCAGCAGCGTCGGCGGGAGGTTGTCTATGACGAACCAGTCCAGGTCCTCCAGCGATTTCGCCGCCGTCGACCTGCCCGCCCCGGACATGCCGGTGATGATCACGATATCGGCCTCCGTGGCGGCGGCCTCCGTGCCGGTGGCCTCCGTGCCGGCGCCGTTCACCCTTCCCATGCGCACACCCCCCGCGGCTTACTCCGCTGCCCGCCCACCGTTCCCCGTTCCATGCAAGGCCGCCAGGACAGCCTCTGCCAGCCGCGGCCCGATACCGGGCAGTGCCGTCAGCTCCGGCTCACTCGCCGCCGCGATCCGCTTGACCGAGCCGAAATGCCGCAGCAGCGTCCCCCGCCGGGCCGGTCCGAGGCCCGGCACCGCGTCGAGTTCGCTGACCGAGAGCGCCTTCGAGCGCTTCGCGCGGTGGTAGGTGATCGCGAACCGGTGCGCCTCGTCGCGGACCCGCTGCAGCAGGTACAGGCCCTCACTGGTGCGGGGCAGGATGACCGGGCTGCCGTCACCGGGCAGCCAGACTTCCTCAAGCCGCTTGGCGAGCCCGCACACCGCGATGTCGTCGATCCCGAGTTCTTCCAGCGCCCGTGCGGCTGCCTCCACCTGCGGCGCGCCGCCGTCGATCACCAGCAGGTTGGGCGGGTAGGCGAACTTGCGCCGGCCGGCCCCCGCCGTGTCCGGGCCGGGCTCCCCGAGGGTGTCGAGCTCGCCGGTCGCCTCCCGTTCCTCCAGGTAACGGCGGAACCGGCGGCCGACGACCTCGTGCACGGCGGCGACGTCGCCCTCACCGTTGGTGCCCTTGACGCTGAACCGGCGATATTCACTCTTGCGCGCCAGCCCGTCCTCGAAGACGACCATCGAGGCGACCACGTTGGTGGCCTGCAGGTTGGAGACGTCGTAACACTCGATCCGCAGCGGCGCCTCGTCGAGCCCAAGGGCGTCCTGGATCTCCTGCAGCGCGCGGCTGCGGGTGGTCAGGTCACTGGCCCGCCGCAGCTTGTGCTGCGCCAGCGACTCCGCCGCGTTGCGCCCGACGGTCTCCAGCAGCGCCCGCTTGTCCCCGCGCCGGGGCACCCGCAGGCTCACCCGGCCCCCGCGCCGTACCGCCAGCCACTCCTCCACCGTGCCCGGGTCCGGCGGCTCCACCGGGACCAGCACCTCGCGCGGGATGGTCCCCGCCGGGTGACTGCGTTCGCCGGCCGCGATCGCGTCCTCCCCGTACACCTGGGCGAGGAAGTGCTCCACGAGTTCGGCGTCGGTCACGTCCTCGACCTTGTCCACCACCCAGCCGCGCTGGCCACGCACCCGGCCACCCCGCACATAGAAAATCTGCACCGCTGCTTCAAGCTGGTCCTGGGCGAGGGCGATCACGTCCGCGTCGGTGCCGTCTGGCAGCACGACGGCCTGCTTCTCCAGCGCCCGCTCCAGTGCCTTGATGTCATCCCGCAGCCGGGCGGCACGTTCGTACTCCTCGGCCGCCGCGGCCTCGCGCATCCGCGCTTCCAGGCGCCGGGTGAAGCGGGCCGTCTGGCCCGCCATGAAGTCGCAGAACTCCTCCGCCAGCCGGCGGTGACCCGCGGCGTCGATGCGCGCCACGCACGGGGCCGAACATTTGCCGATGTAGCCAAGCAGGCAGGGCCTGCCGATCTGGCCAGCCCGCTTGAAGACCCCGGCCGAGCAGGTCCGCACCGGGAACACCCGCAGCAGTGCGTCCACGGTCTCGCGGATCGCCCAGGCATGGGAGTAAGGGCCGAAATAGCGGGTGCCGCGCCGCCGGGCGCCACGCATCACCAGGACCCGGGGGTACTCCTCGTCCATGGTGACGGCGAGATAGGGGTAGCTCTTGTCATCGCGGTAGCGGATGTTGAACCGGGGGTTGAACTCCTTGATCCAGGAGTACTCCAGTTGCAGGGCCTCGACCTCGGTCCCCACCACCGTCCAGTCGACGCCGGCGGCGCTGGTGAGCATGGACTGGGTGCGTGGGTGCAGGCCCGCGAAGTCCGCGAAGTAGGAGTTCAGCCGGGAACGGAGGTTCTTGGCCTTGCCGACGTAGATGACCCGGCCAGCCACGTCGCGGAACCGGTAGACGCCCGGCGATTCCGGGATCGCCCCGGGCGCGGGACGGTAGCTGTGCGGATCTGGCACGCAGCAACTCTATGCGCGCTCAGTCCACGAACGCCTCCGGTGGCGGGCACGCGCAAACCAGATGCCGGTCACCATAGGCCGCCTCGATCCGGCGAACCGGTGGCCAGTACTTGGCGCGCCGGTCGCCTGCCACGGGGTAGGCGGCTTCCTCCCGGCTGTATGGGTGCTTCCACTCGTCGCTGACCAGCATGGACGCCGTATGCGGGGCGTTGCGCAGCGGGTTGTCCTCACTGTCGGAGCGGCCGTCGCCCACCTTGGCGATCTCCCCCGCGATGCCGATCATCGCCTCACAGAACCGGTCGAGTTCGGCCAGGTTCTCACTCTCGGTGGGCTCGATCATCAGTGTCCCCGCCACCGGGAACGACATGGTCGGGGCGTGGAACCCGTAGTCGATCAGCCGCTTGGCGACGTCCTCGACGGAGATCTGCGTGTCGCGGGTGATCTGCCGCAGGTCGATGATGCACTCATGGGCGACCAGTCCGCCCCGGCCGGTGTAGAGGACCGGGAAGTGGGGCGCGAGTCGCTTGGCGACGTAGTTGGCGGCCAGGATCGCCGACTGCGTCGCGCGCCGCAGCCCCGCCGGGCCCATCATCGCGATGTAGGCCCAGGAGATGGGCAGGATCCCGGCAGATCCCCACGGTGCCGCCGCCACCGGGCCCGCCGCGCCGCGGCGAGCCCCCGGGGCACCGCTGCCGGGCAGGAACGGCACCAGGTGTGCGGCGACCGCCACCGGCCCCACGCCCGGCCCCCCGCCACCGTGCGGGATGCAGAAGGTCTTGTGCAGGTTGAGGTGGGACACGTCGGCCCCGAACCGGCCCGGCCGGGCGAGCCCCACCAGCGCGTTCAGGTTGGCGCCGTCAAGGTAGACCTGCCCGCCGGCCTCGTGCACGGCCCTGCACACCTGCCGGACGGTCTCCTCGAACACCCCGTTGGTCGAGGGGTAGGTCAGCATGATGGCGGCGACCCTGCCGGGCAGGTCCTCCAGCTTGGCACGCAGGTCCGGCAGGTCGATGGCACCGTCACCGCCGCACTTGACAACCTTGACGGAGAGACCGGCCAGCACGGCGCTGGCCGCGTTCGTGCCGTGGGCCGATTCCGGGATCAGGCAGACATCGCGGCCGGCTTCGCCCCGGCTGGCATGGTAGCCGCGGATCGCCAGCAAGCCCGCGAGTTCTCCCTGCGAGCCGGCGTTGGGCTGCACGGACACCGCCGCATACCCGGTGATCTCCGCGAGCCACGACTCCAGGTCGCCAATGATCCGCTGGTACCCACGCGCTTGATCTTCGGGAACGAAGGGGTGCAGGCCCGCGAATTCGGGCCAGGTGATGGGTTCCATCTCCGCAGTGGCGTTCAGTTTCATCGTGCATGACCCGAGCGGGATCATGGACCGGTCCAGCGCGATGTCGAAATCCGCCAGCTTGCGCAGGTAGCGCAGCATGGCCGTCTCGCTGCGGTGCTCGTGGAAGACCGGGTGAGCCAGGTAGCGCGACTCACGCGCCAGCCCGGCCGGGAAGCCTGGCGTCCCCGCCACGAGGTCCACCGGCCCGCCCGCCAGTGCGGCCGCCACTTTCCGCAGGTCATCGTCGGTCGTCGTCTCATCGCAGGCCGCCTGCACCGTCTGGCTGTCAGCCAGGTAGAGGTTGTAGCCGGCCGCGCGGGCCCTTTCCACCCCGGCCGCCGCGCCGCCGGGGACGTCACTGATGGCGATGGTGTCGAAGAACGGCTCTACCCCGACGCCGAGCCCGGCGCCGCGCAGCGTCGCCGCCAGAGCGGCGGCGTGGGCGTGGATGCCGCGGGCGATCGCGGCCAGCCCCTGCGGCCCGTGGTAGACCGCGTACATGGCCGCGGTCACCGCCAGCAGCACCTGCGCGGTGCAGATGTTGCTGGTCGCCTTCTCCCGCCGGATGTGCTGTTCCCTGGCCTGCAGGGCGAGACGGTAGGCCGGGTGGCCGTCGGCGTCGAGCGAAACCCCGACCAGCCGGCC
This sequence comes from Actinomycetota bacterium, assembly GCA_027306495.1. Classification (GTDB taxonomy): domain Bacteria; phylum Actinomycetota; class Actinomycetes; order Streptosporangiales; family Streptosporangiaceae; genus DAHUZQ01. Next base: position 14,282 of record DAHUZQ010000229.1, on the reverse strand, counting down.
CGGCAGTTGCCGGCGCAAGGCGTCCCGGACTGCGATGTAGGCCGCGTGCGGCCCGCCGAACCCCATCGGGACACCGAATCGCTGGGTGGTGCCGACCGCGATGTCCGCGCCGAGTTCGCCGGGCGGGGTGAGCAGGGTCAGCGCGAGCAGGTCGGCGGCGACGGCGGTGAGGATCGAGCGCCGCGCGGCAGCGGCGATCACCGGCCGCAGGTCGCGCACCGTGCCGGAAGCATCCGGGTAGGGCAGCAGGACACCGAAGACCTCACCCGGCGGCTGGGCGTCGATAAGGCCGGCCGTGACCGGCGCGACGACCAGGTCGATGCCGAGAGGTTCAGCGCGCGTCGCGAGCACCGCCAGCGTCTGGGGCAGGTTCGCCGAGTCCGCCAGGAAGATCCGCCCCTTGCCGGTGGCCCGGCGGGCCAGGGTCATCGCCTCGGCCGCCGCAGTGGCCTCGTCCAGCAGCGAAGCGCCCGCCACGGGCAGCGCGGTCAGGTCCTCGATCATGGTCTGGAAGGTCAGCAGCGCCTCCAGCCGGCCCTGCGAGATCTCCGGCTGGTACGGCGTGTACGCGGTGTACCAGGCCGGGTTCTCCAGCACATTGCGCCGGATCACCGGGGGGGTGATCGTACCGTAGTACCCCAGCCCGATCATGGACGTGGCCAGTGCGTTGCCGGCCGCGATCCGGCGGAGTTCGGCGAGAGCGGCGGACTCGCTCAGCGGGCCGGGCAGGCCAGCCGCGGCCGCACCGGGGTCAGCCAGCCCAGCGGGCACCGCGGCGGCGGTGAGTTCGTCCAGCGAGCCATAGCCCACCGCCGCGAGCATCCTGCTCGTCTCATCCGGGGTGGGGCCGATGTGCCGCGACGAGAAATCCATGCAAGCCTCCAGAGGGAGCCGCCGGGCCACTCGGCCCCGGCCGTCATTCTCCCCCTCTGTCATCGCCGCAGTGGCCTGCCCCGACTCCAGATCTGCCTGGCCCGTCCGGTCCTGGATGCCTGAGAGGTTCCGGGGAAGTTGCCCCTTCGGCGCCCCGCGCTGGCCGCGTGGGATCTCTCCCGGACGGTGTTATCGGCAACTGCGAGCTTACCCAAGCACGAGCGGGGTGGCGGTGCGCACACTCACACCTCTTCCCACCGGAACAGCCTCACCGCGATCGCGGTGAGCACGCAGGTGATGGCCAGCAGGATGCCGATCGCGGGCAGTACCGATGCCGGGCCGTCCCCCCGGGCCATCACGTCCTGCATGCCGACCACCAGGTACCGCAGCGGCATGACATAGGACACCTCACGCAGCCACTGCGGCGCGAAGGCGAGCGGGATGAAGGCGCCGCCCAGGAAGGCCATCGGCAAGATGATGAGGTTCGCGAGGCCGGTCGCCGCCTGCTGCGTCTTCGCCACGGCGCCGACCAGCAGCCCGATCGACATGAAGGCCAGCGTGCCGACCACGACCACCGGGATGGCCATCCACCAGTAGGCGGTGAGCCGCAGCCCGAAGTACGGGAGCGAGGCGATGCCGATGAAGACGAACATCTGCGCGATCCCGATCACCACGCTGACCGCGATGCGTGCCGTGACGATCGACGAGGTCCGCACCGGCGCCAGCCGCAGCCGGCGCAGCAGCTTGTTCTGACGCCAGCCCACCAGGGTGGTGGCCGCCGCGAACGCGCCACCGGAGGCGATCGCCCAGCCCAGCAGGCCGGGGGTGATGTACTGGATCGGCTTGAGCGAGGCGCTCTCCACCTGGGAATCGGTGAGCTGGTAGGTCGGCGGGTGGCCGGTCGCGGCCACGTTGGCCTGATCCACGATCGAGGCGAAGATCTGCCGGACGACGGCGGCGGTGGTCGGGTCACTCACCGAGTAGCTGACGACAAGCCGGTCGCCCTGCTGCCGGATGGCGGCGTCGGCGTTGCCCTGGCGCACGTTGCTCAGCGCACCCGCGAGGCTGGCCTCGTGGGTGATCGTGAGGACCTGGCCGAGCCGGCCGTGGCTGGCCGCCATGGCGTGGTCGATCACCCCCACCCGGCCGATCTCGATGACGGTGATCTGGGGCGTGCCGCTGTTGTTGTACAGCGCGCCGAACAGGACCAGGAACAGCACCGGGAACAGCAGCGAGAAGAACAGCGCCGCGCGGTCCCGGACGAATCCCCGGAACATCGCCACGGACAGGCTGCGCAGCGCTGGCGCGGGGTTCATGACCGGTACTCCCGTCCGGTCAGATGGAGGAACACGTCCTCCAGGGTTGCGCCCCTGACCTGCAGGCCGGCCAGCGCGTTCCGGTCGCTGAGCGCGGCAAGCAGCGCCGCGGGCGCGGTCGTGGTGAAGCTGAGCGAGACCCCGTCGTCGGCGACCGCCGCACCATCGGCGAGCGCCCGGGCCTGCTCGGCGCTGAGCGTGCCGGATTCGATGCTGATGCGGACGGACTGGTCGAGTTCGCGTACCAGCGCCGCGGGCGGGCCGGTCTGCAGGATCCGGCCATGATCCATGATCGCCACCCGCTGGCAGAGCGCCTCGGCCTCTTCCATGTGGTGGGTGGTCAGCACGACCGTTCGGCCCTGTGCCGCGTTCGACCGGAGCAGATCCCACAGGTTGCGCCTGGCCTGCGGGTCGAGCGCGCCCGTGGGCTCGTCGAGGAAGAGCACATCGGGGCTGTGCACCAGCGAGCAGGCGATGGACAGCCGCTGGGCCTGGCCGCCCGAGAGCTTCTCGGTCCTGGTGGCCGCGGACTCGGTGAGGCCCACCGTCTCGAGCATCTCGTCCGCCCGGCTCGCGGGCACCCCATACAGCGAGGCGAACGTGCGCAACTGCTCCCGGGCGGTCAGGCGCTCGAAGAAGGAAGATGCCTGAAGCTGGACGCCGATCCGGGTCAGCAACTCTTGGTTGCGGGGCCAGGGCCGCCTGCCGAGGATCGACACCTCGCCGCTGTCGGGCTCACGCAGGCCTTCGACGATCTCCAGGGTGGTGGTCTTGCCGGCGCCATTGGGGCCGAGGATCCCGAAGAACTCGCCTTCAGCCACCTCGAAGCTGACCCCGTCGACAGCCCGGACGTCACCATACGATTTGCGGATGTCCTCCACGCGGATGACCGGCACGGGTCAGACCCTAACAGTGCCATCGCGGCTCTCCCGGGCGCTCGATCCGGGGGGCAGGTCAGCCGGTGCGGCGTGCCCGGTGCCTGGCGAGTTCGTCGTGCACGTCCAACCGGGCCCGCGGCTCGCCGGCCCGCTCGGCCGGCAGGTGGGCGAGTTCGGAGTCGACGTCCTGCCATACCCGGCCAAGCGCGATCCCGAAGACACCCTGGCCGCCCGCGAGCAGGTCGACGACCTCACCCGGTGAGGAGCACTCGTAGATGCTGGCACCGTCGCTCATGAGGGTGGTCTGCGACAGGTCCCCCGCGCCCCGCTCACGAAGGTGATCGACGGCCTTGCGGATCTGCTGCAGCGAGACCCCGGCCTCCAGCAGCCTGTTGACCACCTTGAGGACACAGATGTCGCGGAAGCTGTAGAGCCGTTGCGACCCGGAACCGTGCGCCGGTCGCACGCTCGGCTCGACCAGCCCGGTCCTGGCCCAGTAGTCGAGCTGGCGGTAGCTGATCCCGGCCACCGACCGTGCCGTCTCACCCCGGTAGCCGATGTCGTCGGGATGTTCGGTGACCTCATCGCCGAACAGCAGGCCCTGCTCACCCGCGCGGGCGAGCGCCGCCTCCCGCTCCTGCGGTTCGCCACTGCCGCTGCTGGTTGCTGCCACACCTGCCTCCACCCCGGATCGTGACCCCGGTTCGCACGCTAGGCCGCTGGCGAGGGCGGCGTCAACGATCGGGGCGGCGCGTCGCGGGACATTCCACCCTCACGGCTCAGGTCGCCCGGCCGAAGTCCTCGGGGGTGATCGTGTCGAGGAACTCGCGGAACTTCTCCACCTCGTCCTCTTGCTCGTCGGGGATCGCCACACCCGCCTCGTCGAGGATCTCCTCGCTGGCGAAGATCTCCGCTCCCGTCCGCAGGGCGAGCGCGATCGAGTCGGAGGGCCGGGCGCTCACTTCCTTGCCGTTGGAGAACACCAGATCCGCGAAGAAGATCCCATCCCGCAGGGCTGTGATGTTGACGGTCTTCAGCCGGACCCCGAGGGCCTCCAGGACGTCCCGGAACAGATCATGGGTGAGCGGCCGGGCCGGAACCATGCCCTGCTGCGCGAATGCGATCGCGGTCGCCTCCACCGGGCCGATCCAGATCGGCAGGTACCTGTCTCCCTGGATCTCCTTGAGCAGGACGATGGGCTGGTTCGTTGGCATCTCCACCCGGACACCGACGACCTCCATCTTCCTCACAACAGCTCCGTCCTCACCTGCACCGGATGCGCCCCGCACCCGCGGCGTTGCCGAAGGGACTCCTTTGTCAACGTACACCCGCTCCCGGACCGGCCAAGACCTCACCTCACCTGCTCGCCGGCGCCATGTCGACCCTAGTCACCGTACCCGGCATCGGCGAGGGCAGCCTCCAGCACCGCGGCATGCAACTCCAGGATGAGGGTGGCGATCTCACGGGCGGTGCGTGCCGCCCGCTGCCGCGCGCCGGGCTGCCGCTGGCGCAGCAACGGGGCCACGACCTGCTCGATGAGGGCGGTCTCCCGCTCCGCAGCGGTGCGCAGCAGCCGCAGGTGGCGGGCCTGGACGCCGTAGTGCGCGAGGGTTTCCACTGCCCGGACCGCCTCGACCGCCTCGGGCCCGTACAGCCTTCCCGTCCGGCGGACCAGCCCGAACTCCTCAAGGTCGGCGAGCAGCGCCTCGCCGATGCCCGTCAGGTCAAGCAGCTCGCGCCGGGTCAGCGGACTGTCCTGCGCGTCCGCTGCGACCGGGAACCGCCCCAGCCGGGGCGACCGGCGCTCCCCCTCCGCCAGCTTGTCCTTGATCACTCGCAAGGGGAGGTACTCGTCCCGTTGCGCGATCAGGATGTAGCGGAGGCGGTCGATGTCGGCCGGGAGGAACTTCCGGTAGCCCGACTGAGATCGCGCTGGCTGAATCAGCCCCTCCGCCTCCAGGTAGCGGATTTTGGAGACACTGACATCGGGAAATTCGGCACGGAGCGCGGCCAGTACCTCGCCGATGCCGAAGTAGGCGCGGGCAGGCTCAGCGCTCATGCCCCGACCTGCGCACCTCCCCCACCGCGGTCGCGGTGCGAGCGCCGGGCGGCCAGGAAGACCAGGCGGAACTTGCCCACCTGCACTTCGTCACCGTCGAACAGGTCCGTTTCCTCGATCCGCTCCCGGTTCACGTAGGTGCCGTTCAGGCTGCCCACGTCACGCACCAGGAACGTGTCCCGGTGGCGGTAGAACTCGGCGTGCCGCCGCGACACGGTGACGTCGTCCAGGAAGATGTCACTGCCCGGATGCCGGCCCACCGTCGTCAGGTCATGGTCCAGCAGGAACCGGCTGCCCGCGTTCGGACCACGCTGCACCACCAGCAGGGCCGTGCCGGGCAGCAGCGCCTCGACCGCCGCGGCATCGGGCGGCTCCTCCAGGTCAAGATCGGCGAGTTCGGTGCCCGCCAGTGAGATCGTCGAGGTGGTCTCGCCGGGCCGTTCCGCCCCCGCTCTGGGCAGGGGCGCCCCGCACCGGGCGCAGAACCGCGCGCTGTCGGGGCTGCCTTCCCCGCAACGCGGGCAGTAGATGCGCGGCATCGCTTCGCCCAGCCCCTCCTGCGCCGACCAACGGCCATGTCCGTGCGCAGCGGGCACCGGCACGGCTTGCGGCGTCAACTCTCCTACCTTCGACCACGCTACCTGCGGGGCGGGCAGCCGGTCCACGCGCCACGCGTTGCGGCCACGCCGCCGGCTCCGTCTGTCCCGCCGGCCGCCACCATCATCGGAGGCGGCGAACCGATCACCGTCCCCTGCCGGGACATGGCCGCGGCGCCAGGGCCACATCAGCGCACACCTCCGGCGGTAGCGGATCGCGAATGGTTCCGATCACGGGATTGTCTCACGCCGGGGCGCGCCACGAGGGTGCGTTGTCCAGGTCAGTGACCACCGCCCAGACGTGCGGGGCGTCACCGGCCGGGCCGGTCAGCCGCCTGCCCGCTCGGCCACCGCGGCCCACTCGTCCAGCAGCGACTGTGCCCGGTCGGCATCCGGCCCCTCGGCCCACAGGTGAGTCACGGCCTCGGCGGGGTCGGGCAGCACCAGCACCCACCCGCCGTCGGGCTCCACCACCCGCACGCCATCGGTGGTGTCCACGGTCCGGCCCCCGGCCGCCTCCATGACCGTCCTCATCACGCTCCCCTTCGCGGCCCACGGCGTGGGCATGGACCGCTTGAGCAGGTAAGCCCGGGGTATCCGGTCATCGATCTGGCTGAGGGTCAGCCGGGTGCGGGCCACCAGGCCCAGCATGCGCACGAAGGCGGCGATGCCGTCCAGGGTGCGGCTGAATTCCGGGACGACGAAGCCGCCCCGGCCATCCGCGCCGAAGATCACCTCCTCGGCCGCCGTGGCCTCGGTCAGGCCGGCCAGCGAGGTCGACGTCCACGTCACGGCGACCCCGTGGAACCGGCAGACCTGCTCGGCCACCCTGGTCGTGGTCACCGGCAGGGCCACCCGTCCCGAGTGCCGCTCCGCGGCGATGAGGTCGAGCACGACCAGCAGCGCGCGTTCCGGCGGGACCATCTCACCGGAGTCATCGACCACCTGCAGGCGCTCACCCACCTGGTCGAACCGGACACCGAACGCTGCCCGCGAGGACGCGACGAGATCACCGAGGCGCTGCATCCCCGCTCGCGAGTCGGCCAGGCTCTGGATCGGGGACATCTCGTCGAGGCCGGTGTTCACGCTCAGCACGTCCACCCCGATTCGGCCCAGCAGGGCGGGCAGGACCAGCGAAGCGGTGCCCCCCGCGCAGTCCACCACCACCTTCAGGCCGGCCTCGCGGACGCCGGTCATGTCGACGGCGCGCACCAGTTCCGCCGCGTAGGACTCCACGACCCGCGGTGGATAGCTGAGCTCGGCGATCTCGCCCGGGAAGGCCCTGCGGTATTCCTGCCGGGAGAACACCCGCTCCAGCTTGCGGGCGGCGGCCTGCGACAGCTCCGCTCCCCGCTCGTCCAGGAAGATCAGGTCGATGGACTGCGGGTTGCTCGGGGTCGTGCGCAAGGCGATGCCCCCGCTGCAATCCCCGCGGGCGGTATGGAACCTCGCCACCGGCAGTGGCTGCGCCTCCAGGTCCACCACATTGATGGCGCTGGCGTTGAGCGCGCCATGCACGGCCCGCTTGAGCGCCCGCGCGGCCCGGGAGGCGTCCCGCGAGGTGGTGACCACCGACCCCTTCGACAGGGTGGTCGCCCAGGCGCTCGCCAGCCGCACGCACAACTCCGGGGTGATCTCCACATTCACCAGGCCGGAGACACCCCGCGGGCCGAACAGGCTGCGATGCCCCCGCGACTCCCAGATCACGCTGGTGTTGACGACCGCGCCGGCCTCGATGGTCTTGAACGGGTAGACCTTGACGCCGGCCGACAGGTACGCCTCGGGCTCGATTACGCACTCGTCACCGACGATGGCCGACTCCTCCACCCGCACCGACGCCATCACATCGGTGTTCTTGCCGATCACGCATCCGCGCAGGGTGGTGCCCTGGCCGATGTAGACGTTGTTGTGGACGACCGCCCGGTGCAGGAACGCGCCCTCCTTGATCACCACGTTGTTCCCGACCACCGTGAACTCGCGCAGTTGCGCGCCCGCCTCCACCTTGGCGTAATCGCCGATGCACAGCGGGCCGGTGAGGATCGCGTCCACGTCCACCTCTGCGCCCTCAGCGATCCAGACCCCCGGTGAGACCTCGAAGCCCTCGATCTCGGCGTCCACGCGTCCCGACAGCACGTCCGCCTGTGCCTTCAGGTAGCTCTCGAAGGTGCCAACGTCCTCCCAGTAGCCCTCGGCGATCCAGCCGCACAGGGGTGCGCCTTCCTTCAGCAGCCGCGGGAACACATCGCCCGACCAGTCCACCGCCTCGCCGCGCGGGACCTCCGCCAGGACCTCGGGTTCCATGACGTAGATGCCGGTGTTCACGGTGTCGGAGAAGACCTGGCCCCAGGTCGGCTTCTCCAGGAACCGCTGGATGCGGCCATCCTCACCGACGATGATGATGCCGAACTCCAGGGGGTTGGGCACGCGGGTGAGCCCCACCGTGACCAGCGCCCCCTGCTCCCGGTGGTAGCGGACCAGCGCCGACAGGTCGATGTCGGTCAGCGCGTCTCCGGAGATCACCAGGAAGGGGCCGTCCCGCAGCGCGTCCTCGGCGTTCTTGACACTGCCAGCGGTGCCGAGCGGGGTCTCCTCGGTCGCGTACTGCAGGTTCATCCCGACGTCTTCGCCGTCCCCGAAGTAGTTGCGCACGAGGGAGGCCAGGAACTGGACCGTGACGATCGTCTCGGAGAAGCCGTGCCGCTTCAGCAGGCGCAGGACGTGCTCCATGATCGGCTTGTTGGCGACCGGGAGCAGCGGCTTCGGCTGGTTGGCGGTCATCGGCCGCAACCGGGTTCCCTCGCCACCCGCCATGACTACTGCTTTCACCGGTGACAGTTCTCCCTCCCGGCCGTGACCCCCGCGCTCATTCTCCTCCCCCGGCGTCCGCGCGGATCAAGGCGCGGACCTGGGTGAGGTAGAGGGCGGCCGACCACCAGTACAGGGCACTTCCCCAGATAGCGAAGGACCAACCGGCCACCCGGGCCGCCAGCGCCGCTTCCCCGGCGTGCGCGCCGAGGAACAGCAACGGGAAGGCATACAGCAGGCATAGCGTCGCGGCCTTGCCCACCAGGCTCACCTGCAGCGGGCCGTAACGGTGGCGGTGCAGCGCGATGAGCGCGAGGCCGAGCACGGCTTCCCTGGCCACCAGCACCCCGACCAGCCACCAGGGGATGATCTGCCGGATCGCCAGGCCCGCCAGCGTGGCGGCGATGTAGAGCCGGTCCGCGGCCGGATCGAGAACCTGGCCGAGCCTGCTCGTCTGGTTCCAGGCCCGCGCGATCTTCCCGTCGAGCCAGTCCGACACCCCCGCGGCGATCAGCAGACCGACGGCCCAGCCGTCCGCGTGCGGGCCGAGCACCAGCCACAGGAAGACCGGGACCCCGGCCAGCCTGGCCACGCTGATCGCGTTCGGCACCGTGAGGACCCGGTCAGGCGGGGCGAGCGGCGCCTGACCGGGCTCGGGCGCGTGCCCCGCCACTGTGCCGTGCTGTGGCCCCTCCATGGTGCGGACCATACCTGCTGATCCACCGGGACGGCACGGCCCCCTGCCCCGAAGGGGTGTGCGGACCCCTCCAGTGGGTAGGGGCGCCGAATATTGCGCGAACAGTGATTGGGAGGAAACAGGACATGCTGATGCTCACGGACAACGCCGTGACGGCCATCCGGGCCCTCACCTCGCAGCCAGAGCTCCCGGCGGACACTGGCCTGCGCATCATGGCACAGGGAGAAGAGATTCCCTCATTCCAGCTGTCCCTCGCGGCCACCCCCACCGAGGGTGACGAAGTCATCGAAACCGACGGGGCGCGGGTCTTCGTTGAGCCCATGGCCGCCCAGGCGCTTTCGGACAAGTCACTCGACGCCGAGGTGGACGACCAGGGCGGGGTCGCCTTCAGCGTCCAGGAGCAGGCCATGTAGCTATCCGGGGCTGGCCGGGGTGCCCGGCGCGCCCGCGAGGACGGCGGCCGCCTGGTCAAGCCCTCCGGTCGCGGCGATCGGGCCGGTCCTGCCGACCGACCGCTACGCCGTTTCCCAGAGCGTGGCGATCCCCTGGCCGACGCCGATGCACATGGAGGCGGCAGCCCGCGTGCCCCGGCCGCGCCGCAGTTCGTGCAGCAGGGTGGTGGTGATCCGGGCTCCCGAGCAACCGAGCGGATGACCGATGGCGATGGCACCGCCGTTCACGTTGACCCGTTCCTCATCAAGCTTGAGCTCGTCAACAACGGCCACCGCCTGCGCGGCGAAGGCCTCGTTGAGTTCGATGAGGTCAAGCTGGTCGACGGTCCATCCGGCCCGGCCCAGCACCTTGCCCATCGCGGGCACGGGCCCGATTCCCATGTAGTCGGGGTGGACTCCGGCGGCGGCGGTGCCGACATAGCGGGCCAGCGGGGTGAGCCCAGCCTCCGAAACCGCGCGCGCGGACATCACCAGCAGGCATGCCGCACCGTCGTTCAGGGGGGAGGAGTTACCCCCCGTCACGGTGCCGCCCGGCCGGAACGCCGGCTGCTTGCCGGCCAGTTCTTCCATGCTGAGGTCGGCCCTGACCCCTTCGTCGCGGGTCACCTCGCCGGCGGGCGTGGCCACCGGGATGATCTCGCTGTCGAAGGCGCCACGGGCCTGGGCAGCGGCGGCGCGCTGGTGGCTGCGCAGCGCGAACTCATCCTGCCGCTGCCTGCTCACCTGGTACCGGTCGGCGACGTTCTCCGCCGTCTCGCCCAGGCTGATCGGCGGGTACATTTCCCGCATCCGCGGGCTGACCAGCCGCCACCCCAGCCGCGTGTCGACCACACCGGCATCACGGGGGAACGCGCTCTCCGGCCGCGGCAGCACAAATGGCGCGCGGGTCATCGACTCCACTCCCCCTGCCAGGCAGACGTCAGCGTCCCCGGCCGCGATGGCGCGCGCCGCCCCGGCGATGGCCTCCATCCCTGACCCGCACAGCCGGTTCACGGTCGCGCCGGGGATCTCCACCGGCAATCCCGCCAGCAGCACCCCCATCCGGGCCACGTTCCGGTTGTCCTCCCCCGCCTGGTTGGCCGCGCCCCAGTACACGTCGTCGATCCTGGCCGGGTCCAGCCAGGCGTTACGGGCCAGCAGCGCCCGCATAACCGCCGCGGTCAGGTGGTCCGGCCGGACCGCCGCGAGCGCGCCCTTGATCCGGCCGACCGGGGTCCGGCACGCGTCCACCGCGAACACCGCTGTCATGTTCAGCCTCCAGCGCTGCGTGGTATCTCGACATCGAGGTTACCCGCAGAGGGCACGGAAAGCCCGGCCGCGTGCCGGAGCAGTGTCCGGGCCGGCAGTTGCGCGCCGTCAGTCGGGCACGGACAGCGACAGGCCGAACTGGCCGGCCTGATCGGTCCACCAGGAACGCATCGCGAACCCCGCCGCAGCCAATTCCGCACGCACCCGGTCCTCGCGGAACTTCGCCGACACCTCGGTCCGCATCTCCTCCGCCGCGGCGAACGACACGCTGAGCCCGATCCGGGGCACCGCCACGGTCTGGTCCAGCCTCGAGCGCAGCCGCATCTCGATCCATTCGGCCTCGGGGTTCCACCAGGCGACGTGGTCGAAGTCATCGGGATCGAACGTTGCCCCGAGTTCGTTGTTGAGCACCGCGAGCACGTTCTTGTTGAACTCGGCGGTGACCCCGGCCGCGTCGTCGTAGGCGGCCAGCAGCACCGGCACCTCCTTGACCAGGTCCGTCCCCAGCAGCAGCCAATCCCCCCGCCGCAGCCGCTGGCGCAGCCCGGCCAGGAAGTTCGCCCGCTGGTCCGGCAGCAGGTTGCCGATGGTGCTCCCCAAAAACGCGACCAGCCGCGGCCCGGCGGACTCCGGCAGCCCGAGATGTTCCTCGAAATCGGAGACGACCGCCGTGACCGCCAGCCCCGGGTATTCGCCCATCAACCGCCGCGCGGCGTCCGTCAGCGCGCTCTCGCTGACGTCGACGGGGACGAATTCGGCCAGCGTCCCCGCCGCGCGCAGGGCATCGAGCAGCAGCCGGGTCTTGTCCGCCGCGCCGGCCCCTAGCTCCACCAGGGTGACCGCCCGGGTCGCCGCCGCCACCTCGCCTGCCACCACCTGCAGGATCGAGCGCTCCGCCCGGGTGGGGTAGTACTCCTCCAGGCGGGTGATCTTTTCGAAGAGCTCGCTGCCTCGCTCGTCGTAGAGCCATTTGGGCGGCAGCGACTTGGGGGACGCGGACAGTCCGGCCAGAGCATCGGCCCGCAGCGAGGCCCCGAGGAACCCCTCCGGCAGGCACCGTTCCACCCGTAGAGCAGCCATCAGTCCAGTGATCCTTCCGGTTCGAGACCGATCCGCCACGCCGCGGCGCTCCCGATCGGTCGGTAGCTGATCAGGCACTGGTCGAAAGCGGGTACACCTCCACGTGGTCGGGGGTCGCGGTCAGCACGCTGGAGTCGCGGACCTCGGTCCAGCCAGGCTCGTCGTCGCTGGGCTCGGAGGCCACCACACAGCCGCCCTCGCTCAGCCGGTAGCACAGGGTGTCGCCGCAAGCCGTGGCTGCGATCTCGGCCCCGTCCGTCAGCAGGAAATTGAAACGTCCGGTCACACCATGCTCACGCAGGCTGGCGATGGTCGCGCTGAGCGCCGACGGCAGCGTGTGCCCGTCCCGCAGCCGCCGCAGCACCAGCGCCCAGGCCAGCGCCGAGTCGCAGCGCGATTCGAGCGCGAGCAGGTCGGCCGGGGGGACAGTCGCGGCGAGGGAACCGGCCGTATCCGGCCACCCTTTCAGGACCCCGTTGTGGCTGAACAGCCAACGGCCGCCGACGAACGGCGCCGCGGCGGCGGCCCCTTCCGAGGTACCGGGCGTGGCCGACCGGACCGCGGCGAGCAGCGCGGCGGACCGGATCACCCGGCCCAGGTCCGCGAAGTCGGGATCGGCCCAGATCGGTCCCGCCCGCCGGTAGCGGGCGGGCAACTGGTCGCCCGGCGCGTACCAGCCCACGCCGAAACCGTCCACGTTCATCGACCCGTGCCGCTGCCGGCGGGGCGCCCACGCCTGCCGGGCGAGCCCGAACGGCGGATCGGTGATTACCGTCCGCAACGGGACCGGCGGGCCCAGATAGGCCAGGTGACGGCACATCGCCCGGCCTCACGCCCCGGCCGGCGCGTCCCGGGCCGTCCGGAATCCGGCGAAGATCTGCCGCCGGACCGGATAGTCCCAGTTGCGGAACGTTCCCCGGCACGCAACCGGATCGACCGCGAACGAGCCGCCCCGCAGAACCTTGTACTCGCCGCCGAAGAAGACCTCCGAATACTCCCGGTAGGGCCAAGCCGCAAACCCCGGATAGGGCAGGAAATCGCTCGCGGTCCACTCCCACACGTCCCCGATGAGCTGGCGGGCCCCCGACGGCGCCGCACCAGCCGGATAGCTGCCGGCCGGGGCCGGCTGCAGATGCCGCTGCCCCAGGTTGGCGTGGTCCGGGCCGGGATCCTCATCGCCCCAGGGGTAGCGGCGCGAGCGCCCGCTCGCCGGGTCGTAGCGGGCGGCCTTCTCCCACTCGGCCTCGGTGGGGAGCCGCCGGCCGGCCCAGCTGGCATAGGCCTGCGCCTCGTACCAGCACACGTGCAGGACCGGCTCATCCGGCGGGACCTCTTCGGTGACGCCGAACCGCCTGCGCGCCCAGCCGCTGCCCTCACGGCGCCAGAACAACGGGGCGGACAGGCCCGCCTGCTGGCGGTGCGCCCACCCCGCCTGGCTCCACCAGCGGGGTTCGTGGTAACCGCCGGCATCGATGAATTGGCGGTAGGCGGCGTTGGTGACCGGGGTCGCGTCGAGGAAGAAGGGCGCCACCTGCACGGTGTGGGCCGGCCGCTCGTTGTCCAGCGCCCACGGCTCCACCGACGTTCCCATACTGAACGGACCGCCCGGGATGAGCACCTCGCTCGGCAGGCCCCCGGCGTCCCCGGCAGGACCAGGTGGCGCCGGGGCGGTCAGCGCCGGGGCGCCGGCCCGCAGTTGGTGCGTGATGAGCATGGTCTCGTCATGCTGCTGCTCGTGCTGGGCGATCATGCCGAACACGAACCCGTCCTGGACCAGCGGCGTTCCGTGCAGGACCGCTCCTTCGACGACATCGAGGACCCGGCCCCGGACTTCGCGGGAGTAGGAGCGCGCCTGCGCAGGCGGCAGCAGCGGCAGCGAGGGCCGCTCCGCCCGGGGGTGCTGGAAAGCGTCGTAGAGCGGGTCGATCTCGGGATGCATCGGCTCGCGGCCGCCAACACCCCGCAGCAGCCATAGTTCCTCCTGGTTCGCGATGTGGGCGAGGTCCCAGACCAGCGGCGACATCAGCGGCGAGTGCTGACGCACCAGGTCCTCCTCCTCGACGCAGCCGGTGAGCAAACTGGTGCGCTCCCGGGCCGCGGCGAGCTTGGCCAGGATCTGCTCGCGGAGCCGGGCCTCCGGCATCTCGGTCTGGGTCATGGGTGGCCCTCCAGCATCGTCAGTGGTGCGGACGGTCTGCGTCCATCCAGCCAGTCGTCAGCGGGGCAGCGGCCCCGGTCGGTGTACCGTTCCGCGAAAGCGCTCACCGCCCGGCGGACC
>DAHUZQ010000228.1 GCA_027306495.1 Actinomycetota bacterium | reverse complement strand
TTCCAGCTGTTCGAGAGTGGCCAGCCGCAGTTCCAGCTGTTCGAGAGTGGCCAGCCGCAGTTCCAGCTGTTCGAGAGTGGCCAGCCGCAGTTCCAGCTGTTCGAGAGTGGCCAGCCGCAGTTCCAGCCGATCGACCCGGCTCCTGAGGATCTCGAGCTGGGCCTGATCGGCCAGCCGCCGCTGCGCGGTGCGCCGCAAGCGGGGTGAGGCTTCCGCTCGTGCGGCGACCATGGCGAGGGGGACGAGCCGCTGCGGACCGTGCGGGCCATCGGCCAGCCGGGAGGGGATCTGCCCGGTCCGGTACCAGCTTCGCAGGGCCGCACGGGACGCCCCGGTCTGAGCGGCCGCCCGTTCGAGCGTCACCCAGTCCGATCCCTGGATCTGGGCGTCGAGCTCGAGTTCCAGCTCCCAGTCGTCGAGTCGGTCTTCCCAGTCCATGGCGCGCCCCATACCTCTCTCTCAGCCATACTATTAGCATGGTATTGACATGGTAAGGCGAAAGCCAGACCCTGAGTTCCATGTTCGAGCGATTCACGAACCGCGCACGGCGCGTAGTTGTCCTGGCCCAGGAAGAGGCCAGGAAACTGAACCACAACTTCATCGGCACCGAGCACCTGCTGCTCGGGCTCCTGGCCTCCGATGGCCTGGCCAGCCGTGTCCTGACCGGCATCGGGATGTCACTGGAGGACACCCGGAACGAGGTTGCCGTCATAGTCGGGACCGGGAAGGCAGCCCCGGGCGGGCACATCCCGTTCACACCACGGGCGAAGAAGACCCTGGAACTCGCGCTGCGCGAAGCGCTGCAACTGCACCACAACCACATCGGCACCGAGCACCTGCTGCTCGGCTTGATCAGGGAAGGCGAGGGAGTGGCCGCGCAGGTCATGCGGCAGCACGCCGATCTGCTCACCATTCGCCTGCGGATGCTCGACCTGATACCTGCCGCGAGCGCCGAAGCCCGGGGGCGGCGCTGGCTCCGGCGCCGCCCGGTCCCCGGCCCTGCCGAGGCTGAAGTCCCGGTCAGCGAGCACAGCGACCTGAACGCCACCCCGGCGGCGGATGCCGCGCTCAGCGAGGCAGCCCGCCTGGCAGGCGCGGGCCCGGTCGGCTCCCACCACCTGCTGCTGGCAACGCTGACCGACCCACAGGCCGCCGCCGCCCGCGCCCTGGCGGCCCTGGGTGTCGACCTGGAGCAGGCGAGGGAGGCCCTGCTGGCCACGGAGGTCACCGGGACAACCGACGAAGCGCCAGAAGAGGCCGGCCGGCGCCAGATGGTCATCCACGTCTTCGACGACCGGCTCACGGTCGAGGCGGCCGATCCGGAGATCATCAAAGCCGGCCGGGCGGCGATCACCGCGCTGGGTGACCTGGCAAGCCCGCCCGGCACCATCCGGGGCGACCTGCCCGCCACCGCGTCGCTGGCCACGCTGTGGCAGGCGCTGTTCGACAGTCTCGCTGCCATCAGCCGGCTGCCGGTGCGGCCCCCGTCCCTGGGCGAAGGCCCGCCCCCGCCCGGTGACTCTGGCGCCGAATCGGGATAAGACGAGGCCGCCGAGGCCGCGTTCGGCTTCGGCCAGCTAGCCGTCCGGGTCGGTCAGCCTGAAACCGTGCCCAGCCCGAACGGGCGAGACTCCACTGACGGTCATGAGCCAGTGGGCCACTCCGCGAGCCGGCCGGAGTGTGTGAGCAGGTACTCCCGCCCGCGCAGATTGGTGGGGCCGAACTCCGCCCGCGGCGTCCCCGGCATCTGCGAAGTCGCCATAGCGCCGCCCACCACCCCGGCGGACCTGCGGCGCGAGGTCACGCAGCAGGTCCCCGGTGCCGGCGGATCCCGCTCACAGCTCCGGGTCGGGCGCGCTGAGCACCTCGCGCACCTCGATCGGCTGGCGGATGGCGGCACCGTCCGGGCCAGGCGCGGCGGAAACCCGGGCAGCGATCTCGATAGCGCGCTGCGCGCTCTCAACGTCGACCAGCCGGTAGCCGGCCAGGAGTTCCTTCGATTCGGCATATGCGCCGTCGGTGACCACCGGCGCCCCAGCCCCGTCCCAGACCACGTACTTTGCCTGCTCGGGGCCGGCGAGGCCCTGGGCGTCGATCAGTTCGCCACTGGCGGCCAGTTCGGCGTTGAGAGCATGCTGGAAGGCGATATGTGCCTTGATGTCCGCTGGGCTCCACTGCGGCATGGGCGCGCAGCCCGACTCGACCTCGGCGTAGTTCTGCAGCAGCATGTATCGCATCGTTTCATCCTTCCTTATCGCGGCCTCCGGCGTCGCCGCGCACCCCTACCTCACCCCAGCGGGCAGAATTTCGACAGTTATCTTCGGCGCATCTGTCGATGACCGGGGTGCGCGTTCGTGAATCCAACTGAAGAGGCCGGCCGCGCCGGCTCAGCCGAAGGGAGAACGGGCATGAAGCAGTACCTGCTCGCGGTGCACATGATCGAGGGGGAGCCACTCCCCTCCGATGAACAGATGCAGGAGAGCTACCGGAAGGTGGACGTGTTCAACGACGAGCTGCGGGCGGAGGGGGCGTGGGTGTTCGCCGGCGGGCTGCACCCGGCATCCGACGCCACGGTGGTCCGCGCTCAGGGTGGCAGGGTCATCACCACCGACGGCCCGTTCGCGGAGACCAAGGAGCACCTCGGTGGATTCTGGATCGTGAACGCCACCGATCTCGACGCCGCTCTCGACCTCGCCGCGCGTGGCTCGGCCGCCTGCGGTGGGCCGGTGGAGGTCAGGCCCTTCCAGCAGATACCGGAGGCGTGGCCCTTGGAGGAGATACCGCAGGAGTAACCCGTGGGACCCATGGACGCCGCAGTCATCGAGCGGGCCTACCGCGACAGCGCGGGCAGTGCGGTGGCCACCCTGGCCCGTCTCTTCGGGGATCTCGATCTCGCAGAGGAGGCGGTCCAGGAGGCCTTCGCCATCGCGTTGCAGCGGTGGCCGACAGCGGGCGTGCCACCCAACCCGGGCGGCTGGATCGTCACCACCGCCCGCCACAAGGCACTCGACCGGATCCGGCGGGAATCGTCGCGGTTTAGCCGCGAGACACGGGCAGCCCTGCCGCAGACCGCCGATGAGCCCGCGGAGGTGGGGCCGGTGAAGGACGACCAGTTGCGCCTGATCTTCACCTGCTGCCACCCCGCGCTCGCGCAGGAGGCCCAGGTCGCGCTGACACTCCGGCTGGTCGCCGGGCTGGCGACCCCCGAGATCGCCCGCGCCTTCCTGGTGCCCGAGGCCACCATCGCCCAGCGGCTGGTCCGGGCCAAGCGCAAGATCCGTGACGCCGCAATCCCCTACCGGGTACCGCGCGATGCCGAACTGCCCGGCAGGCTCCCGCTCGTGCTGGCCGTCGTCTACCTGGTCTTCAACGAGGGTTACAGCTCCGGCGCCGGGCACGTCCTCGTGCGGGCCGAGTTGTGCGCTGAGGCCATCCGGCTGGCCAGGCTGCTGGTGGCGCTGATGCCCGACGAGCCCGAATGCCTCGGCTTGCTCGCTCTGCTGCTGCTCTCCGATGCGCGCCGGGCAGCTCGCACCGGACCGGACGGCTCGCTGGTGCTGCTCGCTGATCAGGACCGGACCCGCTGGGACAGCGCAGTGATAGCCGAGGGCCATGCCCTGGTCAGGGCGTGCCTGCGGCGCGGTCAGCCCGGCCCGTACCAGATCCAGGCCGCGATCAACGCTGTGCACGCGGACGCGCCCACCGCCGCGCAGACCGGCTGGCGCCAGATTCTGGCGCTCTATGACCAGCTTCTGTCCGTGGCGCCTACGCCGGTGGTCGCGCTCAACCGCTGCGTGGCCCTCGCCGAGGTGCACGGCCCAGCGGCCGCCTTGCAGGAGTGCCGCGACCTACCCCTGGGCCACTACCACCTGTTCCATGCGACCCGGGCGGACCTCCTGCGCAGGCTGGGCCGGCGCGAGGACGCCATCGACGCCTATGACACCGCCATCGCCATGACTGCGAATGACAGTGAACGGGCGTTCCTGCAGCGGCGCCGCGACAGCCTGTGACCCTTTCACCACTGCTTGACGGTCGCCCCTGAACTGCGCCGGATGATTCCGGTCCCCTCGGGGCGCTCGAACACCGACGAGATGGCGACTCGCCCCGGGCCCTGCAGCGTCAGCCAGGTGGACTTGGCCTGCCAGCGCGCGGAACTGTACCAGTACTGTCCCCTGGGGTACTCGAAGTGCAGGGACATGCGGACCGTCGGGTCCTTCCACATCAGCGCCGTCGGCTGGATGCAGATGTGCTGACCGTGCGCAAGGTCGCGGATGAAGGTGTTCCCCGGCGCGTGCAGCAGCAGCAGTCCCGGCCCGCCCTGTGCGATGAAGCGGTCCATGAACTGGCCGACCGGGTAGTGCCACTCCTCGCTGTTGTCGTCGGGCGTGGTGAACCAGACGCCGGAAGCCTGCCACTGATAGCCGACATTGCCGGTGGCGACCAGGAACCTGTGCTCGACGACGTCCACGCCCTGGTTCTGCTGGAGCGGCACCGCGATGGTCTCACCCGGGCGGTCGGCGCTGAAAGCGATGTAGCCCGGACCCTGTGCCCTCATCATGATCAGCGGCATCCCGGCCAGCATCCGGTTCCAGCCGCCGCCCATCTGCAGGGCCTCCAGCCTGACCTTGGGATCGGTGTGCAGCAGGACATGGTGGGAGAAGTAGACCGAGTCCTGCCCGTCCAATGCCATTTCCGCGACCGGGACGTACGCGCCGCTGATCTGGCAACTGGACCGGCTGAAACGGATGCGGGCCATGTCCCGGATGGGCGGTTGCTCGATCCACCCGGAGTCGGTCGAGCGCAACCGCACGTCCACCGGCGCGCCGCAGTGCGGGCACGCGGTCGCGGTCCCGTCACTGGCCATCCGGCAGTAGGGGCAGGTGTAGGCGGCCTGGCCGCCAGGGGACGACATCGTGACCACCCCTACTCGGTGCCGTGGTGGACGTACATCGACTGGATTCCGACCCGGCCGGGACCCGTCAGCTCCGCCAGGTACATTCCCCGCCGCATCATGCTGGTCCTGACGTTCTGCTGGACCGCGTTCATGGTCACCGACGAGTCCTTGTACAGGAAACCGCCCGGCTCGACCAGGATCTTCTCCCCCGGCGCCAGCGTCTTCTGGAAGACGTTGCCGTAACCGTGCAGCAGCAGCAGGCCGGGCTCGCCCGTGGTGACAAACCGGTCCATGTACATTCCCTCGCCCCCGTGCAGCACGTTGGCGAGGCCCTTGATGCGGACAAAGGAGTAGTTCAGCGAATGGGTCCCGACCAGGAAGGCGTGCTCGCGCACATCGAGTTCCATCGACGGGTGCAGGGGAAGCACCACCACTTCGCCTGCCGCGTCCCGTGAGAATGCGATCCGGCCAGGTCCATGGGCGACGCTGAGGATATGCGGCATGCCGCCGACCATCCGCTTCATCCCGCCACCGGTGTTCAGCGCCGACATTGGCACTTCATGCTCTTTCCAGAGCATGACATGGTGCTCGAAGAAGACCGAGTCCCCTTGGGCGAGTGCGATCTCGGCTACCGGGACGATCTCACCCTCGACCTGGCAGGTCGAGTTCGAGAAGCGGAATTCGGTCATGTCGCGCAGGCGCGGCGCCTCACTCCAGCCGGAGTCGGAGACGAGGTTCTTCGTGTCGAGTGGCGCCCCGCAGGTCGCGCAGCTCGTGCGGTCCGGTTCGTTCTGAGCCTTGCACCACTGGCACTCGATCCGATCCATCCGGACATGCCTTTCTCATAGGGGGCCCGCGGTAACTGCATCCAGGGAGAATCCGCACCAGAGCGTAGCCCATGCCGGTCCGGGCCAGTGGTGGTATAGCGGGTTATGCGGACGGCGGTGGGGCGACCGGCGTCCCGCAATCGGCACAGAACTTGGCGGTCGCGCTCAGGTCCGCGTTGCAGTTGGTGCAGTGCTTGCTCATCGGCGTGCCGCACGAGTCGCAGAACTTCGCTCCGGCCCGGACCTGGCCGTGGCAGTTCCCGCACTCCACGGTGGACGCTGGCGCGGCGGGCGCCATAGACGCCTGCGCCGGGGCGGTCGGCTGTGGCGCGGGCGGCGCCGCGGGCGCGAATCCCTGGCCGCCGCCGGCGAAGCCAGGCGCCGGCGGTGGCGGGACGGGGGCGGCCTGGGCCGGGGCCTGCATCATCTGGCCGGCCATTCCCATGCCCGCCCCGAAGAACATCGGGGTGACGCCGGCACCGCCCTGCGCCATCCCCTCGCCCGCGCCCTGCATCGCCTCCGCTTGCGCGGCCTGCAGGAACCCGCCGGCCAGCCGGCTGTAGGCGGTGTCGCCGGCCAGCTTCTTCAGCCGGGCGTTGTCGTCATCGTCGAGGTTGATGTCGAGGTTGCCGAGGCGGGTGATGGTGATCCCATAGCTGGCGAGCTCGCTATTGGCGGCCGCCATTGCCGCCACTTCGATCTCCGGGCTGTGCATCGAGAGCCCCAGGATCGGCCAGGCGCCGGACATGAGCTGGGTGGTGACCATGGTGCGGGTGGCCTTGAGCAATTGCTGGGTGACCCACGCGGTGACGGCCTCGTTGTTGGTCACGTCCACGGTGCCGACCAGATTGAGGATCAGCCTGGACGGGTCGATCACCCGCAGCGCGTATTCGCCGAACGACCGGAGCGTGACAATCAGGCCAGTCTGCGGATCCTGCACCTCGTCCAGCCGGCCCCCGAAGCGCAGGTTCGGGAACTCACGCGCGCCCACGAAGTAGATCTCCGCCTTGAAGGCGTTCCCGCCGGATGCCCAGTCCACGAACATGCCCAGGAATGGCAGCTCCTGGGCGTCAAGGGTGTGCTGACCGGGCGGCAGCATGCCCATGACCTGGCCCTGGCTGATGAAGACCGCCTGGGCATCGGGTTCGACGATCGCGCGCGCGTATTTGCGGATGTTCTGGTCGGGCCACTTGAAGACGATCTGCCCCTTCGCCGAATCCGGGGCCGCGATGAACTCGCGACGGGCCTCGTTGAGAATCCCCATCGAAATCGCTCCTTCGTGCCTGGCGTATGCCCACGCGCCGACCTGCCCCGAGCCACGTCTAGCCGGATCATACGACGCCACGCTGAGCCCCGGCGCATTCCCGGCACGTCAGCTATGACCGGCCTGAACCGTCCTGATCGCGGCGGTGCGAGGCCCGCGCACCGTCACCCCGCTGACGGCAGGTATGCCCCGCCCACCGTCACCCCGCTGACGGCAGGTATGCCCCGCGCACCGTCACCCCGCTGACGCTCTCCTCATAGGTCCCTGCCGGGTCCACCGGCAGCCGGGTGAACCAGATCAGCAGGTAACGGCCCTGCACGGGATGCGGGAACGTCAGCGTGACCGCCGTCCCGGCCGCGCTCTGCCGCGCCACCGGGGTCAGGTCCGCGAAGACGGGGCTCGCGCCGGCCCGCACCTGCAAACCCGCCCCGGGTGTGCCGAGGCTGATCTGCAGCGAACTGATCGCCACAGCACGTCCCATATCCACCAGCAGCCCGGTGCCGGGATAAAGGTTGCCGAACCGGGCCGAGGCGTACCAGTCGGTATGCCAGGAGGTCCGCGGATTGCCGTCGATGGCCAGCGAGGCAAGCTGCTGATTGTCGCCCGTGCCCGGGCCGGCGGCACCGAAGGCGGCCGCGGAGACTGGGACCAGCGTCCGGGCCGGGAGGACGGCGCCCGGCGCAGCGCTGGAACTCGGCCGGGCGGCCGGCGGCCGGTTTTTCGCCGACCGGGCCGCGGCGCGATTGCCTGCCCTGTCGCCTGATGAGGTGGTCCCCGCCGCTGAGACGGGGTGGGCGGGGTGTCCCGGGCCGGCGAGCAGCGCCGTCGCAGCGCCGCCGAGCGCAACGACCAGCACCACCCCGAGCAGGGCCGGCCAGGTCCGCCGCCGCCGGCGCGTCTGAGCCGAGGCCACAAGTTCATCGAGGCTGACGGCAGCGAGCGGGCCGTGGGCTCCATGGGCCGAGTCATACTCCTCGACCAGTGGCTCCGGGTCGACGCCCACGGCTCTGGCGATGCCGCGGATGTGGCCGCGGGCGTAGAAATCACCGCCGCAGCCGGAGTAGTCATCCTCCTCGATCGCCGTGATGATGGTCTGGCGGATGCGGGTCCGCTGGCTCACCTGCGCGAGGGTCAGTCCCCGGTCGCGGCGTGCCTGCGCGAGAGTCCGGCCCGCGCTCACGTCCGCGCTCCACCGGGCACTGGGACCGCGCTGGCTATGCCGCCCAGCCTGGATGGGACCTTTCGGGGGGTCACGACCATGTTGATTGCCGTTATCCGGGCGCCGGAATCCTCCGTGTGCCGATCGGGCTATGCCACATGCGCCTGCCTGCCTGTCCGGTGCGGCCCACCGGGCGCGTCACCCGGTCGCGCGATGCGTCGGGGTGGTCCCGTTCGGGAGGAGAATGTCGAAGCCGTCCGGTGTGTTCAGCATGCCCGGGGCTCGCCCGTGCCTGCCGGTGACGCCATACTGCCACACCAGCGCGCCCGTGACCGGGTCGATCGCCACCATCCGGTCGTTGTAATCGTCGTTCACCATGATCACCCCGCTGGGCAGCACCTCCGACAGCGACGGGTGGTTGAGTGCGCCCGGCCCGGAGGAAGGGTGGTAGCGGTACAGGATCCGGCCCGCCCGGTTGAATTGGAGGACCTCCCCCGGGCTGGAGTAATCGGCGATGAGGTAACGGTTCGGGCCCAGCTGCTGCGGGTCTGACGGGTAGGCGATCGGAAGCTGGGTCGTCCAGACCAGCTTGCCGCCCATGGTGTATTCGCTCACCCATGACCCGTTGATCTCCGAAATCAGCAGGTTGCCATTGGCCAGCGGGGTGTCGCCGTTCGGGGAGCCGAGCGAGTGCGGTGGATTGTGCTGGCAGACCCTGGTGGTCCCGATCTGATGGGCGATCGTGTGGTTGGGGTTGATGATGAGCACCCGGCAGTTGTTCGCGTCCGCGACCGTGATCTGGCCATTCTTGAGCTGGTAGGCGTCATCGGGCTCATACAGATACCCGGGGGCCGTTCCGGCGTGGCGCGGGTGGCCGTACGACCAGATGATCTTCCCGGAAGGGAAGGCGATCTTGATGATCGTGTTGTTCTGCTCCTGGTTGGAGAGGATCGCCGTGCCATGATCGACGAAGAATGCATCGTCGGGGAAGTAGAAGTGCAGCGGATCGGCCGGCGCGTGCACTGAGGGGTATTTCCACACCACGTGCATGGCCGCGTTCAGCAGCAGCAACCGGTTGTTGCCCCGGTCTGCGATGAGGAGTTTCGCCCCGAAATAAGGCGAGCCCGCGCCGGGGGCGCCCGCCGTCCCGAAGGCGGGATTGGGGCGGAGCATCTGCACCGCGGCGACGAGTGAGCCGCCGGTTTCGCCGCCCACGATCCAGGCGGTGGAACCGGTCACGGCCACGCCGGCATGGGATACGCCGACCTGGAGATGCCCGGCCGGCAGGAGCCTGCGGCTGGCCGGATCGAACGCCCAGATCGTGTTCACCGTGGAGGTCCCGGGAGCCGCGGCCCCGCCGGCGCTCATCTCACTGCGCGGAAGCTGGGTGATGCCGACTCCGCGCGGCGGACGCTGCTGGACGGTGCTCTGCCCTCCGGCCAGGAACACCTCTCCGTGCAGCGTCATCGCGGCGGCGCCCGCGAGTGGTTCGGGCAGGCGGCCGATGATCGATGCGGTGTGCCGGGCGGTGTCGACCACCTGGATGACGCTCACCGGTGCCCCAGCGTGCGGGCCGGTGACAGCCTGGCCGCCGAAGACGAAGATCTGAGTCCCCAGCGCGGCCACGGCCGGGTAGCGCACCGGCACCGGCAGCGTCGCCACCTTTGTAAAGGAACGGCCATCCGGTGTCGCCAGCACCGTGGCATCCGGCTTGGCGCCGTCATAGCCCCCGACGATGTAGGCGGTCGAGCCGATGGTGACAGCGGCGGCGTCCGAGCGGCGTGAGGGCAGCTGCCCGGCTGCCGACGCGCGGCCGCCACCGACACCGAACGACTGGACGGCCGCCACGCTTGCCGAGGACCCACCGCCGAACACGAACCCACGGGCGCCCAGCACGCCCGCGGCGGCATCGTGCACCGCCACCGGCAGCGTGCCGATCTGCCGGCTTGCCCCGGCCACCATGCCCACCGAATAGATCCCGTTCGCCGAGCCGCCACCGGAGGTCAGCCCCCCGATGACGATGAGCCGCCCGTGCCGCCCGGGCATGACCACCTCACGGCTGAGCGGGGCCGCGAGGTGCCACGGCAGCAGGCCGGATTCGGCTGCGGCGAGGTGATGCGCGCCCGCGGCACGATGGCCACCGCCGCCCACGGGATCGCCCGCTGCCGCCCCGGCCCCCTGGTGCGTCACGAGCCAGGTGGCGCTGATCCCGGCCACGAGCACCGCAGCCAGTCCCATCGCCACACCACGGCGGGTGCGGCTCGCCCCGTGCTCCTTCCCGCGGCTCCCCCCGTGCTCCTTCCCGCGGCTCCCCCGGTGCTGCCGGTGCCCACGTTCGTCCATGCGGCTGCCGCGCACGGGCCGGCCCGCGGCTGCCTCCCCCTCGCGGCCGAGAGTGAGCCCACCGAACTCGACCCGCAGGTCCAACCGGCGCGCGCCCGCCGCGTCGTTCTCGTCAAGCCAGAGGTCAAGGGCGTGAACCCGAGCTTGGCGACTCCCCCAGCGCTCATCGAGGCTGGCCCAGCCGAGCCAGTCCGGTTCAGCGCCGGGTTCGCTGAGCTCGCCCGACACGCGCTGCCCGGCCCAGCAGGGCAGCCAGCCCGTCAGGTCGGCGAGGTCGCTGACCTCCTGTGCCGGGTGGACATCGTCACCACGAGGATTGCGGCCGTAGTCGATCTCCCTCAGCCACGCGGTGATCCGTGACACCCCGTGCAACGTGAACGTCCCATCACCCCGCCGCACCGGCCCGGCCTCAGCCTCCCCCAGGTGCAGCACAACCCGCCGCCGCGCCGGGTCGATCAGCAGGCCGGTCAGCACCGCGTGATCGAGGGCAGCGCTCAGCACACGGTACGGGGACGGGGGCATGTGCCCATCATCGCCGAGCGGCCGGGCTGAGGCGGGCGCATTAACGGTGTGCTTACTTTGTCATCAGGCTCGTTGCGCCAGGCCACGGCTGGCGGGCCCGGCGGCGCGGACGAGGCCCCTGCCGGTGGGCGCCGGAGCGTGCCGGTGGGCGCCGACCCGTGCCGGTGGGCGCCGGACCGTGTAGCGTACCCGGTCGAAGGGGCCGTGGCCACCGCACCGCGCGAGCACCAGGTCCCGGCACTGCTAGCCGCGAGGAGAAGACTGCCATGGCCGACCCAGTGCCCCCAGCGCCGGAACCGGACGGGGCGAGCGAACCCCCCGACCCGGACGAGCAGCGCCGGCGAGCGTTCCGCGAGGCGCTCGAACGCAAGCGCGCCGGCGAGGCGGGCACCGCCCAGGGCGGTGGCAAGGAGGGCGGCAAGATCCACAGTTCTCACGGACCCGTGCGCCAGCGCCGCACGTTCCGGCGCAGGAGCGGCGGCTGACCGGATCCCCATCGGCTGATCACCCACCCCAGGGCGGGCCGCGCCGGGGCCGCCATCACGGGGAGCCGGGCATCGCCGGCGCGCAGCCGGGGGCGGGGTCCGGTGTGCGCCGGGCTCACACGGGCCCGCGGAGCAGGCGACCTGGCTCAGCTAGTTCACAATGAGCCGGGACGGCCGATCGGGGGTGTGCCAGAGCCGGTTGCGGGCGAGCACCCCGTCCCTCTCGTGGATCATGTCCCCGCCGGTGCCGAGGTTGACGTCGAACTTGGGGAACGCCGAGGAGGCGATCTCCACCCGGAGCTGGTGGTCGGCCGGCAGCCGCACGCAGGTGTCCCACAGGGCGATCGCGACTTCATAGACCTCGCCGGGGGTGACCGGCTGGACGCGCTCGAACCCGGACCGGTAGCGCAGGCGGACCATTCCGTCGCAGAGCCGCTGGGCGAAGCCGTTCGGATGCACATCCACCAGCTTGGCCATGATGTCGGTGTCGGCCGCGCTGGTCTCGACGTGGGCGATCACCCGCACGGGGCCGATCAGTTCCAGTGGCTCGGTCAGCGGCTCGCTGGTGAAGACCAGCACGTCCCCGCGCGTTTCCACCGCGTGATAGTCATCGGGCCCGCCGATCTGCCCGCTGCTCGGGTTTGTGATGAACGGCACCGGCCGGCCGGGGTCGTGCGTCCATTCGTCGGCCGGCTCCGGAGCGGCGACGGGCGTGCGGGTGAGCACGCCGTCGCCGAGCCT
Organism: Actinomycetota bacterium; assembly: GCA_027306495.1. Classification (GTDB taxonomy): domain Bacteria; phylum Actinomycetota; class Actinomycetes; order Streptosporangiales; family Streptosporangiaceae; genus DAHUZQ01. Next base: position 5,699 of record DAHUZQ010000228.1, on the reverse strand, counting down.
GCTGTTGGCGTGACCTTGGCTGGACAGGTGGAAGACGGCGGTCCCGGCCCCGGGAGGCGGCCAGGACCGCTCATCGCGCCATTCGTTCGCGCCCATGACGAATATCCGGACCGGCGCCGGCGGGGCCGCCGGCTTGCTGGCCCGCACATGCTCGTCCAGGAAGGCCAGCATGGTGGCGTCCAGATCGATCAGCGCATCGGGCCCGAAGTCCACCTCGCCGAGAGTCCGGGAAGTGTTCACGGCGTGCCCCCACGGGCCCATGAGCAGTCGCTGGCCCGGCCGCCCGGCGGCCACCATGGCGGCGAAGTTGGCCGGGGTGCCGATCTCCTCGTCGTCATACCACCCCGATATGTGCAGGACCGGCACCCGCACCTCACCGATCCGGTGCTGGTAGCGGACCGGCTCCCACCATTCGTCCAAGGTGGTGTGGGACAGTTCCGCGCGCCAGTTCGGCGAGGAGAAGCCGGCCGCCTCATCCATCGTCCACAGCGGGCGGTGCCGGTACACCGACATCCAGTCGACGTCGTCACGGTATTGCGGGACCCGGCCATCGGTGAAGCGCTGCCAATCGATGTGCATCGGGGTCGGCAGCCCCGTCGGGTGCTCCACGAACGGGTCGCTGGGGGTCACCAGGCAGATCATGGCCCGCAGGGCGGGCGGATCCGCCAGTGCGGTGAGCCACTGGATACGGCCGCCGTAACTGCCGCCGTAGGTCGCGACATCACCCGTGCACCACTGCTGGGCCGCCGTCCAGGCGATGACCTCCGCCCCGTCCGGACCGTCGTTGCGGTATGGCTCGAATACCCCTTCGGAGTCGCCCCGGCCCCGCACGTCGGCGGCCACCACGGCATAGCCGCCCTTGGCGAATCTGCCCGCACGCTCGGACTGCAGCTTCCCGGTCTTGCCGTAGGGAGTGCGGATCACCACGGCCGGGGCTGGCAGCGACTCCGGCAGCGTCAGGTCGGCCGACAGCGTGATCTGGTCGCGCAACGGGATACGGACGTTGAAGCGGCGGACGATCCCAGATTCAGGCACGCCAGCAGATGCTACCCGCCGGACGGGCACATGCCCGACTACCGGCCGGTTGTGCCTGGCCCGCGGCAAGCGCGCCGCTCAGTGGGCGACCACGCGCATCGCGATCACCGGCCGCCTTCCCGGCCGCATCCACCGCAGGATCTTCAGCAGCCTGGCCTGGGGCAGCGAGACGCAGCCCGCAGTCGCCGAACCGTTGCCGACGTGCAGGAAAATGGCGCTGCCCGCCCATGGGATGCGCGCGGTGTTATAGGCGATGACCGCGGCGTAGTTGTAGGCAGGGACGTTATGCATTGGCTCGGGGTTGACGCCCGGGTTGGCACGCCGTTCGTTGATCCACTCGTTATAGCGCGGGCTGTACGGGTCGTCGTCCCAGACGTCATAGGTATAGGCATGGCGGAACGAGAAGTGGACACCAGGATTGTGCTTGACCCCGAAGAAGAACGAGAATCCGAATGTGCCCTGCGGAGTGCGGAGGTCGCCTTCGACCTTGTGTCCGGGCGGGGCCATGCCCGCGTAGCCGACCCGGGCGGTATACGGCCCGTACACCCGCTGCCAGGCCGTGCCGGTCCAGGTGAACGCCTCGACCTTGGCGAAGGAGTCATGGTAGGCGCGGACGCCCACCGTGATCAACTGCTTGTTCACCCCGTCACGGGTCCTGGCCAGCATGAACCCGGGGGCGCATGGATGCGGCAATGGCGGCTTCCGCTCTTGGTACATCCGCACCGGGCCGTCCGGGCGGATGCACCAGAATGTCTCTGCCGCCGCTGGCGCACCCGAGCTGGTGACCGTGACCCCGACTGCGGCGCCCGCGGGCACCGCCATACTCGTGAGCATGGCCGCGGCGGCGGCCATCGCCACTCCCATTACCTGCCGGATAATCACAGTTTACCGATTCTATGGGGGCCACGACCGGACCGGACTGAAATGGCCCTGACTTCGTCATCGTAGCAATGCCGTCGCCAATTCCGCTCGCTGGGCTCGCCGCCGGCTCGGGGTGCGTGGCGTGGTGGCGGGCCGTCGCCGGCACGTGCCGAGCCGACAGCGGCCATATGGCTGAAGACGAGCGCGGAGCGCTCGCGGACTTCCGGCGCCACGCCAGCCTGCGGGCCAGCCGCGATCTCGGCGTGGAGTTCGCCGTCTCCGAAGCGGGCCATGCCCGTGGGGTGCCCCTGACCGGCCAGGATCCCCGGCAGCTAGGTGCGCCACCATCCGGCATGACGGGCCGGGTGGGGCCGGTCAGGCCACCCTGACCCGCCGCTGCGATGAGCCGGCCTCGCTCCGGCCCGGGCCGGCCTCCCGCGCCGGGGATGCTGCCGCTAGTGCAAACCCGGCTGGCAGTTGGCTGCTGATCCAGCGCTCGAGTTCGGGACCGCTTTCCAGCGATGTGATGAGCGCGTACCTGGGCTCGGGGCCCAGATGCGAGACGACATGCCAGAGCCGTTCGGTGTCGACCACTAGCTGGCGGTACCGGACGGCCGCTACCCGGTGCTCACTCGCGGCGTCGTCTTTGCTGTGCCGCAGCACCATGTAGGAGTCAGGGCAGTGCGTCAGTTCCAGCCAGGCCCGGACGACCCATCCCTCACCGTCGGGGTTGAGACGGTTGTTGTCATCGAGATGCAGGTTGCGGTACGCCTCCTCCCGGCTGGTGTACGGATTGAGCTTGATGACGCGCACCCGGCCGAATCTCACCCCGATACTGCGGACGTAGCGGGCCAGCGACGGACTGACCTGCTCGTTCTTGGTCCAGATGCCGTCCTTATCGGGTTGGCCGTGCTCCCAGAACCCCCCGCACTCCATCTCACCGGTCGCGGATGCGAGCGGTGCGAAGTTGGTGTCACCCCCGGACTTCCAGTCCATGAAGCCCAGGTGCTGATACTCCTCCTCCCCGATGACCGGGCCGTCGTAATCGCGCAGGACGACATACCCGTTCTCCTCAAGAATGGGCATCTTGTAATGCACGCGGAACCTCCCTCGACTGGCGGGCTGCGGGACCGCGCGGGAAGTTGGCGTGACGGCAAGGCGGCGGAGTGTTCCGGTCCCCCGCTTATCGTCCGGCGCGCTGCGGCGAGCCCCCTTCGCCGCACAACTGGATCGAGACCTTCCTATCCCGAGGCAACGAGCCGGAAACCATTACCGCAGGGCTATGGGAAGATAGGCGGGTGGACGTTTCGGACCATATCCGGCTCCCTGACGGGCGCCGGCTCGATGTGCGGATGAGCGGCCCGCCGGATGGGCTCCCGCTGATCTTTCATCACGGCACCCCGGGCGCCGCCGTTCCCCGGCGGGCGTTGGAGCGTCAGGCGCACGCGCGCGGCCTCCGGGTGGTGTCGATGTCACGTCCCGGCTATGGCGGCTCCACCCGCCAGCCGGGACGCAGCGTCGCGGATGTGGTGGCCGATACGGCAGCCGTGCTCGCCTGGACAGGCTCGGACCAGTGCCTGGTCAGCGGAACGTCCGGTGGTGGGCCGCACGCGCTGGCGTGCGCGGCGCGCCTGCCAGGGGCTGCCGCCGCGCTGGTCGTCGCCGGTGTCGCGCCCTACGGTGCGCACGGGCTCGACTGGATGGGCGGCATGGGCGACGACAACGTCACCGAATTCTCCGCCGCCCTCGCTGGCGAGGCGGACCTGCGCCCCGTGCTGTCGGCACAGCGGGCAGACCTGGCCCAGATCAACGGCGATGAAATCACCTCGGCAATGGAAACGCTCCTCCCCGACGTGGACCGCGCGGTCCTCACCGGCGAATACGGCGATGATGTCGCGGCCAGCTTCCGGGAAGCGGTGCGGACCGGGATTGACGGGTGGGTGGACGACGACCTGGCCTTCACCAAGCCGTGGGGATTCGATCTCGGCGAGATCTCCGTGCCGGTCACGCTGTGGCAGGGGACCGCTGATCTCATGGTGCCCTTCACCCATGGCGAGTGGCTCGCCGCACGGATCCCCGGGGTCCGCGCGCACCTCGAGCCGGGCGAAGGCCACCTGTCGATAACGGTGGGTGCGGCCGGCCGGATGCTCGATGACCTGACAGCCGCCGTCCGCGGCTGAGCAGCAGCCAGGAAGCCGGCCCCACCTCCGGGCCCCGCGGCCGGCGAGCCCCGGTCACTAGGGCACCATCCTTATTGCGGGCCTTATTGCGGGCATCGATACGGTGCCATGCGTCCCGGCCGTGATGGCTCACCAGTGGGACGGATAGTTGGATGGGAGCAGACCCGAGCCCGGCCCGCCGGCGTAGGGGGAGGCGGGCACTGAGAGCGATTGCAGCAATTCCTCGAAATTGAGCCCGACCATGGTGGGGAACGGGCCACCGCCGCTGATGCCCCCCGCCACCGGCAGCTGAGATTCGGCCGACAAGCCGCCGGGCTGTGCCCAGCCGGTCTCGATGCCGTCGCCGCCGTTGAACATGGTGGCGATCTGGGTGGACGACGTCACGTGCTGGCCCACCTGCACCGTCGGGGTGACATCCTCCGCCACGTACACCTCCAGGCCCGCCGCCGGCCCCTTGGTGAGCTGGTAGGTGATCCATCCCCCGCCCGGCCAGCCTGGCGAGTTCCCGGTCGCATTGGTGATCACCCCGTCGCCGATGGCGTACACCGGGCCGGAGCCGCCGAAGTCGACGCCCTGGTCCACCCGTTCCGGGATGAGGCCGCTGACGGCGCGGAAGGGATTGGCGTACACGGGCGGGGCGGGCACGGGCCGCCGGTGGCGGTGATGGACCGGCAGGCCAGCGGCAGGGCCGCGCGAATGCGCGGACGGTGATGCTGCCGGCTTGGCATGCCGGGCGCGGTAGTGGCCGGGCGCCAGCAGGGGTGTTGAGACAGGGCTGGCAGCCGGCTGCCGGCCGGCCGGGCCCGGGCGCGTTGTGCTCACCGAGAGGGCGTCTGCCTGCCCGGTCACCCTGCCGGTCTCCCCCGCCAGGTGGATCGCGAGTGGGCCTGCGGCCGCGGCGACGACGGTGCCTGCCACGGTGGCGGCGACCCAGCCGGGCCTGGCCCGGAGCGCGGCCGCGACCGCTGATGGCTTTCGGTGGCTGTGGTTCGCCCAGGCGGTTGGCTGGGGCGAAGAGGGTCGCTGGGACTTTCGGTGACGCGCTGGGGGGCGGGACAAGGTCGAGCCTTCGGTCGCGCGCAGCGGGTGCGCTCGCCAACCCGGAAACTGGCCCCGCGAGGTCGCATGGCCAGGGCGTGCGGACGCCGCGCGGTTCAGGGCGACGGATGACCTAAGAGGTAGCCGGCACGCACGCCTGGGTTGGGTGATGGTGCACCAGGCTGCACCAGCGAAGCCTGCGCCATGGGAGCTTCCGCAGACGTGTGACCCACTTCACATACATTCATGATGAGCGCGGTCACCCACGGTGATATTGCCGGGCGGGCGCCCGGTAGCCATTACCACAGAATTGGCCATCCGGCGTAGCGTTGGCGAGGCGGTTCTTCATCCTGTGGAGGGGAAACGGACCAGTGGGACGTCGTGCTGCGCCGGCCGTGCTCGCCAGCCTCACGCTCGGCGCGGCCCTGGCCTTAAGCGGGTGCTCGAACGCCACACCATCCGCCACCCCAGGCTGGCGATCAGCCTGGCCACGGGCAAGGTGCTGTGGACGCATAACTACAACTCCCTCAACGGCGGTCCCGACGGAGTGACGGTCGCCGGGGGCGTCGTCTACGCGGCCACCGC
>DAHUZQ010000227.1 GCA_027306495.1 Actinomycetota bacterium | reverse complement strand
ACCCAGCGGACGTAACGGATGCGCACTGGGTGGCTGGTCATGTTGTGCAGCAGAGGCAGCCCGATATCGAGGACCTCCAGCCTGTGACTTGGCCCCGAGTCCGTGACACCGGTCTGCACGGCGAAGACAGCCTGTGGTGCCCCCGGCGGCGGACCAGTGGCCGCGCAAGCCGCCACAAGGGTTGCTGCTAGCAGGACAGCCGGGATGGTTCTGCGCATGTTCACCGTCAGTAGCTGTAGAGGACGCGGGCCTTAGGAGAGGTATAAGGACCACCTCTGCCCCATTCTCAATGGTGGCGGTAGGTTCCCTCCCCTGCGGTTATGCAGTCTTGCGTACCATTATTATACGAAGTTTCCGTGCTGACGCCAATACCGGCCAGGGTAACTCCCGCACCGAAAGAAACGGTATGACCCGTAGATACGCAGCGCGTGTAACCGCGGCGAATCCAGTTCCTGTAATTTGGGTTGGAACGTTAGGGGCAAGCGGTGCTGACGGCGGTGTGTAGAACCCGACGGCAGCGACCGGCACGTCCACGGTTCCACCGGCACCGTTACGCTCTGCCCGGAGGCCACAACTGTGGAAGGCAGCACATTGTAGATCCCCACAGGGAAAAACTGCCCAGCATCAGGCATCAACACTGGACCACCTGGTGTTGTTGCACCAGCTCTTTGTCGCTGGCGTGGTTTTCCGCTGGTCAGCCGGGGCGAGGGCCTGCAGGCGTGATCCGTGATCCCCATCAACTTGAACCCGGCATCATCCGCCGTTCGCGCGACCGTGGCCGGGTGCTCCGTCCGGGCTCCGGCGCGGACCGGCACCACAATGGACCCATGGATGAACGTGTGCCCACAGCCAGAACGCTGGTGACCGACGACGGGGTCCCCATCGATACCGTGCATCTGCCGTCGGGCGGCGACCTCGCGATCGTCCTCGCACACGGCTTCACCCTCTCCTGGCAGCGCCCAGCGGTCTGGCGGGTCGCGAACCGGTTGCGCCGGGTGGGCGGTGTGATCACCTTCGACTTCCGGGGCCACGGCCGCTCCGGCGGCCTGTCCACGGTCGGTGACCGCGAGATCAAGGATCTGGAGGTGGCGGTCGCCTACGCACGCGAACTGGGATACCAGCGGATCGCCGCCGTCGGGTTCTCGATGGGCGCCTCGGTCGTGGTCCGCTACGCCGGCCTGGTCGGTGGCCTGGACGCGGCGGTGTCGGTGAGCGGCCCGGGCCGCTGGTACTACAAGGGCACGGCGCCCATGCGCCGGGTCCACTGGGCGGTGGAACTTCCAGCCGGCCGCCTTGTCACCAGGACCTGGCTGAAGACCAGGGTGAGCCCGCTGCGCTGGGACCCGGTCCCGGTGCCGCCCTCGGAGGCGGCGTCCCTCATCGCGCCCGTTCCCTTCCTGGTGGTGCATGGCGACCGGGACCGCTTCTTCCCGGTCGAACATGCCCACCAGTTGTATGAGGGCGCCAACGACCCCAGGGAACTGTGGATCGTGGAGGGGTTCGGGCACGCTGAGTCAGGTATCGACGCCGCGCTCACCGACCGGATCGGGGCCTGGGTCCGGCAGGCCGTGGACAGCGGGCTGGCCGGGGCTTGCCCCGACGGATCGGCGGGACCGCTGGGAGAGCGCGCCTGATCCCACCGCGGTGGTCAGGCTCACCAGCTGATCGGCAGCGGCATTCCCTCGCTGTACCCGGCGGCGCTCTGCACCCCGACGATGGCGTGCTCGTGCAACTGCGCCAATGTGCTCGCGCCGGCATAGGTGCAGGCACTGCGCAGCCCCGCGGTGATCTGGTCGATCAGGTCCTCCACGCCCGGGTGCTGTGGGTCCAGGTACATCCGCGCGGTGGAGATCCCCTCCTCGAAAAGCTCCTTGCGCGCCCTCTCGAACGGCGAATCGCTGGCCGACCGCAGCCGCACCGCCCGTGCCGATGCCATGCCGAAGCTCTCCTTGTACAGCCGGCCATCGGCGTCCCGGAACGTGTCCCCCGGTGACTCGTAGGTGCCGGCGAACCAGGAACCGATCATGACGTTGGACGCCCCGGCGGCGAGCGCGAGCGCCACGTCGCGGGGGTGACGCACGCCCCCGTCCGCCCAGACATGGGCGTCCAGCCTGCGAGCCTCTGCCGCGCACTCCAGCACCGCGGTGAACTGCGGCCGGCCCACACCGGTCATCATCCGGGTGGTGCACATCGCTCCCGGCCCGACGCCGACCTTGACGATGTCCGCACCCGCGGCGACCAGGTCCCGCACTCCCTCGGCGGTGACCACATTCCCAGCGGCCACCGGGACGGACGGCTGCGCTTCACGCACCGCCCGGAGGGCGCTGATCATCTTCTCCTGATGCCCGTGTGCGGTGTCGACCACCAGGATGTCCACCCCCGCGTCCAGCAGTTGCCTGGCCTTGGCGCGGACGTCGCCGTTGATGCCTATGGCGGCGCCCACCCGGAGGCGGCCATTGCCGTCCAGGGCCGGCCGGTACAGGGTCGCCCGCAGCGCGCCGGTCCGGGTCAGGATCCCGACGAGGTTCCCCTCAGCGTCCACGACCGGCGCCAGCCGGTGGCGCCCCCCGTGCAGCGCCCCGAACGCCTGCTGGGGATCGGTGCCTGCGGGCAGGGTCAGCAGTCCCGTCGACATGACATGCCTGACCTGGGTGAACCGGTCGACGCCCTGGCAGTCGGCCTCGGTCACCACACCGGCCGGCTTGCCCTCGGCGACCACGATCACGGCGCCATGCGCCCGTTTGGCGAGCAGGCTGAGTGCGTGGCCGGTGGTATCGGTGGGCGCCAGCGTGATCGGGGTGTCGTGGATCAGATCACGCTCCTTCACCCAGGACAGCACATCGGCGACCACCTCGATGGGAATGTCCTGCGGCAAGATCGCGATGCCGCCCCGGCGGGCCACGGTCTCGGCCATCCGCCGCCCTGCCACAGCGGTCATGTTCGCCACGATCACCGGGATCGTGGTGCCGCTGCCGTCGGTGGTTGACAGGTCCACATCCAGCCGGGATTCGACCGCGGACCGGGACGGCACCAGGAAGACGTCGCTGTAGGTCAGGTCGTGGGCCGGGAGTTGATGAGACAGGAATCGCACGCTGTGATTGTGCCCCAGTGGCCGGCCCGCACGGTCCAGCCGGCGGTCTATCCTCGCGATGGTGACCGGCGAACCAGAGCAGTCGGAGCCCCCCGGCCCTTTCCCGTGTGGGCTGCCGGCGGCCTTGCGGCGGGGGAAGCGGACCTGGGCCGCCGGGTCGTTCGGGATCATGGCGGTCATCAACCGGACGCCGGACTCCTTCTACGACAATGGGGCGACCTACGGCTTCGCGGCCGCTCTGGAGGCGGCCGGGCGGGCTATCGCGGACGGGGCGGACATCCTCGACATCGGCGGGGTGAAGGCCGGCCCGGGTGAGCACGTCGGCGTGCACGAGGAGATCGACCGGGTGACCGGCCTGGTCCGCGCTGTGCGGGAAGCGCACCCGGACGTGGTCATCAGCGTGGACACCTGGCGTGCCGAGGTGGGGGAGGTGGTCGCCCG
>DAHUZQ010000220.1 GCA_027306495.1 Actinomycetota bacterium | reverse complement strand
CAACTGTCCCTGACCAGGCCGCGTGCGGCTTGGCCCGGCGGGGGGTGCTGGGTGGGCCGGCCGTGCCGCGTGAGGCTTGACCCGGCGGGGGGTGCTGAGTGGGCCGGCCGTGCCGCGTGAGGCTTGACCCGGCGGGGGGTGCTGAGCGGGCCGGCCGTGCCACGTGAGGCTTGACCCGGCGGGGGGTGCTGGGCGGGCCGGCCGTGCCGCGTGAGGGCGGCCCGATGGAGGGTGCGCGGAGCGCCGGGCGCGGCCGGCCGTGCGACCGCGGCGCGCTGTCCGCCGACGGGGGCCGCCGCGACCCGGGCGGCGAGCGGGGGCGAAACCGAGACGGCGCCCGCGAACTCGCTGCCGAGCCAGAGCGGGACGACCTCCACCTTCATCCCCGGCTCCGGGGCCTGGATGATCAGCCCGTGCCCGAGGTAGATGGCCACGTGCGAGATGTAATGCGGTGCCGTCGGATCGGTGTGGTAGAAGACCAGGTCACCCGGGGCAAGCTGGCTGAGTGGCACGGTCGGGCCGGTGCGCGCCTGGTCGGCCGCCACCCGGGGCATGGTGATGCCGGCCTGCGCGAAGGACCATTGCACCAGGCCGGAGCAGTCAAAGGCGGACGGCCCCGCCGCGCCCCAGACATAGGGCATCCCCACCCTGCTGAGCGCCGCCCGGAGCATGGCCCGCACCTGGAATGCCATCGCCAGCCTGGCGCCCGGTGCGCCGGAGATCTCACCGGCCCGCCCGGCACGCGCGGGCGAGCGGGGCACGACGAGCGGTTCGACCGCAGCCGAGGACGGCACGAGTGCCGTGACCCGCCGGAGCAGGGCCTTCAGGTGGGCCTTCGGCGCGCTGATCACCAGCGCATTGCCCATGGGAAAGCCGAGCGAGCGGGCTACGGCATGAGACACGACGGCGTCCACACCGGTGATGCCGACCGTACGCGCGGCCCCGACCGCGAGCAGTCGCCGCTGACGGCCGGCGACGCTGACGACGGTGCCCGGCGGCAGCCGGTCATCCTTACCCATCGTGTAGGAGACGCCCAGCTCACCGGCGGATACATCGTGCCAGAACGCGCCGTCCCTGGCCGTCAGCGCCGCCGCGTAGGGCCGGAAGCCACCCGGGTTCACGCCCAGCACCGCGGCCGGGCGTCCACCCACGCTGATCCGCGCGGCGTCGACCACCTGCGTGCCCGTCACACCGCGCAGCAAGCCCACCGCGGACACCGCCCCGGCGGGCAGTGGGCGCGCCGACACGACCAGCAGATCGGCTTGCATGAGGTGACGCACCGTGCCGCCCGGGGCGGCCGCGGGGTCCTGGCCGGGGACCGGCGGGAAGGCCCCGTTCCGCACTTCCCCGGTCAGTCTGAAGGGAACGGCGTGCCCGGCCGCGACCGTTCGGGCCGCCGGCCACCCCGCCGCGGCGACGGACAGGCACAGCAACCCGGCGGACAGCGCGGTCCCGGTCCGCTGGGCGCCAGCCCACCAGATCCGTCCCGGTGCGCGTGCCGCCCACGTCCGGGACGGCCCAGGCTCTGTCACGGCACCGATTGTCCCAGCGACCACGCCGGCTGTATACCCACACACCCGGCGGCACAGGCTATCGCGGGTCGGGCTGTGGGCCGGGATAGGCGAGTTCCGTGCGCAGCGCACCGGTGTCGGTGACGGGGGCACGGCACGCGAACTCGCGGCACACATAGGCGGCGGGAGCACCGTCCACCAGCCGGCGGCCTGCCAGCAGGGCCAGGCAGCCGTCCTGCCCGTCGCCGTCACAGTCCCCCTCGCCCAGGGCGACGACGGTCCCGGGAGGGGCGGCCAGCAGCGCGGTCCGGTGCAGCGCGGCGGTCCGGGTGTCCCGCCGCGCGCCCACTACCGCGATCTCCACCGGCCCGGCGATCATCGCTTCAGCCACGGCGAGGCCCGACCCCGCGGCGCGCGGATAGCGCGTGGCGATCGGTGCGAGCACCGACAGCGCCCCGGCCGCGGCTTCCCGGTGGCGCGGCGACCCGGTGAGTGCCGCATACGAGGTCAGGGCATCCGCCAGAGCGAACTGGCCCGATGGCGTGGGGCCGTCGGCCGGCTCGGCGGGCCGGTACATGAGGCGCTCGCTGTCGTCGGCGGTGTCGTAGAAGCCGCCATTGCCGTCACCGAACCGGGTCAGCGCGACTTCCAGCAGATCGCCCGCCAGACCCGCCCAGCGCGCCTGTCCCGTCGCCCCTGACAGTGCCAGGTAACCAGTGGCGACACAGGCGTAGTCCTCCAGCACCCCGGAACTCGGGCCGGACTCCCCGTCGCGCGAGGTCCGGGCCAGCCGGCCGTCACGCAGGTGCACCGAGGCGATGAGCCGCGCGGCCGCTTCGGCGGCGGCCAGCAGGTCAGCCGCCCCGAGCACGATGGCGCATTCCGACAGCGCGGCGATGGCCAGGCCGTTCCAGGCGGCCACCACCTTGTCGTCACGGCCTGGCCGCGCCCGCCCCTCCCGGGCCGCGGCCAGCGCGCCGCGGACCGCGCCGAAGCGTTCCGCGTCGCCGGGCTCGGCGCGCCGCTGCAGCACCGAGCGCCCGTGCTCGAAGGTCCCGGCCCGGCTCACCCCGAACACCCCGGCGGCGTACTCACCGTCCGGCCCGCCAAGTTCGGCGGTCAGCTCACCGGGAGTCCAGGTGTAGAAGCGGCCCTCTTCGCCGTCGCTGTCGGCGTCCAGCGCCGAAGCGAAGCCTCCCTGCGAAGTGCGCAGTTCGCGGATCATCCAGGCGCACGTCTCATGCGCCACCCGCCTGGCGAGCGGGTCACCGGTCCGGCGCCACAGATGGGCGTAGACCCGGGCCAGCAAGGCGTTGTCGTAGAGCATCTTCTCGAAGTGGGGCACGACCCAGTCCGCGTCGACGCTGTACCGGGCGAACCCACCGCCGAGCTGGTCGTACATGCCGCCACGGGCCATCGCCGTGGCCGTCGTGGCGGCCATCTCCAGTGCCCGCCCGGCGAGCGCGGATCCACCCGCGGGACCGCCCGGCCGTTCGGAATGGCGAAGCAGGAACTCCAGCACCATCGATGGCGGGAACTTGGGCGCACCACCGAAACCACCCCGGCGAGAGTCGTACGTGGCCGCCAGCGCCGTCACGGACTGATCGCAGACCGCTGCCAGATCTTCGGATGGCGCCTGCTCCGCCCACCCATTCATCTGCTTCATCTGCTCGGTGAGGATGGCGGCGATCCGGGCCGACTGGCCGGTGACACTGGCCCGGTTCGACCGCCAGGCGTTCGACACCCCTAGGATCAGCCGCTGGAAGTAGTCGCGGGGGAAGTAGGTGCCGCAGTAGAAGGGTTGCCGGTCGGCGGTCATGAACACCGTCATCGGCCAGCCACCCTGGCCGGTCATCGCCTGGGTCGCGGCCATGTAGACGGCATCGACATCGGGCCGTTCCTCACGGTCGACTTTGATCGCGACCAGATGGGCGTTCATCAGCGCGGCCGTCGCCTGGTCCTCGAACGACTCGTGGGCCATGACGTGGCACCAGTGGCACGCGGAATAGCCGACCGACAGCAGGACAGGGACATCGCGGGCACGGGCCCGTTCGAAAGCCTCGTCACACCAGGGCCACCAGTCGACCGGGTTATCGGCGTGCTGGAGCAGGTACGGGCTGGTCGATTCCTTCAGCCGGTTCATCGGTTCCTTTCAGGCGGTCGTGCGAACCTCCTCCACTGTGCCCGGCGGCGGCCCGTTCATCCAGCCGAATTCGCCCGGGCGCCTCACCCGCGATCAGCGGGGGCGGTGAACTCGGCGATCCATCGCCGGCCAGGTGGCATCCGGCCACCGTCACCGACCATGTCAATCCGCACGGCTTGCAGGCCGGCCGCGGCGAAGGCGTCGATCTCCCGCCGGGTGATCGGCCAGGGCGGCCATTCACCGGGGTGATCGGTCTCATCCCGGGCCATCGCGAGCACCAGGAGAGTCCCCCCGGGCGCCACCAGTTCGGCGATCCGTTCGATCGCTGCCCGGCGCGGCGGATCGGGCAGCGCCTGGATGGTCTGGCTCTCCAGCACCAGGTCGAAGGCGGCCCGCCAGTCGTCCGGCAGGTCGAACAGGTCAGCCACCCGGTAGTCCACCGATGAGCCCGGGTACCGGGTGCGGGCACCCTCGATCGCGGACGGCGCGATGTCGAACGCCGTGGTCCGCAAGCCACGGCCCGCTATGAATTCGGCATCACTGCCGAGGCCACATCCCACCACCAGAGCCCGCCGGCCCTCGCCCGCCAGATTCCGCCGCTCCGCCCATTCCTGGAGAAGCCAGTGCGGCATGCCCCGGTCCCACGGCACAGTCGCCCTGCCCTGGGCCGCCGCCGCGTACAAGGGCTCGAACCAGCCCGTCGGATCATCGGCCGCCAGTGCCCGGGTCACCAACGGCGCCACGGGCCCGCCCTGCCCGGCTGCCGGAGGCGTCCCGACCCCCTCACCGGCCGGCGACCGCGTCGCTGGGTGCCCGGGCTGCTCACCGGCCAGCGACGGATCTCGGCGCGGCGTCGCTGGCGGCCCACCGGCCGCGGCGCTCATGCCCATATCGTCTGACACCTTTGCACCATGTCACCATAGACAGACGCGGGTGCTTCGCACGCCCGGCGACCGTTTCGCCCATCTCGCGCCGATCAGCCCGCCTGGTGGGCTAGGTCCCCCCGGCCCGGCGCAAGCCGGCTCGCGGCCAGCCCTCCGGCAGCCCCGTTCCCTAGTGGTGGCCCAGCACCGGATGGGGCACGTACGGCTCCTCCAGCCGGGTCATCTCCTGCTCGCTGAGGGAGAGTTCCTCGGCCGCGATCGCGTCCTTCATGTGCTCGACCTTGGTGGCACCCACGATCGGCGCCGTCACACCCGGCCGGTGCAGCAGCCAGGCGAGCGCCAGCTGGGCCGCAGGCACGCCCCGCTCGCCCGCGACCTCATTCACCCGGTCCACCACGTCGAAGTCCTCGGACCGGTTGTAGATGCTGTCGCCGAAGCTGTCCGAATTCGCGCGGCTGGTCCGCCGTTCCCCTTCCCTGGTCCGGTTGCCGGTGAGCACGCCGCGTGCCAGCGGGCTCCAGGGGATCACGGCCACGCCCTGGTCCAGGCACTGGGGGATCATCTCCCGCTCCTCCTCCCGGTAGAGCAGGTTGTAGTGGTTCTGCATGGACACGAACCGGGTCCACCCGCCCAGGTCGCAGGTGAACTGAGCTTTGGCGAACTGCCAGGCGTACATCGAGCTGGCACCGATGTAGCGGGCCTTCCCAGCCCGCACGACATCGTGAAGCGCCTCCATCGTCTCCTCGATGGGCGTGCGGTGATCCCACCGGTGGATCTGGTACAGATCCACGTAGTCCATCCCGAGACGGCGCAGCGAGGCGTCGATCGAGTCGAGGATGTGCTTGCGGGACAGGCCACGGTCGTTCTCGCCCGGGCCGACGACCATGGCCACCTTGGTCGCGACGACCACCTGGTCGCGGCTGAAGATCTTCCCGAGCAGCCGCCCGGTCGCCACCTCGCTCGCGCCGCCGGAGTAGACGTCAGCCGTGTCGTAGAACGTCACGCCGGCTTCCGCGGCCGCCCGCACGATCGGCTCGGCCCGGTCCTCGTCGAGGACCCAGGGCCGCTCGCTGCCATTCCCGTAGCTCATCATGCCGAGGCAGATCCGGGACACCCGCAGCCCGCTGGCGCCGAGGTTGACGTACTCCATCGTGATTTCCCTCCACGGGCCACACCCGAAAGGGCCGGCCGTTCAGGTTATGTGCCCGGCGGGCTTCAGGCAACGAACGGGGCGCCCGAATCGCTCGCCATCGGGCGCCCGGCCGACTCCCAGCCGTGCATGCCGTCGCTGACGTTGTGCGCATCCCAGCCGCCGGCGGTCAGCGCCTGGGCGACATGCGCCGAGCGCTGACCGGAGCGGCAGATCACATAGACCGCCCGGTCGGTGGCGACCTCCTGATGGCGTGCCTGCACTTCGCGCATCGGGATGTGGACAGCGCCAGGGACATGCCCGGCGGCCCACTCGTCGTTCTCCCGGACATCGAGCACATACGCACCGTCCGGCACCTGCGCGGCCGGCACCTGCGGCACACCCCGGCCATCGCTCATGAGTTCCCGCCTTCCTGAGTGACCCCGGGGGTCCAAGCCGCGTGCCAACTGCCCGGCCGCAAGCCGCGGCTGAGATCACCGCCAGTATCGCGCCATGCGGCCGCGGTGTGGAATCGGGCACCAGCGATCGCGCCCTCAGCGCTGCTTGGCAGCCCGTCGCTCTGCCGCGGCGGAAGACGGCACCGGAAGTACGGAATGCGGCGCGGCCCCGGCCCGGTTAGATGGCACGTGATCGTGCGAGATGCGCTGCCGGCGGAACTGGACCAGATCGCGGACCTGCGCGTGAGCGCCTACCGGGCGGACGGGTTCCTGCCGGAGCAGTCGACCTATGAGCCGGCGCTGCGCGCCCTCGGCCAGGGTGGCCAGGATGACCTGCTGGTCGCGGTCGAGCCGGGCCGGCTCCTCGGAACGGTGATGCTCCAGATCTGGCCGGCCGCCGGAGAAGTCGTCCGGGGACCTGGCGAGGCCGAGATCAGGGCGCTCGCCGTTGACCCGGCCGCCCGCGGCCGTGGCATCGGCCATGCGCTGCTGACCGCCATCACCGATCGGGCCCGCCACCGCGGGGTCGGTCACCTGGTGCTGCTCACCCAGACGCAGATGGCGGTCGCTCAGCGCCTCTACCTCGCGTCGGGGTTCATCCGCCTGCCGGAACGGGACTTCTCACCGAACGACAGCGTGCGACTGCTCGCCTACGGGCGCACGCTCCGCTGACTCCCCGCCCCGGATGCCGGGCGCTGCGACCCGGGCGGGAGCCCGCCGTCCTGGCCGGAGTCCAGATCCCCGTCCCGCCCTCCCGGCGCCGGTCCACCTGGCTGGCCGGGCGTGTCTCCCCCGTCACCGCCGGGGTGGCCATCGGCGCCCGACTGCCAGCTAGGCCCCCGGGCGACTTTGCGGAGCTGGGTGTTCATCGAGCGGAGCAGGAAGTACAGGATGATCCCGAGCCCTGCCACGACCAGGAACCCCAGCACTCCGGGCACGACGCTGTTGGTCGATGGCGAGGCCAGCACACTCATCCCGCCGCACTCTCCTTGATGCCCGCGAAAAGATCGTCCTCTGGTATCTCAGTATCCACCCGCGAACTGGCCAGGTGATAATCCTCGGTCGGCCATGCGGCCTGCTGCGCGTCCAGCGGGCAGGCGAACCAGGAACTGGCCGGGTCGATCTGCGTGGCGTGTGCCAGCAGCGCCCGGTCGCGGATCGCGAAGAAGTCGCCGCACGGCACCCGCGTGGTGATGGCAATCTCGGCACGGCCGCGGCCGGCTTTCGTCCACTCGTCGAGCCGTTCGGCGTAGGGGGACTCGAGCCCCCGGCGCAGCATCTCCTCGTGCAGCGCGAGGAAGCGCGCCCGGTGGAAGGTGACGAAGTAGTACAGCTTGAGCGGTCGCCACGGCCGCCCGAACTCTGGATAGAGGTCGGCGTCATCGGCGGCGTCGAATGCCTCCACCGCGACCTCATGGGTTTTCACGTGATCGGGGTGGGGATACCCGCCGTTCTGGTCATAGGTGAGGATGACGTGCGGGCGGAACTCGCGGACCAGGCGGACCAGCGGCGCCGCCGCGTCCTCGAGTTTCTGCAGCGCGAAGCACCCATCCGGCAACGGCGGTGGCGGATCGCCCTCCGGCAGACCCGAGTCCACGAACCCGAGGAACTGCTGCCGGACACCCAGGATGTCCCGCGCGCGGGCCATCTCCTCCTGCCGGATCGCCGGCAGATCGGCACGCACCTCCGGGCGCTCCATCGCCTTGTTCAGGATGTCCCCGCGTTCGCCGCCGGTCATCGTGGCGACCAGGACGTCCGCTCCGCACCGGACATAACGGGCCATGGTGGCCGCGCCCTTGCTGGATTCGTCGTCGGGATGGGCATGCACCGCCAGCAGGCGCAACCCGGCCCACTGCCGCTCGCCGGGGCGCCGTAGCGGGTTGCTCACCGGGCCGGGCGCGGCCGGCCCGCGAGCAGTGGTGGATTCGTCGGGAACGACAGACACAGGCGGGTCCCCTTGTCACCTTCGGTGTGTTCCGGGAATTATCGCGGGTGACAACACGCTAATGCTGGGAAGTCATTCCCTCCGGACGAGACCGGCGCCGGGCGGTCTGCGACTGCTATTGACTCCAGGCGCGCAGCAGCAGACCCTTGTTAGCCTCGTAAGAGTGCCGGGAAGCCCCGCCGCGGACTTCCCCGGCGCGCCGGTCCGCTTGAATTGCAGGCAAGGAGTACCCGTGACCGAGACACGCGACGAAGTCACCTGGCTCACCCAGGAGGCCTACGACCGCCTCAAGGCCGAGCTGGATCATCTCTCGGGGCCGGGACGGATTGAGATCGCCAAGAAGATCGAGGCTGCCCGGGAAGAGGGCGACCTGCGGGAGAACGGCGGCTACCATGCCGCCAAGGAGGAGCAGGGCAAGGCGGAAGGCCGCATCCGCCAGCTACAGCACATCCTGGCCAACGCCCGCGTGGGTGAACCGCCCCGTACGGACGGCGTGGTCGGGCCGGGCATGACGGTGACGGTGCGCTTCGACGGCGACGAGGACGAGGTGACGTTCCTGCTCGCCTCGCGCGAGGAGAGCGGCTCGCCGATCGACGTCTATTCGCCACGTTCCCCGCTGGGCAGCGCAATCTCCGGCAAGAAGGTCGGCGAGACAGCCACCTACACACTTCCGAACGGGCGCGCCGCGACGGTCGAGATCCTCGAAGCGGTGCCGTACGTCGGCGTCTGAGGCATCAGCCGCGTTCTCCGGCGCACCAGCTTCCTGGCGCGCCGGAGAACCACTGCCACAGCGCCGCGGCGTCAGCTGACCAGTTCGGGTGTGGCCCGCTCGGACTCGACCCTGGTGTGCGCTCGCAGCGGGACTTCCTTGATGAACCAGGCCAGGACGAAGACGATGGCCCCGGCCGGCACGGCCCACACGAAGACGCCCTGGATGCCGTGCACGATCGCCGAGAACACGAAGTGCTGGAATGGCACCGGCAGGTGCTGCACCGTGACCGGGTCGAGTTGCCCGCCGGAGACGTTCAGGTGAGCGCCTGGCGGCATTGAGCGCAGTAGCGACGGGGGCACCACGGCCAGCGCCTGCGTCAGCCGCCGGGCGAAGATGGCGCCGAACGCCGCGACCCCCATCGACCCGCCGATCTGCTGGAAGAACGTCCGGGAGCTGCTCGCCACGCCCATGTCCCGCGGATCCACGCTGTTCTGCACGACCAGGGTGGTCACCTGCATCAGGAACCCCATGCCGACCCCGAGTACCAGGAAGAACATGGCCGAGGCGAGCCGGCTGGTGCCGACACCGAGGCCGGTCAGCAGAAACATGCCCACGGTCATGATCGCCGGGTCGGCGATCGGCAGCGCCTTGTAACGGCCCAGCTTGGTCGTGACCCACCCCGCGATCAGCGAGGTGACGGTCGAGCCGAGCATCATCGGGATCAGCATCAACCCGCTGCCGGTGGCCGACAGGTGCTGCACCGTCTGCTGATAGAGCGGCAGGAAGGTGAGCGCACCGAACATCGCCAGGCCGAGCAGGAAGGTGATAACGGTCATGAGCGCGAAGTTCCGGTTCCGGAACACGTGCAACGGGAGGACCGGTTCGCTCGCCCGCCGCTCGACGAGCAGGAACCCTCCAGTCGCCAGCACGGCCACGGCGCCCAGGCCGAGGATCTGCGCTGAACCCCACGCGTACTGGGTGCCGCCCCAGGTGGTGAGGAGCACGACCGAGGTGGTGGCCAGGGCCAGCAGGGCCGCGCCCAGGTAGTCGATCTTGTGCTGGATCTTGCGGCGGGGCAGGTGCAGGGTCACGGCCAGATAGACCAGGGCAAGTCCGCCGATCGGCATGTTGATGTAGAAGATCCAGCGCCAGGACATGCTGTCGGTGATGTACCCGCCCAGCAGCGGCCCGGCGATCATCGCCAGCATCATCGCGCCCATCATGTAGCCCATGTACTGGCCACGCTCGCGGGGCGAGACCAGGTCGCCGATCGTCGCGATGGCCCCCACGATCAGGCCGCCAGCCCCGAGCCCCTGAATCGCACGGAACGCGATCAGCTCGGCCATGGAGTGCGACAGCCCGGACAGCGCGGAGCCCCCGAGGAAGATGACGATCGCGATCATCAGGAACCGCTTGCGGCCGTAGAGGTCACCCAGCTTGCCGTAGAGCGGTGTGGTGACGGTGGCCGCCAGCACATAGGCGGTCACCACCCAGGACAAGTGAGTCACACCGCCGAGGTCGCCGACAATCCGGGGCAGCGCCGTGGACACCACGAGCTGGTCGAGCATCGCCAGCATCATCGCCAGCAGCAGCCCGGGCAGGACGATGAGGATCTCCCGCCGAGGGCCCGCGACCGGTGCCGGCTGGGCGCCGGCGTGGTCCTGTGCCATGTGTGTTTCTCCTCTCGGGTCCGCCCTGCGGGCAGCCTCGGATGGGCGGCGGGTCGCGCTCCGCCCGGCGGCAGCACCCCACGACCGGGTCCGGCAGGAGTGGCCCCGTGCTCGTCTCGCGGATACCCCTGCGCGCCGCAGAGCAATCCCTGGCGGCTTACTTGCCGACCGGTTAGCATGTCACCCGGGCTACGTTATACTGTTACTTACCGGCCGTCAAGTAAGCGGATGAAAGGTGGTGAACAGGCGCGTGGACGAGATCGCCGCTGAGACGTTCCCTGCTCGTGGCGGCACCCGCGAGCGTATCCAATCGGTAGCTCTCGACCTGTTCGCCGAACAAGGTTACGAGCGCACCTCCCTCCGGGAGATCGCCGAGCGACTCGGCGTCACCAAGGCCGCTCTCTACTATCACTTCAAATCCAAGGAAGACATCATCGCGAGCCTGGTCTCTGATTATTTCGGCCAGATCGACGACCTGATCGCCTGGGCACGGCAGCAGCCCCGCACCAGGGAAACCCGCGCCGAGGTGCTGGACCGCTACTTCCAGATCGTGGCCGAGGGCAGTGACGTCTTCCGCATGCTGCAGCAGAACCAGGCATCCATCGGCAGCCTCGCTCACGCCAAGCAGCGCAGCGAGTTGTTCCGGGAGCGGATGGACGCCCTGGTGGACCTGCTCTGCCGGCCCGGCGGCTCGCTGGCCGAGCAGGTGCGCGCCGCCTCGGCGCTGGTGAGCGTGAGCTTCGGGTGCATGTTCTACGGGGACAAGGCCGCCGACCGGGAGGAGTTGCGGGACGCCGTCCTTGGCGTGGCGCTCGAACTCGCCGACGCCGGCGATCGCGCAGACTCGCGCACCAGCGGCAGCACCCGGTAGGGCACCGGCGCGTCGAGCGCGATGACGGTGGATGCGCGCATCACCCCAGGGACTTCCACGATCGCGTCGATCACCCGTTGCAGGTCCGCATTGGTGGCCGCGACGACCCGGCACAGCATGTCGCCCGGGCCGGTGATCGTGTGCACCTCGAGCACCTCGGGGATGCAGGCAAGCCTGCTGGTCACCGGATCATGCCCGCCTACCTGCCGGATCTCCAGCGTGACGAAAGCGGTGACCGCGTACCCGAGCGCCCCCGGATCGATGTCGGGGCCATAGCCGGTCACCACGCCGCGGGCCTGCAGCCGGTCCAGCCTGGCCTGGACCGTCCCGCGAGCCACCCTGAGCCGGCGGGAGGCTTCCAGCACGCCAACCCGTGGCTTGTCCGCCAGCAGGCCGATCAGGTCGGCATCGAGGCGATCAATCACCGAGCGTCACCACCCCAACGCAATCCGACCGCTCACACCTTGCGCACTCAGTCCGCAATATGTCCCATCTCGGTGATCATATTGTTCAGCAGATTAGCAGACACTTGCACATCTTGCCTGATCGATCAATTCTGCCATCACAGGCGTGGCGCAGGGCAGACGGCATCGGAGCGAAAGGGGTGTGCGGTGACAGGTACGAGCGAACTGGGACAACGTCGACCGGCTGATTCCTTCCCGGTCACCGGCATGGACACGGTGATCTTCGCGGTAGGGAACGCGAGGCAGGCGGCCCACTATTACTCGACCGCCTTCGGCATGCGATGTGTGGCCTACCGGGGACCGGAAACCGGATGCCGGGATGAGGCCGCCTACGTGCTGGAGTCGGGGTCGGCGCGGATGGAGTTCCGGTCCGCGATCCGGCCCGGCACCGCCCTTGCCCGCCACGTCGCCGAGCACGGGGACGGTGTGATCGACCTGGCTATCGGTGTGCTCTCGGCGGAAGCCGCATACGAGCACGCGGTCGGCCATGGCGCGCGTGGCGTCCGCCCGCCGCAGACCTGCGAAGACGACCAGGGCAAGGTGGTGCTGGCAACCATCGCAGCCTATGGGGACACCACCCACACTCTCGTCGAGCGGTCCAGTTACAGCGGCCTCTACCTGCCCGGATACGCGCCGATGGAACCGCTGACCACGCCAGCCTCCCCGCCGTTCTTCACCGATATCGACCACTGTGTCGGAAACGTCGAACTCGGGCGGATGGATGAATGGGTGGAGTACTACCACCGTGTCATGGGCTTTACGAACATGAAGGAGTTCGTCGGCGATGACATCGCCACGGAGTATTCAGCCCTCATGAGCAAGGTCGTCGCCGACGGCACGCGCAAGGTCAAGTTCCCGATCAACGAGCCTGCACCCGGCAAGCACAAGTCGCAGATCGATGAGTACCTTCAGTTCTACGGCGGCCCGGGGGTCCAGCACATCGCCCTGACCACCGGCGACATCGTGGCCACGGTGCGGGCCATGATGGCCGCCGGAGTCGAGTTCCTCCACACCCCCGACACCTACTACGACTCGCTCGGCGATTGGGTGGGTGGCACGCATGTGCCGCTTGCGACGCTGCGGGACTTGCGGATCCTGGCCGATCGGGACGAAGACGGCTACCTCCTTCAGATCTTCACCAAGCCGGTGCAGGACCGGCCCACCGTGTTCTTCGAGATCATCGAACGGCACGGCTCGCAGGGGTTCGGCAAGGGGAACTTCAAGGCGCTGTTCGAGGCGATCGAGCGGGAGCAGGCCCGGCGCGGCAACCTCTGACTGGAACCGGCCGCAGCGGTGTGCGGGCCGGCGCGGGTGAGCCGGACCGGCCCTGCCCGGCCGGGTGAGCCAAGCGGGGGTCTGGGTGGAGCCGGCCGGTCAGCATGCTTTAGATCCTGATCGGTGCCAGTGGGCGCCGTTCGGGTGGCTCTGGGCGGGGGGACAGTGCATGATTGCCGCGTGACCGAGTCCGGAGAGCCCCCGCAGGACCCCAGCGCGACCCCCCCGCTACAGCCCTTCACGATGCCCAGCGAGGTCAGCGAGCCCGTCGCTGCTGCGGAGGCCGGTGGCCCCGCCGCCGGCGGCGGGGAGCCGCCGCAGCCTGGCGGGTGGGCGCCACCGGGCAGTACTCCACCGCCCGGGACTGTTCCGCCTGGCAATGCTGCGCCCGGGACCGTTCCACCGGGCTACGGGCCACAACCGGGTCCGCCCGGCTACACCCCACCCGGACCGGGGCCCTACCCGGGCCAGCCGGGCTACGGCCCACCCGGAACCGGCGGCTACCCCGGTCAGCCCGGCTACGGGCAGCCGCCCGGAGCACCGCCCCCGGCCGGAGGCTGGGGCTACGGCCCGCCACCGGGGGGGTATCAGCCCTATCCGCAGTCCGGCGTCGCCTATCAGGCCAAGGATCCGGCTCTGGCCGAGTGGTGGCAGCGACTGCTCGCCCGCCTGATCGACGGGCTGGTCGTCAGCCTCCTCGTCAGCCCGTTCCTGATCGGCTACCTGGTGTCGCTGCTTCACCAGATGCAGGCATTGGCGAACGCAAGCGCGAACGCGATCACGCCGGCCGCCCAGAATGCCCTCATGAACCGGTACGTGGGGTCCTTTGTGGGGTGGGAGCTCCTGCTTCTGGCCATCACGGCGGTGGTCTACTTCTGCTACGACTGGCTGCAGCACGGGCTGTGGGGGCAGACACTCGGCAAGCGCGCGCTCGGGACAATCGTGGTCCGGGCGGACACACGTGGCAGGATCAGCGGCGGTGCGGCGGCGGCCCGGGCAGCGGTCTTCGCCCTCCCACAGGGCGTGCCCTTCGTCGGAGGCATCTTCGCGTTGCTGAACGAACTGTGGCTGCTCTGGGACCCACGGCGGCAATGCCTGCATGACAAGACCGGGCGCACAATCGTGATCAAGAAGAGCGCCCTGCCACCGTCCGGCTGGTAGCACCGGCCAGCCTGTGCCGGCCGCAGACCTGGCGGCCACACCAGCACCGTGGCTGCCACAGCACCGTGGCGTCACCCGCGCCGCGCCGGCGCCACACGGCCATCACCCGAACAGCAGTGTGTACCCGGCTTGCCGGAGCTTGCCGATCACAACGTCGCAGTGTGCGGGACCGCGTGTCTCGACCTGGAGGAGGATCTCCACCTCGTCGACACCCAGCCGCGGGGCGACCCGTTCATGCACAACGTCGAGCACGTTGGCACCCAGCGTCGCCACCTCGGTCAGCAGGCCGGCCAGCGCCCCCGGCCGGTCGGTCAGCCGGCACCGGAACGCCAGGTAGCGCCCGGCGGCCGCCAGGCCGTGCCGCAGCATCTTGGCTAGCAGCAGCGGGTCGATGTTGCCGCCCGACAGCACCACCACCACCGGGGGTTCGGCCACTTCCGGGTGCTCCAGCAGCGCACCCACGCCGGCCGCGCCGGCCGGCTCGACCAGTTGCTTGGAGCGTTCCAGGCAGAGCAGCAGCGCCTGCGAGAGCGTCTCTTCGGAGACGGTGACCAACTGGTCCGCCAGGTCACGCAGGATGGCGTAACCGATCTGGCCGGGCTGGGCGACCGCGATGCCGTCCGCCATGGTGACCCCGGGCTCGATGCGGACCGGGTGCCCGGCGGCGAATGACGCCGGGAACGCCGCCACGGCCTCGGCCTGCACTCCCACGAGCCGGACCGCGTGTCCAGCGCCTTTGACCGCGACCGCGATACCCGAGGCCAGCCCGCCGCCCCCGACCGGCACGACGATCGTGCGCACCTGCGGGCATTGCTCGGTTATCTCCAGGCCGACAGTGCCCTGCCCCGCCACGACGTCAGGGTGGTCGAACGGGTGGATGAACACCGACCCGTGCTCACTGGCATGATCGAGGGCCGCCGCTAGGGCGTCCTCGACGCTCTCCCCGCGCAGGATCACCTCCGCCCCGTAACCACGGGTCGCTTCGACTTTCGGCAGCGGCGCTCCGGTCGGCATGATGACGGTCGCCCTCGCGCCGAGCCGGGCGGCGGCGAAAGCGACGCCCTGCGCGTGGTTGCCCGCGCTGGCGGCGACCACCCCGCGGGCCCGCTCCTCCTCGCTCAGGCGGCTGATCCGCAGGTAGGCGCCACGGACCTTGAACGAGCCGGTGCGCTGCAGGTGCTCGCACTTGAGCCAGACCTCGCCGCCGATCCGCTCGGACAGGACTCTGGAGGTCACCATC
Source organism: Actinomycetota bacterium (assembly GCA_027306495.1). Lineage (GTDB taxonomy): Bacteria > Actinomycetota > Actinomycetes > Streptosporangiales > Streptosporangiaceae > DAHUZQ01. Next base: position 11,770 of record DAHUZQ010000220.1, on the reverse strand, counting down.
GGCGACGGTGACAGCACCGGCGCCAGTACCTGCCGCGCCGCGACCACGTCTTCCCGGCGGATCTGCGAAGACGTCATTGTCATGCGGTCAGTCTCCCATCCCGCAGGTGAGGTGGCTCAACCGGTGAGTGCCGTGACCGGATCCGGCTCAAGGCCGTCGCGGTGGTCAGGCGCCCTGCGGCCAGTACCGGTCCTCGGCCAGCAGCAGCGCCGCCGCGCCGACGAGCCCCGCACCCTGCCCGAGGGCCGTCGGGACCACCTGCACGTCGGCGGCGAAGTCCAGGCCGATGTGGGTGCGCAGCGCTTCCTCCAGCGGGTCGAACAGCAGCGCGCCGGCTTGGGCGAGCCCACCGCCGACAGCGACAACCTGCAGGTCACACATGTGTGTGACAGACGCGATGGCTATGCCGAGGGCGTTCCCCGCCCGGCGCAACGCCGCGATACCGAGCGGATGGCCCTGGGCCGCTTCGTCCGCGAGATCCTTGGCGGTCACTTCCGGCTGATCGGCGCGCCAGCCCCGCGCCTGCGCCCAAGCGGCGAGCGCGGGACCCCGGGCGATCGCCTCCAGGCAGCCCCGCCCGCCACAGACGCAGGGGGGGCCATCGGGGTCGACGACGACGTGCCCGATGTGGCCGGCGTTCCCGGTGGCCCCGTTGACCAGGCGGCCGTCCAGCACCAGCCCGCCGCCGACACCGGTGGAGACGACCATGCCGAGCATGTCGCTGCGGCCACGGCCCGCCCCCCGCCAGTGCTCCCCCACCGCAACGCAGATGGCGTCGTTATGGATCCGCACCGGCAGATCCGGGAACCGCCGCTGCAGCCGTTCGCGCAGCGGGAAGGCCCGCCAGGCCGCGATGTTCAGGGGGGACACCTTGCCCTCCGGCCATGTCATCGGGCCGCCGCAGCCACATCCCACCCCGGCTATGCCGGCTTCCCCGTGCACCCGGGCCTCCTCGAGCACCCGGCTGAGCAGTGCGTCCAGGGTGCGCCACAACTGCTCCGCGTCCAGTTCGCGCGGGGTCTGCGCGGTGGCGACATTGGCCAGCCGGCCACCGGGCTCGACCAGCCCGGCGGCGAACTTGGTCCCGCCTATGTCGATCGCCAGCACCGGACCAGCCCGTCTCATGCTTCGCCTCCCGTGCAGGTCACCGCGTCGCTCCCAGCCGGGCCAGGTGCGAACCCGGCTGGCATAGACATAGTGTCGAATGGTGCACTCACACAGCCACGCCCGCCACGCCGACCGTCCGGCCCAGGCCCCGGTGACCGCGACCGTCGCAGAACTGCGGGCCAGCGGCCATACCTACCGAACGGTCCGGGACGAGATCCGCCAGAACCTGCTCCGCCAGATGCGCGCGGGCGAGGAGAGATTCCCTGGCATCGTCGGATTTGGGCAGACCGTCCTTCCGCAGCTGGAACGTGCCCTGCTCGCCGGGCATGACACCATCCTGCTGGGCGAGCGGGGGCAGGGGAAGACCCGGCTCATCCGCACCCTGTCCGGCCTGCTGGACGAGTGGACCCCGGCGGTCGCCGGGTGCGAGATCAATGACCACCCCTACGTCCCGGCGTGCGCCCGGTGCCAGCGGCTGGCCTCCCAACTCGGCGACGGGCTGCCGGTGACCTGGCGGCACCGCAGCGAGCGCTACGGCGAGAAGCTGGCCACCCCCGACACCAGCGTGGGCGACCTGATCGGGGATATCGATCCGGTCAAGGTGGCGGAGGGGCGGCCGCTCGGCGACCCCGAGACGATTCACTTCGGGCTGGTCCCCCGCACCAACCGCGGCATCTTCTGCCTGAACGAACTGCCCGACCTCGCCGAGCGGATCCAGGTCTCGCTGCTGAACGTGCTGGAGGAACGGGACATCGGGGTGCGTGGCTACGCGCTGCGGCTGCCGCTCGACCTGGTGCTGGTGGCGAGCGCGAACCCGGAGGACTACACCAACCGGGGGCGCATCATCACCCCGCTCAAGGACCGCTTCGGTGCGGAGATCCGCACCCACTACCCGCTCACTCTCACCGACGAACTGGCGCTCATCCGCCAGGAGGCGGAGATCGCCTGGGGCGGAGCCGAGCCGGGTGCCACGCTGCCGGAGCACCTCATCGAGGTCATGGCCCGCTTCACGCGGCTGGTCCGCTCCTCCACCGCGATCGACTCGCGATCAGGGGTGTCGGCCCGGTTCGCCATCGCCGGGGCTGAGTCCGCGGCGGCGTCGGCTGTCCGGCGGGCCGCGCTGACCGGTGAGGCCGAGCCGGTTGCCCGGATCTGCGACCTGCCGCCCGTCGTGACCACCCTGCGGGGGAAGGTCGAGTTCGAGGTGAGCGAGGAAGGGCGGGAAGAGGAGGTGCTGGGGCACCTGCTGCGCCGCGCTACGGCCGACACCTTCCGCGCGCACCTGGGCAGCGCGGACTTCTCGGGCCTGCTCGCCACGTTCGAGAACGGCGGCAATGTCGAGTCCGGGGAACTGGTCCCCGCGGCCGACCTGCTCGCCCGGGTCGGTGAGGTCGCTGGCCTGGCGAAGATCATGCAGCGGCTGGGCATGGAAGGCGGGGAGTCGCCGGGCCAGGCAGCGGCCGCGCTGGAGTTCGCTCTGGAAGGCCTCTACCTGATGCGCCGGCTTTCCAAGGACGTCGTCGACGGCGGGGCCGTCTACCGCACGTAACCGGCCGGCCTTCCGGCCGGCCGCCCGAGGGGAGCAGCGCACGTGGCAGAGTACCGGTACGGCCCGTACCACGACGGACCTGACCCGCTGGCGCCGCCCTATGACGTGCGGGGCGCTCTCGACGAACTGGGCGAGGAGGTGCTCGGCGGCAACGACCCCGCGTCCGCCTTGCGCGATCTGCTGCGGCGGGGGATGCAGGGCCATCGGGGTCTCGATGACGCGCTCCGCCAGGTCCGGGGCAGGCAGCGGGAAATCCGCCGCCGTGGCCGGCTGGACGGGATCCTGGAGCAGGCGCGGGTGCTGCTCGACACAGCGATCGGCCAGGAGCGCGCCGAACTCTTCCCCGACCCCAGCGACGAGGCCCGCATGCGCGAGGCCGAACTCGACACCCTTCCCGACGACACCGCCCAGGCCATCCGCCGCCTGAGCGACTACTCCTGGCGCTCGCCCGCCGCACGGGAGACCTTCGGGAAACTCCAGGAACTGCTCCGCCGGGAAGTGCTGGACTCCCAGTTCCGTGGCATGAAGGACGTGCTGGACTCCCCCGATCCGCAGGCGCTGGCTCGGGTCACCCAGATGCTCGCCGACCTGAATGACATGCTCGACGCGGACGCGCGCGGCGAGCATACCCAGCAGGACTTCGATCAGTTCATGGCCAGCTACGGGGACATGTTCCCGGAACGGCCGGCCAACCTTGAGGAACTCGTCGACGAACTCACCCGCCGTGCGATGGCCGCGCAGCGCCTCATGTCATCCCTCAGCTCCGGCCAGCGCGACGAACTGTCCGCCCTCATGCGGCAGGCACTGTCGGACGCCGGACTGGCTGAGCAGATGGGGCGGCTGGCCGACGCGCTGCGGGCGCGCCGTCCGGAACTGGATCGGGAGGCCGCTGGAGAGTCGATGTCCGGCGACAACCCGCTCGGCCTGTCCGACGCCACCACCGCCCTGGCGGAACTGGCCGACCTGGCAGAACTCGAGACCGCGCTGCGACCGGACTACCCCGGCGCCCGCCTCGACGACATCGACGAATCGGCCGTGCGGCGGGCGCTGGGACGGCAGGCCGTGGACGATATGCAGGCCCTGCGCCGGATCGAACAGGAACTCGCACGGCAGGGGTACCTCGAACGTGATGCCGGCAAGCTGGATCTGACCCCCAAGGCGGTGCGCAGGCTGGGCGAGACGGCGCTCCGGAAGATCTTCGCCGACCTGCCCGAAGGCGGCCACGGCGACCATGAGCAGCGCGACGCCGGCCAGGCGGGCGAATACACCGGTGCCACCCGGCGCTGGCAGTTCGGGGACGAGCAGCCACTGGACGCGCCGGCGACAGTCCGCAACGCGCTCGTGCGTGACCCGGCCGGCTTCCGTGAACGGGTGGCGGCGGCTGACCGTGGGGAACGGCCGGCGGGGGTGCGGCTGGCGGCCGGTGATTTCGAGGTCGCGGAGACCGAACGCCGGGCATCGGCCGCCGTGTGCCTGCTGGTCGACCTCTCCTACTCGATGGCCCTGCGCGGGACGTGGGCGGTGGCCAAGCAGACCGCGCTTGCTCTGCACGCGCTCGTGCGCAGCCGCTATCCACAGGACAGCGTGCAGGTGATCGGGTTCTCCAACTACGCCAGGGAGTTGCACGAGACCGATCTGGCCAGCCTGGGCTGGGACATGGTCCAGGGCACCAACCTGCACCACGCGCTGGTGCTGGCGGGCCGATACCTGGATCGCCGCCCCGAGCACGATCCGGTCGTGCTCATCGTCACCGACGGCGAGCCCACCGCCCATCTGCGGCGAGATGGCCAGTACTGGTTCGACTGGCCACCTGCCCCCGAGACTTTGGAACTCACCCTCGCCGAAGTGGACAAGATGACCCGGCGTGGCGCAGCCCTGAATGTCTTCATGCTCGCCGATGACGAGCGGCTGACCGCGTTTGTCGACGAGGTTGCCCGCCGCAATGGCGGGCGGGTGCTGCGGGCGCAGCCCGACCGGCTCGGCGAGTACGTAGTTAGGGACTTCCTGCGAGCTCGGAGGGAGCGCCCACGATAGATTGCCTTTAGGCATTTTGCGTCCTCGCCACGAGAGTCTCCCGGCCGTAGTAGCGTTCGGCAGGCATGGGTGATGGTGGGCCGGGCCAAGGGGCTGCCGGGCGAGGCCCAGTGCACCAAATCAAGGAGGATTACGTGAGTTCTGTAAGCGCGTCCGGCGGATCGTCCGGCAAGAAGATCGGCGTGATCGTGCTGGCGGTCATCGCCGTGCTGCTCATAGCCCTGGGCATCATGTACTTCATTGAGCCGGCTCACTCGCTGATCATCGGCAAGATCACGGCGCCCCCCCAGCGCGCGGACGGCCACCGGCCGCTGTGGGGTGTGGCCAGCCTGGTCCTCGCCGTGATCTTCCTGGCGGGTGCCTGGTTCGTGGGCCGGACTGGCAAGTCCGCGGCAAGCTCGACGTCGGCTGCTGTCGGGGCTGACCGCTAGTAACTTTCCGGCCCGGCTCCGGGCTGGGCAGGCGTTTTTGACGATCCCCTGGCGCGCGGCGCCGGGGGATCGCTCATGCCGGGCCCTCGCCAGACCTAGGATCGGTCCATGACCTTCACCGACCGGCTGGTGCTCTGGTTCCACGTGGCGTTCGTGATCTTCACGATCGGCCCGGTCACCCTGGCCACGATGTCCAGTCCGCGGGCGATCCGCAAGGGCAACCTGGCGGTGCTGCGTTACCTGTCCTGGATCACCCGGATCTTCGGGGCGGGCACGCTCGGCGTGCTCGCCTTCGGTATGGTGCTCGGCCAGTCACTCAAGGATCTGGGCAAGGTCTGGCTGACCGTATCGATCACGCTGTTCGCGGTCGCACTCGTGCTGCTGCTGCTGATCATGCGGGACCAGCGCCGGGCCATCAACGCCCTCGAACTCGCTGCCAAGGACGCGCGGGCCACTGCCGGGGCTCAGCCGGTCGCGGTCGGGGTCAGCGCCGGGGACAGCGGGTCCGCCGACGAGGCGCCACCCGCCGGCGGCGAGCCGGCAGCCACTGCCCCACCGGAGGCCACCCCGCCAGGCACCCCGTCCTCGCGTGCCGCGCACATCGCGACCGTGGAGCGGGGCCGGATCGCCTCCATGGCAGGAGTGGTGAGCCTGCTCTGGCTCGCAATCTTGGTGCTAATGGTCTGGAATGGCGGTTCCTGACTGCGGAAATGGCCCTTCTCATGCCGCACGACCACGACTTCCGGGTTTTGTCACGATTTCACGGACGGAAGCCGTGAAATCGTGAGGTTTCAGCCAGCCAGCGCCGTGCTGAGATCGGCCAGCAGGTCCTGCACGGACTCGATGCCGACGGATAGCCGCACCAGATCGGCGGGCACCTCCAGGGCCGACCCGGATGCCGAGGCGTGGGTCATCCGGCCCGGGTGCTCGATCAGCGACTCGACCCCGCCCAGTGACTCTCCCAGGGTGAAGAGCCGGGTCCGCCCACAGACCGCGACCGCCGCCTCCTCCCCGGCGTTCATCCGGAACGACACCATGCCGCCGAAGCCACGCATCTGCTTAGCCGCCACCTCGTGGCCGGGGTGGCTGGCCAGGCCGGGGTAGAGAACTGCGGAAACGGCGGGGTGGGCGAGCAGCATGTCAGCCACCCGGGACGCGTTCCCGCAATGGCGGTCCATCCGGACCGCGAGCGTCTTGATGCCGCGCAGCGTGAGCCAGGCGTCGAACGGACCTGCCACGCCGCCGGTGGCGTTCCGGTGGAAGGCGAGGCGCTCGCCGAGGTCGGCATCGGCCACCACCAGGGCACCGCCGACAACGTCGGAGTGGCCACCGAGGTACTTGGTGGTGGAGTGCATGACCACGTCGGCACCGAGCGCGAGCGGGTTCTGCAGGTACGGCGAGGCGAAGGTGTTGTCCACGACCAGCAGGGCTCCCCCTTCCCGGCAGGCCTGGCCGACCGCGCTGATGTCGGCCACCGACAGCAGCGGGTTGGTGGGGGTCTCCACCCAGACCACACGTGCCGGCCGGTGCGCCAGGGCCCTGCGGACGGCGGCCGGATCCGACATGTCCACCGCGCGGTAGCTCACCTGCCACCGCGCGAACACCTTGTCGAACAGCCGGTAGGTTCCGCCGTAGGCGTCATGCGGGATGAGCACGTGATCACCGGGCTGGCAGACGGTGCGCAGCAGGCAGTCTTCGGCGGCCATCCCGGAGGCGAAGGCGAGCGCACGCGCACCTCCCTCCAGCGCGGCGAGGCACTCTTCCAGTGCCGTCCGGGTGGGGTTGGCGGTGCGGGAGTACTCATAACCCTCGCGCAGCCCGCCCACCCCATCCTGGGCGTAGGTCGAGACCTGGTAGATCGGCGGCACCACCGCTCCGGTGCGCGGATCGGGCGCCTGCCCGGCATGGATGGCCCGTGTCTCGAAGCCGGCTTCCGCACCCGCGCTCCCGGCTCCGGCCGCCCTGCCCCGCTCGGTTCCGGCCGCCCTGCCCTGCCCGGCCCCGGCTGCCCTGCCCGAAGTGGTTTCGCCTGCCCTGCCCGTCCCCATCAGCCGATCCCTTCCGCCAGGAACGCCAGCACATCCTGCCTGGTGATCATGCCGGCCGGCCTGCCGTCCACCAGCACGACCGCCGCACCCGCCTTCTCCAGTGCCGACACCGCCTGGCTGACCTGCTCACCGGACCCGACCATCGGCAATGGTGGCGACATGTGATCGTGCACCGGGTCATGTGGACTGGCCTGCCCACTCACCAGCGCATCCAGCAGGTCGCGTTCCACGACCGAGCCGACCACTTCGGCGACCATCACCGGCGGTTCGGTATTCATGACCGGCAGTTGCGACACGTTGTATTCACGTAGCAGGGCGATCGCGGCCGCCACCGTCTCCTCGGGGTGGGCGTGCACGAACTCGGGGAGGCCACTGCGCTTGCGGGCGAGCACGTCGGCCACCTTGGGCTCGGCCGATGCCGTGGTGAGGAACCCGTAGTCGGCCATCCAGTCGTCGTTGAAGATCTTGGACAGGTAGCCCCGCCCGCCGTCGGGCAGCAGCACCACGATCATGTCGCCGGGCGCAGCGCCGCGCGCCACGCGCAGCGCGGCCACCACGGCCAGCCCACACGAGCCGCCCACCAGCAGGCCTTCTTCCCGGGCAAGCCGGCGGGTCATCAGGAAGGAGTCCGCATCGGTGACCGCCATCACCTCATCACAGATCTGCGGGTCGAACGTCACCGGCCAGATGTCCTCGCCGACGCCCTCCACCAGGTACGGGCGTCCGGTGCCGCCCGAGTACACCGAGCCCTCCGGATCCGCGCCGATCACCCGCACCCGGCCACCGGAGACCTCCTTGAGGTAGCGGCCGGTGCCGGTGATCGTGCCACCCGTGCCGACCCCCGCCACGAAGTGGGTGACCCTGCCGTCCGTCTGCTCCCAGATCTCCGGGCCGGTCGAATGGTAATGGGAGGCCGGGTTTTCCGGGTTGGCGTACTGGTCTGGCTTCCAACCGCCCTGTGTCTGGAGCGCAAGCCGGGTGGAAACCGAGTAGTAGGACTCCGGATGGTCCGGTGGCACCGCGCTCGGGCATACGACGACCTCCGCGCCGTAAGCCCGCAGCACACTGATCTTGTCCTGGGCCACCTTGTCCGGGCACACGAAGACGCACCGGTAGCCCTTCTCCGCCGCCACGAGGGCCAGTCCGACCCCGGTGTTGCCGGAGGTGGGCTCGACGATGACCCCGCCGGGGCGCAGGTCACCGGATGCTTCGGCGGCTTCGACCATGCGCAGCGCGATCCGGTCCTTGACCGAGCCACCGGGGTTGAAGTACTCCACCTTCGCGACCACCGTAGGGCCATCCACCCCAGCGGCGCCCAGTTCGGCAGTGACCCGGCGGAGCCTGACCAGTGGCGTGTCCCCCACCAACTCGATCAGGGACTCATGGACAGCCATCGGCCTGCCTCCTCCACGGCCGGAACGCGGCGGCGCTGCCGCTTCCCGCCCTGCTCACACGACGCTATCTTGGCCCGTCGGTCGCGGCCACTCCAGGGCGCTCTCGGCTAGCCCGGCTGCCGTGTTCGGCTCGTATCGGCTCCGGGCCGCCGCTGCCGTAGGCTACTTGTCAGTAGCTATCTCCACACCTTGTCAGTAGCTATCTCCACACCAGGGAGGGACCATGGCCGAGGCCGTTATCGTCGCTACCGCCCGCTCACCGATCGGCCGCGCGTTCAAGGGATCCCTGACCACCATCCGCCCGGATGACCTGGTGGTGCAGATGGTGCGGGCCGCGCTGGCCAAGGTGCCCGGACTGGACCCGGCCGACATCTGCGATCTCATGCTCGGATGCGGACTGCCCGGTGGTGAGCAGGGATTCAACATGGCGCGGGTGGTCGCCGTCATGCTGGGTTATGACAAGCTGCCAGGCACAACCATCACCCGGTACTGCTCCTCGTCCCTGCAGACCACCCGGATGGCCTTTCACGCCATCAAGGCCGGGGAGGGCGAGGTGTTCCTCTCGGCCGGGGTTGAATGCGTGAGCAGGTTCGCGACCGGGAGCAGCGATAGCTGGCCGGATACCCAGAATCCGGTGTTCGCGGACGCACAGGCGCGCACCGTCGCCCTTTCGGACGCGGGCGCGCCGTCCTGGCACGACCCGCGCCTGGACGGCGCGGTGCCCGACATCTACGTCGCAATGGGCCAGACCGCCGAGAATGTAGCCCAGATCCGTGGGATCAGCCGGGCGGAGCAGGACGAGTTCGGGGTCCGATCCCAGAACCTGGCCGAGAAGGCGCTGGCGAACGGATTCTGGCAGCGCGACATCACTCCCGCGACGCTGCCGGGCGGGACGGTCGTCTCAGCCGACGACGGCCCCCGCCCAGGGACGACGATGGAGAAGGTGGCCGCCCTGCAACCGGTGTTCCGGCCTGACGGCACGGTGACCGCTGGCAACTGTTGCCCCCTGAACGACGGCGCCGCAGCGGTGGTGGTCATGAGCGACCGCAAGGCCGCCGACCTGGGCATCACACCCCTGGCGCGGATCGTCGCCACCGGCCTGTCGGCCCTGTCGCCCGAGATCATGGGGCTTGGGCCGGTGGAGGCATCGCGGCAGGCCCTGGCACGGGCCGGGATGACCATGGCTGACATCGACCTGGTGGAGATCAACGAGGCTTTCGCGGCCCAGGTCATCCCGTCCTACCGTGATCTTGAGATCGACATCGGCAAGCTGAACGTGAATGGTGGGGCCATCGCGGTCGGCCATCCCTTCGGGATGACCGGCGCCCGGATCACCTCCACCCTTGTCAACAGCCTGCAGTTCCATGACAAGACATTCGGCCTCGAAACGATGTGCGTGGGCGGTGGCCAGGGCATGGCAATGATCGTCGAGCGGCTCTCCTGACGGCGCTTCGCGAGGTGTGAAACACGCCGCAGATTGCGCCGTCGCGGCAGTTTTGGCGTGCCCACGACTCTGGCCGGCAGGGATTTCGCCTGCCTGGCGAGCGTCTGCTTCCCGCATCAGTCCTGACCTTCCGCGCAGGTCCTGCGGCGGCGCCCCGGTGGTTCGTTGCCCGCCGGGGCGCCGGTTTTCCGCCTTGAACGAGGTGCCTGACCTGCGCGTAGGCTGGCAGCGAAGCTGTTGGGCTGGCGAGGCCAGGGGTTGCCACAGCGGCCCCCGTAGTGCAGTCTCAACTAAAGGAGTCGGCCCGCCCGTGGAGGTCCCGTGACCCTGAACCATTCCCCGGAGACACACAAGAATCTGATCGCTCGCATCCCGTCCGTCACCGGACGCGATCTCCTGGACTGGTTCAGACGGCTGGAATCTGGCCCTGCGTTCCTGCGCTGCGATGAGCGTGCCCACTGGCTCTCGGACGAGCACGGCCTGTCCTACGGTTACGCCACCGCGATCGTTCACGAATATGAGGTGCGCCGCCAGCGTCGGCTGAGCGCCTGACGTGGACCCCGACCGGGCACGGGAATTCCTGCGCGCACATCACCGCGCGGTGCTGGCGACGACGCGCTCGGATGGGCACCCCCAGTTGTCTCCCGTGCTGTGCGCGGTAGACGAACAGGGACGGGTACTGGTCAGCACCCGGGAGACGGCGATCAAGACGAAGAATCTGCGGCGTGACCCGACGGTGGCGCTGTGCGTTTTCGCGGACCGGTTCTTCGGCGACTGGGTGCAGGTGGAGGGTACCGCCGAGGTCATCTCCCTGCCAGCCGCGATGGACCTGCTCGTCGACTACTACCGCGCCGTTTCCGGAGAGCACCCGGACTGGCAGGAGTACCGGGACGTCATGCAGCGCGACAAACGAGTGATGGTACGCGTCACGATCACCAGGGCGGGGCCCGACATCAGCGGCTGAGAATGTCCCGGTGATGGCGGCCGAGCTATTTTCGTGATCATCCTGCAAGATCACGGCATCGCCGGAATGGCCCATACCGGATGCACCGCCACGGCGGGCGTCAGTGCCGGGCAAGAGGGTCCCCGATGCTTCGAGACAGCCGCTGCGGTGTCATCTGACACCTGCTTTCGCAGGTCAGGCGCACTGGGCATTCGCCTGTCGTGCCCCCGGTCGGAATCGAACCGACACTGGGGACCCTTTTAGGGGGGCTGCCTCTTCCCTTGGGCTACGGGGGCTCGGTAATGATACCCCCCCGGTCCGCAGACTACGACTTCCCAAGAATGGGGGTAGAAAGCTCACCCTTGGTTCAAGATAATAATTCCCCGGTTTCCCATCGTGAATACAGTGAGTCACCATTTTGCCTGGACTTGACGAGCCGGCGTACCTTCCGTCACCGCGCCGCCGGGGTGGCGGGCAGCCCGGCGGCAGCACGCGCCCGGGTGAAGACCGCGTCCAGCATGGCCGGGGTCACCCGGCCGGTGAAGGTGTTCTGCTGGCTCGGGTGGTAGCACCCCATGACCAGCAGCGGGCCCGGTGCCGCAGTGGGCCGGTCTACGCCTGGTGAGAGCGCGGGGACCGGTCCTGGCACCACAGCCGGTCCTGGCACCACAACCTCCACGCCATGCCCGAACGCGGGACGCGGGCGCGGCACCGGCAGCCCGCCGGACCGCAGCATGCGCCACGTGGCCTGCCAGGCGAAGCCGCCGAGGCAGACCACCACCCGCACGGAAGGCCGGACGGCGGCGAATTCCGCGTCCAG
>DAHUZQ010000218.1 GCA_027306495.1 Actinomycetota bacterium | reverse complement strand
CCGACCGCGCCGGGGCGGGGCGGGACCACACCGGCACGGCCGACATGCGTGTGCCCGGCGGCCCTGCCGGGCCGCCGGGCACACGCTCAGCGATCAGGAATTCCTCAGTGGTTCAGGAACTCCTTACTTGAGGATGACCTTGCGGCATCCCCGTGCGAGGGTCGGGTTGGACAGCACCTTGCTGATGACGGTGCCGCCGTAGCGGGCGACGTCAGGGGTGCCGTACTGCGCGTCCTTGCCGAAGTTCTTCTTCGTCACGTGGGCGATGACGTTGCCGAAGTTCCAGACGCAGGAACCCACCCGCGAGAGGCCCTTCAGGCTCTGGACCTTGTTCATCGTCCAGAACGGATAGAACGCGGCACCGCCGGGCGGGACGGTGCAGCCCACGCCGGTCTGTACAGTACAGAGGGCTTCCGAGCCGGCCGCGTCCGTCTCGAACTGGACCTTCGGGTACGTGTGGCCGTGGCTGAACGGCCCTATGTACCTGATCGATGTCGGATGGTTCTTGGACCCGTTCGGCCAGTCGGGCTGGTACGGCGTGCCGTCGTAGTCCAGGTCGCCGTTCTGGAACAGGTTGTCCGTACACCCGGTCACCGCCCAGCTCTGGGTCGTCGGACTGCCGTTCATGGTGACCGTCCGGTTACCGGAGTTGACGCAGATCCCGTCCGCGTACTCACACGGGGCACCCGAGGAGAGCGACATGTTCGGGCAGACCGCCGGGCCGGTCGGCCCCTCGGTAGTCGAGTTTGTACAGGTGAGGTTGGTGGGGTTGCACGGGCCCTCACCGATGTTCGGCGCGGTGCCTGTGGTGCCCTCCGATCCACCGTTGCAGGTCTGGTAGACGCCCGGGTCGCTGTAGGACGTGTGGTGCGAGAGGGTGCCGGAGAGCGGGAAGTTGGACGAGAGAGAGGAGCAGCCCTCGAAGTGCCCGATCTCCTGCTCCATGAGCACGCCACCTTCGAGGGCGGCCCAGGGGACCTGGTTGGCCTTCCTGGCGGTGTTGTACTCGGCGCGGAAGGTGTGCTTGTGGCCGTTGCAATTGCTCATGCTGGTGTCGGCGAAGCCGTTCTTCGCGCTGGCCTGGATGTAGCCGGTCCTATGGGTTGTCAGGTCCTGGACTTTCGCCAGGAGACCTCCCGTCGGAGAGGAGATCGAAACCCTGAGCACATCTCCGGGGTTCATCATCAGGGTGTGGCTGTTGCCCGTGTAGGTGGACAGCGACGGGTCCTGCGGCGCGGGCGGGCCCGCGGGCACGCCGTTGGTCTGCAGGTAGGCGAAGTTCACCGGTTCGATGCAGTTGTTGTTGCAGGTCCCGAAAGCGAAGCTGCACTCCAGGCTGTCGATCGTCAGAGCCGCGCACCACTTGGTCTTGCTGCAGCTTGTCGAGTCGACGAACGGGGTGTAGCCCGGCGGGTAGAACTGCAACTCCATGAACGCGGAGCCCGCGTCCCTGGGGTTGCTGATGGCCCCCTTGTTGCTGTCGCTGTTGGGCTTGCACGGGTTCTGAGGGTAGGAGAGCGAGTCGCAGATCGGCAGGCCGAACCACGGTGCCACGCTCAGCATGCCGTAGTTGGAGACACTGCCGGTCGGGGTCGGCGCCGCCTTCGGGTCCTTCGACAACTACATCCCGTACACCATGCTGTTGCCCGAGCCCGGCTTCTTTGAGATGAACTTGGTTGAGGGCTCGTCGTGGCCGATGTACCAGCCGTTGTCGGTGAACCGGCTGGAAAGCTTCTTGCCGTTCTTCAGGATGTAGTGGGCCGGGTCCGTGCAGCGCGACCGCATGGCCGGCGCGGCCGGGTCGGAGTACATCGAGTCCTTGCGCTTGGCCAACGGCACGTGGTCGTACCTGGGCTTGAGCGCCCAGCCGTTGCAGTCGAGTTCGTTGAGCTTGTTCCAGTTGGCCTTGATCACGCCCGATGAGGCGGACGGCCGTGAGGTGGTCACGTTCACGCGGGCCGCCGAGGCGGACCCGATCAACGCGAGTTGCCAGACGGTTGCGATCCCCACCAACGGGACCAGCAGTCGCCAGACCAATCTTCGACTCCCTACGGTGCGGTTGAACACACGCATCTCCTCCCGGATCTGTCAGCCCCAGCGCCGACAATTCCCCTGCCGAGCGGCAATCCCCAGCAAATCAGGGGAGCCCGGTCAGACGCTATCGGCCCCCTTTCAGCCGGTCAAGACCCCGCATCCGGGAAGGCAACCGAACCGTTACTGTGTCCGCTCCGTGACCAAATCCGCGCACTCCGCCGGCACCAACTGCAAAAGCGCAGGTCAAACAGTGATTGGCCAAACAACCCCACCCGGGAGGCTGGAGCTTGCAGAGCTCACCCGTGGCCTTCGCACCTCCGACTGCGCGCCCCGACCGCGCCCCCTCCTCACCGGGCGGCCAGGACGAGGGCCTGGGACCAAGAAGGCATTGCGGATGATCAAGTCACCTGACCGATATATCCCTGGCCGCCGCAGAAATAGAGCTTCCGGGCGAATCAGCAATATTCGGACAAGCATTTTGGCCCAGCACTCAACGGGAAGAACGCGCTTATGCAGATGCAGAAGCCGCGTTGGCTCGTCGCGCTCGCCCTGGGTATCGCGACGATCTTCGATGTCACCGGCGCCGTCGTCTACCGTGTGCTCGCCGCGAGCCTTCCACCAGCACCGCCACCGCCAGCCAACGGCCCGTTCCAGCAGGCGTCCGAGGACCTGATGGCGGCCTACACCGAGGCCGTCAGCCACGGGCGGCCCGGCGGTGAGGTCACCCCCGTCAAGGACAGCGCCTCCCTGCCCGCGTGAACGCCGACGGCGCGCCCGGGCCCGGCACGGACCCCGCGGGGGGTCAGGCCGGTCCTGCCGGCGGCCACGCCGCATCGCGGCCACCCCAGGGGCCGGCCGACGGCATCGACCTCGAACACCTGGCCAGCCTGGTCTCGGAGCACCTGAGCGGGCAACCGGGGCACCACTCCCCCGGGCCGTCCGCTGACGTGCCCTCGGTCGCCGACGCCATCGCCCTACGTGATCAGGCGCCAGAGCTGTACGACCTGTGGCTGCGCATCGCCCAGGAACGGGCGCAGACGACCAACTATGTCCAGCGTGCCCCCTACGAGGTGCCGGAACGACTGGCCCAGAACGGCCGCCCGCGCGCGCTGAGCGCACTGGGCCTGGTGCTGGCGTTCTGCGGCTACCTCGCCTGGCTCGGTGGGCCCGGCCCCTACCTGGCCGGGCTCATCGCGCTCGTGGATCTGGTGATCATGCTCGGGATCTTCTTCGGACTGCGGCCCGAGCACCTGTCCGACCGGCGCCGGGACCCACGCCTGTAAAGAGCTAGGGCTTGCGGCCGACGCCCGCCCACATCGGCACTGGCGCCTTGCGCCGCATCTCATGATCGGGCCGCCACAGGACCGTCTGGGTGACACCCGGTTCCACCAGATCCAGGCCGGTGAAGAACCCCTCGACTTGCGACTGGGAGCGGCGGACCTGGCCGGAGGAGACACGCTCGTTGTAGCGCCGGGAAACCTCGGCCACCGCTTCCACATCGATGTCGGAGGCCGGATGCGAGAGCACGAGGTAACTGCCCGGGCAGACCGCGGCCAGCAGGGCGGCCACGATGCCACCCGGATTGTCGATGTCGGGGATGTGGTGCAGCACCGCGATCAGCATGACCGCGACGGGCTGGCTGAAGTCCAGCGTCTGCGCCGCCTTGCGCAGGATCAGTTCGGGGTCGCGGGCATCGGCGTCCAGGTAGGCGGTCGCGCCTTCCGGCGCGCTGGTCAGCAGCGCCCGCGCGTGGGCGAGCACGATCGGGTCGTTGTCCACGTAGACGATCCGGCACTGCGGCGCGACGGCCTGGGCGACCTCGTGAGTGTTGTCCGCCGACGGCAGGCCGGTGCCGATGTCGAGGAACTGGCGGATCCCCACCTCCCCAGCCAGGTAGCGGACCGCCCGGCCCAGGAACGCGCGGTTGGCGCGCACGTCGGACCGGATCGACGGCCGGACGGCGATGACCTGCTCCGCCGCCTCGCGGTCGGCGGCGAAGTTGTCCTTGCCGCCCAGCCAGTAGTCATAGACGCGGGCCGAGTGCGCGACCCGGACGTCCAGTCCGGACGGAACGGCGCCACGCGGTGTCGCTTCCCGGACCACCCAGCTCACCCAGCCCTTTCCACCAGCGCGCGCCCACAAGCCGCCCGATGCCTGGTTTCGCCAGGCTGCCCCGCGAGCCGCCATGTCCGGGCCGATTCCCGGAGCGTTCGCAGCCATTTAATACTATGCCGGGCGGCTCGGCAGGACGTGAGCGGACCGTGCCGGGTCGCCTCCGGGCGGACCCGCCGGGAGATCGGCCGCGCGGGCGGGCCGGCATCACCGGCCAGCTAGCCGTTCCCTCTTATAAGAGCTTGTAGCCCAGTTCACGCAACAGTGCGTGGCGGGCACGGGCATCCGCGCCGGACTCGATCCCCACCGGGGGATCACCGTCGATGACACCGATGACGCCCCGGCCCCGCGCGGTCACCGCGACCAGCACGTCCACCTCGTTGGCGGTGGCGCAGAAGATGGTGCAGACCTCCGGGACGGCCTTGAGCGCGTTGAGCACGTTGACCGGGAAGCCGCCCCTCAGCAGGATCACGAAACAGTGGCCGGCGCCGATCTCCGCGGCGTTCGCGGCCGCGGCGAGCACGAGTTCCTCATCGTTGCCCGAGCGG
Organism: Actinomycetota bacterium; assembly: GCA_027306495.1. Classification (GTDB taxonomy): domain Bacteria; phylum Actinomycetota; class Actinomycetes; order Streptosporangiales; family Streptosporangiaceae; genus DAHUZQ01. The sequence continues at coordinate 5,459 of DAHUZQ010000218.1, read as the reverse complement.
CGGACCAGTCGCGCCGCGGACGCCTCGCAGAAGCCGAGCCCGAACCGCAGGTGCGGGCCGGCCCCCACCATCGCCTCGTGCAGGTCCTCCACCGTCTTGATGAATTGCGACTGCCCGACGATGACGTTGGCGCCGTCCGGTTTGGCGACCGGCACCGCCTCAAACGCGACCGGCGCGGCCTGGTGGGTCACTCCGCTCAGGCCTGCGCGAAGGCCGGGATGACCCGCCAGGATCCCTGTGCGATGCGCTCGTGCAGTTCGGCTTCCACGATGGCCTGGATAACCGGAAGCTGGCGCCGCGCATCCTCTTCGCTGGTGACCTGGCAGGGCCACATCCCGGCCGCCGCGCCGCGCAGATGCGGGTGGACGTTGCCGCGCCCGAGCAGTGCCATCACCTGGATCGGCTCGACCCGGCCCCCGTCGTGGCCGGGGGCTTCGCGCTGCTGCCGCCAGGACATCTCCCAGTGCGCGAACACCCCGCCGTCACGCTCCTCGCCGGTGCGGAAGTGCACGACGGCGGCGCCGTTCAGGAATTCCCGGCTCGCCTGGTTGAGCACGCCGCGCACGACCGGGTCGAGCAGTTCCACGGCACGGCGGAACACTGCGACCTTGTCCGGCCATTCGCGGGCACCCTCGTAGGTGCTGGACTTCAGGTCCCGCAGGTGCCGGTAGATGTCCTGCGAAGCGGGAAAGTCTTCTCCAGTCATGACTCCATCATCGGATACGGGCCGCCACGGTGAGTGACGGGGGCGGGTGCTCCGGGCTCCCGGCTCCGCTGGCCTGTGGCGGGTGCTCCGGGCATCCGGCTCCGCTGGCCGGGAGCGGGTGCCGGCAGGCACTCCCGGGTCCCAACGTCGACCGCTATCGTGACCAGCCATGATCGACCGTGACCGGCTCGCCGCCCTGACTCAGCGTGAACTCGACCGGTTCACCGACAGTCATCCCGTCTCCCGCCAGCTTTGGCTGCAAGCGGGGGAATCATTGCTGGGCGGCGTCCCCATGCCGTGGATGATGCGCTGGGCCGGCGGGTTCCCGCCGTTCACCGCCCGGGCGCACGGTGCGCGGATCACAGATGTCGACGGGTTCGACTACGTGGACCTATGCCTGGGCGACACCGGGGCGATGACCGGCCACGGGCCGGAACCGGTGCTGGCCGCGATCCGCGAGCAGGCCGCCCGCGGGCTGACCACGATGCTCCCGACCCGCGACGCGATCGAGGCCGCCGAGGAACTGTCGCTGCGGTTCGGGATGGACCGCTGGCTGTTCACGCTGAGCGCCACCGACGCGAACCGCACGGCGCTGCGGATCGCCCGGCAGGTGACCGGGCGGCCGAAGGTGCTCGTGTTCAGCTACTGCTACCACGGCAGCGTGGACGAAGCGTTCGCGGTGCGGGCGCAGGACGGGACCACGGTGTCCCGCGAGGGTAACGTCGGCCCGGCCGTCGACCCCGCACAGACCACCGTCGCGATCGAGTTCAACGACCTCGCCGCGCTGCACGCGGCGCTCGCCGGGCGAACGGTCGCCTGCGTCCTGGCCGAACCGGCCATGACCAACATGGGGATCATCCTGCCCGACCCCGGCTACCACGCCGCGCTGCGGGAACTGACCCGCTCCACCGGGACGCTGCTCATCATCGATGAGACCCACACTTTGTCGGCCGGGGCCGGCGGGTGCACCGCGGCCTGGGGGCTGGAACCGGACCTGGTCACGCTCGGGAAGGCGATCGGCAGCGGGATGGCTTGCGGAGCGCTCGGGATGACCGCCGAGGTGGCTGGCCGGGTGCTCGATGACCCCGAGGCAGACTACGAGGACACCGGCGGGGTCGGCGGCACACTGGCCGGCAACGCGCTGTCGCTGGCCGCGATCCGGGCCACGCTCAGCGAGGTGCTCACCGAGGATGCGTTCGCCCGGATGACCGGACTGGCTGACTCGTTCTGCGAAGGCGTGCGGGGGGTCTTCCGCGAATCCGGTGTCGGCTGGCACGTCACGCAACTCGGCTGCCGTGCCGAATACCGGTTCCAGGCCGAACCCCCGCCCAATGGGACGGCCGCTCACGCCGGCGCCGATCCGGAGCTGGAGCGGTACTTCCACCTGCACGCCATGAACAGGGGTGTGCTGATCACGCCGTTCCATAACATGGCGCTGATGTCGCCGGTCACCACCGCGCAGGACGTGGATCGGCACACGCAGGTGTTCCGGGAAGCCGTCACCGACCTGCTCGGGCCCGGCTGAGCCGGCCTGCGGGGCCACGACCCCGGGCGGCGCCACTACCCCGGGCGGCGCCTGCACCGGGGCCATGATCACGAGAGCCGCGGACGTGGTTTGCTTGCGGGGTGAGTCCGACAACGGGCGAGGTGCTGCTGCGGCTGTGGTGCCGGGGACATCCGGCGATCCGGGCCACGCACACCAAGACCCTGGAGTTCACCGCGGCGGCGGATATCTCCGAGCGCGCCACCTGCGTGGCCGGAGTGGGCGTGCGCTACGGCACGCCGGCCCGCCCCGTCCTGGCCGGCCCGGTGCTGCTGCGCATGCGCGCCGGGACCCGCGAGTTCACGGCGCGCGCGCTGGCCAATCCACGGTGGCGGCCGGGCGAAGGCCTGATCGTCCGCCGCAGCGGCAACCGGCTTCCCGACACGGTCGCCACAGACGCTGATCTCAGCGCGGCCGACCTCCCCCGGGATGCGCTCGCCCTGCTCCGCGACCCGGCGCAGGAGATCGAGGTGACGGTCGAGCGCACCGACGGCGGCCACCCGGCCCTCATCCTCGTGGCGCTCGCCGATGACAGGGAACGGATAGCCCGGGCGCGCGCCGAGTCCACCGCCGCCGACCTGATCATCGCCGAAGACCCCACCGCACGAGCCCTGCTGGCCGGCGACGTCCTGCCTGCGGTGGGCCCTCGGGAAGCTGGCGACGCCGCGGCCGAGGTGATCGGCTCCGGCGGACGGGCGCTGGTGGCGGCCTGCGAGTCGCTGCCGGGCCGGACTGTGCTCTCGTGGCTGGAGCAGCCCGGCGACCACGTGATCGAGGTCGCCGGGCGCTCCCCCGCACGCGCCGCCGCCGCGGGCTCCCCGTCCCGGGATCCGGTTCTCTTGCTGGACGGAGCCATGCCCCGGGAGCGTCGTTCGGTGATCCGGGACGCTCCGCCGGCGACGCGACTCGTCTTCCGGGCCCACCCCCCGGACCTGCCCGCCCTGTGCCGGGTGGCGGCACCGATGAGGCCTGTCGGCCTGGTCACGGTCGTAAGCGAGGACCCGGCGCGGGCGGAACGGGTCTGGCGACTGCCCCCCGACCAGATCCCGGCGGCGCTCCCGTCCCGCGACTCCATCATGTGCTGCCTCGATGGCGCGCCCAGCCAGGCCGGGCCGGGCGACGAGCAGCTCCGGCGGTTCGCTGCCGCTCTCGCCCGGCAGGGGGTTCCCACCCGGGTGCTCGCCTCGGCGCTGGCCGGGACACCGGGCTGGTCCCGCAACCGGGCGTACGAGTTCATCACTGGCATCGCGGCTTCCGACCGGGAATCCTGACATGCGGCGGGTCGTGGGCAAGGGGGTGGTCGAACTGTCCGGTGCCGAACTGGAGCGGCTGCGGGCGGACTACGACACCATCCTGATCGATGTCGGGACCGGTGACGGCAAGCACGCCCTCGCGACCGCGCGGGCGAACCCGGCGACGCTCGTCATCGGAGTGGACGCGAGCCCGGATGCGATGCGCCGGGCGTCGGCTCGCGCCGCCGCCCGGCCCGCGCGGGGCGGCCTGCCGAACGTGCTCTTTCTCTGGGCGGCAGCGGAGGACCTGCCGTCAGATCTTGACGGCGTGGCCGGGGAGATACACGTTCTGATGCCATGGGGCAGCCTGCTGCGGGGCGTGCTGGCGCCTGACGAGGCGATCCTGGGCAACCTGGCGCGGGTGGCCGCGCCCCGGGCGGGCCTGCTGGTCACGCTCAACCTGCACGCCTGGCAACCGCCCGTCCCGGAGGTGGCCGGGATTGCCGAGCCCACGCCGGACTCGGCGCTGTCCGGGCTCGCGGGCACCTACCAGCGGGCGGGCTGGCGGCTGACCGGTGCCCGCTACCTGAGCCCGGACGAGGTGGAGGCGCTCGCCACGTCCTGGACCCGCCGGCTCGGCTCCTCCCGCGGCCACCTCGACGTGCTGGCACTCACCGGGACCCGATCCGGCTGAGCCGATCCGGCTGAGCCGATCCGGCTGAGCCAGGGTTGCTGACCCGGGCAGGCTGAGCCGATCCGGCGGCACGGGTCACGGCCGGGGCGGACGCGCCTCCCGCACCCTGGCCTGCCATTCCCGCCGCCGCTGGGCCGCGAGGCGGGCGTCGGTCCGCGCCGCGATCCGCTCGTTCTCCCGAATGAGCTTGCGGTAGCTGGCCAGCCGCCGGGCCGTGATCGCCCCGTCGGCCACGGCAGCGTTCACTGCGCAGTCCGGCTCGCTGACGTGGGCGCAGTCGCTGAACCGGCATTCGAGCGCCAGAGCCTCGATATCGGCGAACGTCTGGGCCACCCCTTCTTCCGATCCGAACAGCGCGACACCACGCAGGCCAGGGGTATCGATAAGGACGCCCCCCGGAATGGGGATGAGTTCCCGGGCGGTGGTGGTGTGCCGGCCCTTCTCGTCGCGCTGCCGGGTCGGCGCGACCACCGCCACCGGCTCCCCGGCGAGGGCGTTGACCAGGGTGGACTTGCCCGTACCCGACTGGCCGATGAGTGCCGCGGTCCCGCCATCGAGGGTCTGGGCGACCGCATCCAGGCCCTCCCCCGTATGAGCGCTCACGACGACCACCGAGGCTCCCGGCGCGGTGGCTTCGATCCCCGCGACCCGTTCGGCCCGGTATCCGACGTCCGCCTTGGTGAGGACGACGACCGGCCGCGCGCCACTTTCCCAGGCCAGGGCGAGGAAGCGCTCGATCCGGCCCTCGTCGGGCTTGGCGGCGAGCGAGACGGTGATCAGGACCACGTCCACGTTGGCCGCGAGCACCTGACCCTCCGAGCGGCGACTGCTGCTGGCACGCACGATGGCCGTGGTGCGCGGAAGGGCCGCGGTGATGACGGGTTGCGGTCCGCCACCGGGATCAAGCCCCACCCAGTCGCCCGTACACGGGCGCAAGACCGGATCCAGGTCGTGGACGGGACGTGGCTGTGCCCGCAGGTGCCGGGCTGTCAGCTCGCCCGGGAGAGCCGTGACGACATCACACGCCAGGCCGTCCACTCGAGCGACCCGGCCGGGCAGCAGGCCGTCCGCGGCGATCTCCTGGAAGGCCGCGTCGACCGACTCGCGCCAGCCGAAAGGCAGCAGCGGATGTTCTGAGAGCGGGAATGTTGTTGATGACAACGGAGATGCCCTTCGCGGAAGAATGGTTTCCCGCGCGGGCGCCGTTACCGGTCAGCCTCGCGGCGGGAGAGGGATCGACGGGTGCGCCACCCGGTGGGCGGCACGAACCAAGCTCACGTCCAT
>DAHUZQ010000216.1 GCA_027306495.1 Actinomycetota bacterium | reverse complement strand
GTGCGCGGTTCGCTTGGCGGCGGTCGGCCGCGTCGTCGCGGAGTTTCGCGAGGGGGAACGCGGCGCCCTGATCCTGGCGGCCCTCGGTGACATGCATGGCCCCAGGATGCCAGCCGGATGTGCTGGACCGGCGCTGGCCCGGTGAGGCAGGCAGCCGGGCCGACGCGGCTGAGTCGACGCGGCTGGGCTGTGGCCGACGCTGCCCGGGCTCACCATGCATCTGGCGCATCTGGGCAGAGGCCTGTAGAGGTCTGACGTCGCGAGCCGGTGAGCGGATTCGAACCGCTGACCTGCCGTTTACAAGACGGCTGCTCTGCCAACTGAGCTACACCGGCGTGGGCTTGGTGCATGGTAGCCGACGGTGGGTCTGACGTGCTCATTGTTGCGCTGACCTGGGGTCGTGTGATGGGAGGCGGGTCGTGGTACGGGCGCTGGGCATGGGTAGCGTGGGCCCAGCCAGGCCACCTCTCAGCGATTACTCGCGAAGTGAAGAGTATTCTTCTGTTCGTGGATAGAAGCCCAGCGCCTTCTGTCTTGCCCATCCTCCGGTCGCAGCAGCAGGGGGAGATCCTCGCGCTGCTGCTCGGCGATCCCGGCCTCGAGCTGAGCCTGACACAGCTCGCGGAGCGCACAGGAGCGCCGCATCCGTCGGTCTACCGGGAGATCCAGCGTGCCGAGCAGGCGGGGCTGGTCACCTCCCGGAAGGTGGGCAACACCCGGCTCGTGCGCGCAGACACCGCAAGCCCTTACTACACAGGCCTGGCCGATGTCCTGACCAAGGCGTTCGGGGTTCCTGCCATCCTCGGGCCACTCCTCCAGCCAGTCAGGGGGATCAGCAGCGCCTACATCTACGGGTCCTGGGCGGCCAGGCACGAAGGGCAGGCAGGGCAACGGCCCGTCGGCGACATCGATGTCCTGATCCTCGGCGAGCCCGACCGCGACAAGCTCTATGAGGCACTGAGTGCGGCCGAACAGCGGCTCGGCCGGCCCGTTCAGGCGACGATCCGCGAGCCTGGATGGCTCCGGGACGGGTCGGGATCTTTCCACGCCACCGTCACCAGTCGGCCGCTGCTCAAGCTCGCTCTCGGAGAGAGCTAGCCGAACCGCTCCGGGGGCGAAGTCCGCAAGAGGGCCATCGCACCGGAGAGCGCGTCAGCGGCCTTGCTGATGGCCCATGTGGCATCGTCCTTGGTGATCGGCGCCGCGGACGGGTCGAAATACTGTGCTGTGTGGCGGGTGCGCCGCAGTCGTTCGAACGTCGGCTTAGCGAAAGCCGGGATGTCGGAGGCAAACTGCGCAGACATCGCATCCTCGACAGCCATATGTGAACCATCGCCTCCGGTCGCCCGCAACCCCTGCCGGGCCAGCAGCGCCTCCGCAGCCATCCGGTATGCGTCGTAGGCAGCGGCGTACGCGCCATCCACATCACCCATGCTGAGGGCGGCAGTGGCCGTGGCTTCCAGCCGACGTCTCGCCCGGACGAGCTGAGCGTCCGCCAGCCCACCCAGGTCCCCGGCCTCGAAACTCTCCAGACGACCACGGTCGACCAGGAATTGCACAGTCCGCTCACCGCTCCGCCACCGCGCCACAACACTCCTTTCTTCCGAGGGAACAGCCTGGTCACGAAACGAACGTCCGGGCTGGCCCAACTGTCGGCAGTCATCATGCCGAATACAAGCCGAATGCGATGGTGCCCGGCCACGTGACCAGCCCCGGGCCCCAGCGGCTCCGTTGGGCCGGTGAACGTTCCGGGCAGAGTGCGCGTCTTCTTCCTAAGGGTTGGAGAACGGAGATGTGATGGGGTTCTGGTCTCGCCTGCTGGTGCCGCGAGGTGTCCGACGTGCGATGCACCCGGTGCGGACAGTCAAGCGGGCCGCCACACCGAAGGTGGTCAAAAAGGCGCGGCGTGCCATGCATCCGGTCGACAACGCCATCTACGGTGCCGAGCGCCAGGTGATCACGTCGCTGCGGTCCGGCCGCAGACGCAAAGCCCGCGCTCGCCGTCGCGGACGGGCCCCGGTGTATCGGCATGGCAACTGCCCCATAGCGCACCGCACCCCGGAGGCTGCGGCCAAATGCCGCAATCACTAGACCTGCTGCCACGGCCTGCTGAGATGGCCGGTGACCGCAATTCCCTGGCGCTCCTCGATCAATGACCCGTGGGCCGCTGTGGTCGGGGCAGCACCGAGCGAGGACCACAAGAGGGCGCACTTCGGCGCGGCTGTGCCAGTGTTGGCCACGCACGGCAGGCCGGGCGGCACGCGGCCGCTGATCATGGCCGGGCACATCAACGCCACGGCTTGGGGCCGGCCGCCAGCAGGACCGGGCGGGCGGGCAAGCAAAAGTCTTCCTCGACGCCCTGCATGACGATCGGCGGACCGGCCCGAAATACAGCGACATCGGCACCGTGTCTCCACTGCCCGACGACAACCCAGGGCATGTGGGCGGGCTGGCGGTCGAGGTTCGCCCCGGCAACCCCGAAACCCGGTACCTGATCGGCGCGCGCCTACGCGTCGCCGGCCAACTTCTGGTCGAGGTGCCCGTGGAATGCGAAGCACCCAACGACATCGCCGGCACCGCCGCTGAACAAACGCGGATCACCGCTGGCCGACTCGCCTTCGGCGCAGCGGTGCGAGCCGCGTTCACCCAGCACTCCCCGCCGAGTGCGGCAGAGTTCAGTGCCGTGGTGGTGCGCCACCATCCGCAGCGCGATGAGGACAACACCTGGCAGACATGGATCACCGCAATCTGTGGCACGGCCAGCAGCCGTGCCAACACGCACTGGGCAGACCAGGCCCCCCTGGCAGGCTGGCGGCCCACGGCCATCACCAGCATTGCCGACACCACCATCGACACACCCGTCCGGTATGAGCTCTGCAGGTGACGGCCGGCCCACCACATCCACGGGCAAGGCACCATCCGTTCACCTCGCTCTCATCTCGGCATGAGCGCGCGTTTGCTCGCCGGGCGCCCTGTCGGCGTTGTTGCGCGACGCGGGCGTGACTTGCTCCGCCGCCGCCGACGCTTGCATAATGTAAGCATGCCGAATTTGCTCGTCCGCGACCTCCCCGACGACGTCCACGCCGCCCTTCAGCAGCGCGCAGAGCGCCGGGGCCAGTCCTTGCAGCAGTTCCTGACCGCTGAGCTTCGCCGCCTCGCCCGGCGGCCCAGCGTGGATGAAGTCCTGGACCGGATCGAACGCCGCCGCGGCGGCCACGTGGGCCTGGCTCAGGCTGCCGAGGACCTGCGCGAGGACCGGGAGCGGCATTGATCGTCATTGACGCTTCGATCCTCGCCGACGTCATCGGCGACGACGGTCACCGCTCCCGGCAGGAGTTCCGCACCGCGGATGGCGTCGCCGCACCCGACCTGGTCGACGTCGAGACAACGGCAGTGCTGCGCAAGCGATGGCTGACCGGCAGCATCACCGACCAGCGATTCGCCGATGCCGTCACCGACCTACAGGACCTTGACTTCGACCGCTATCCGACGCTGCAGTTCATGGCACGCGTGTGCCACCTGCGGGCGAACGTGAGCGCCTACGATGCCGCCTACGTCGCCTTGGCCGAGGAATTGGGCTGCGAACTGCTAACTGCTGATGCACGCCTCGCCAAGGCTGCCGGCCCTCGCTGCGCCATCCGCGTCCTGAGATAGCCTGCTGGCCCCGGCGGGCAGCGACGTGCCGGAAGTGCGGCAAATTCATAGGCCCTGCTCACCAGCGGCTGAGCGGCAGATGAGAGCGACGGCCGTGTGGTATCAGCCCTGATACCATGGCTGCATGGCCATGACATTGCGGCTGAGCGAATCTGAAGCCAGAGCGCTGCGCAGGCGTGCCGAGCATGAGGGCCGGCCCATGCAGGAGGTGGCCCGCCAGGCCATCCGCGAGTACGTCGAAACCCACAGCCGCGCCGAGTTGCTGGACCGCGTCCTTGATGAGGAGCTGCCCCGCTACGCCGAGGCCCTGGAACGCCTCGGGCAATGATCTACCTGACGCTGCCCGAGTTGCTGCACATCGCCGCACGTGCGCTGGGCAGTGAACCAGACGTCCGTGACCTCGGGCTGCTGGAGTCGGCGGCGGCACGCCCCCAGGCCACGGCGTTCGGTGCCGACGCCTACCCAGACCTGGACGCCAAAGCAGCGGCGCTGCTCCATTCACTGGCCAGGAACCACGTCCTGGTGGACGGGAACAAGCGACTCGCATTGGCGGGGATTATCGCTTTCTACGGAGTCAACGGACGCCGGCTCACCCTGACCAATGACCAGGCGTACGACCTCGTCATCGACGTCGCCGCAGGCCACCTGAACTCTGTCGATGTCATCGCGGCCAGGCTGCGGAAGGCAACCGAACCACGCGCCTGAAGAAAGCGCCCATCTTGACCGGGATCGTAAGACGGTCCGGTCGTACCTGGCCGGGGAGCGGGTGCCGGGGGTCCGGCGCCCGGCGGCCCCGGATCCGCTAGCGCCGTTCGCGGCGTCCCTGCAAGCGTTCTTCACCACACGGATGGCCAGCCAGTTCGGGGCGAGCCCGCACACCGTGGCCGCCTACCGGAACACCTGGCGACTGGCAGGAGGAGCCCTCGAGTTCATGCTCTCAGTGGGAGAAGACGTGGAAGCAAGCGCATGGGGAATTCCAGTGATCGACAGCGGGGAATTCCGGAAATCCGCAGCATCAGCGGCGGGATGGCGGCGGCGGGGTGGTGGCGCAGTTCGATGTCGGCGGCGACGGTGATCCGCCGAGTGGATTCCGTGACCGCTTCCCACTGGCGGCGGGTGTCCTGGACAGCGGCGAACATGCCGGCTTCGCGGGTGGCTTTGGCTTCGAGTGCCCGCCAGATCTGGCTGAGTCGCTGGTGCCTGCCCTCCGTCCCGTCGTCGGTTGCGGCGCTGGCTTCATGCTCAGCGCGAACGGCATTGACGTGAGCATCGCGTTGCGCGGCACGCATGAGCCGTAGCTGTTCGGTGACGTGCGGTGGAGCCCATGCGGTCTCGCGCTCATAGGCGCCGCGGCG
>DAHUZQ010000214.1 GCA_027306495.1 Actinomycetota bacterium | reverse complement strand
CTGATCGCCTATCGGCCATTATTTCGGTAAGGGACGACCCCAGCCGGAATGAGACAGGTAGAGGACTCTTCGGTGGATCAGCCTGGGCGCACGGCAGCATGACGTGATGCATCCGCTGGTCGCTGAGGCGGTCGCGCCCCGGCACAGCCGCCCGTATCCGACGTTGGCCTGTCTGCTGAAAGCCGCGGGACGCGCGGTTCGCAGCCTTCGGCCGCCGCACGAACGTGAAACGCCCGGGAGGTGAGAATGACCGACGCACCACGGGCAGGTGGCGAGCCGGCTGCCCGCAGTGGGACGGGCCGCATTCTGGTGGTGGACCAAGCCGCGCTGCTGCCCGCCGCCTGGGACGGGCTGGTTCACGCCAGTGACGGCCATCTGAGCACGAAATGGCTTCGGGTGGCCGAGGCGACGGCAGGTGTGCGGATGCGCTACCTGCTGCATTGCCGCAGTGGCGAGGCCGGGGGAGCCGGGGACGGTGGCGAGGCCGGGGGAGCCGGGGACGGTGGCGAGGCCGGGGGAGCCGGGGACGGTGACGAACTGGACGGTGCCCTGGCGACGGCCCTGGCGATGCCGGATTCGCCATGGCTGTTCGGCCGCCCCGACTCCGTTCTGGAACTCGCCGCGCTTGAGGGCCTGCCCGGTGCCCCCGAGTGCCTGGCGGAACTGACCGGTGGACGCGCCACCGCGAGGACGGTGGTGGAGATGACCCGTGCGCTGTCTCAGGACAGCCTCGACGCACCTGCCACGTCCGCGCTCATGCCGAGCCTGCTGTGTGGCGGCCGGCATATCGGTGTCAACCGGGTACTGACCCGCGATGACGATGACGGCGCGGACGGCGTGATCGGCGACCTGGTGACCAGGGCTGAAGAACTGGCGGGCGAAGTCGGCGCGCGCAGTATCGCCTTCCTCTACGTCCATGAGAACGACCTGCTCCTGCGCCGGGTGCTGGGGGAGCGTGGCTACCTGGCGTGCGTCTCAGCCTCGCTCGCCAGCCTCACCCTCCCGGAGGGTGGATTCGGGGCGTACCGGGCCATGCTGCCCAAGAAGCGGCGGCAATCTATTGCTCACGAACGCAGGCAACTTGCGGAGGCTGGCTTCGAAGCGAGCCTTGAGCCGCTGACCGATGATCTGATCAAGACGCTCGCGGTGATGGAGTCCCAGCTCTTCGCCAAGCACGGTGGGGCGTGGACACCCGAGCAGTCCGAGTCGGCCCTGCACGCGGTCAGGGCCGAACTCGGCTCAGATGCTTTCGTATTTGTCGGCCGTCTCGACGGTGAGCTGTGCGGGTTCAATCTCATATTCCGGTTCAGGGATCACTGGTTCGACCACCGGGCGGGATTCGACTACGAGCGTGTGGGCGAGCTCCCGGTCTACTTTGAACTCGCGTATAACTCGCCCATCGAGGCGGCGTCGGAATCTGGTGCGCGGGCACTGCATCATGGGATAGGTGCCCAGCGGACCAAGGAACTGCGCGGCTTCACGCTCTTTGACTCTTTTCTCTACGTCAAGCCTATCCTTGGCCGGTGAGTGCGATGGTGCCTGCGGTAACCTCTTCCGTGACCGACGCGGTAAAGCTGGGTTACGCCGACCTGGTCGAGCCGGACAATTTGTATGACACGCCGTCATGGCACGAGATCGATGAGGCGATTGGGATCGCCAAGCCGTTTACCGTTCTCACGCTGCCGGAAGCGGGGAGTGCCCGGGCGACGGCGGCGGCCTGGGGCCTGATTGTCGGTGAGGATGCCTTCTGGCCGTTTCTGCGAGCCGACAGTGTGCTGTCGATGTTTCTGGAGGAGCGTGGGCTTCCCGGGGCTGACGCGCCAGCGGGCACCCTGTCGGGACTGATGCCAAGCGCCTACCTCGGGGCACTGCGTGCGGGCACGACCCGACTCCTCCTGCGCCCCGGATTGACTGGCGCACCGGCCCGGCAGGCGATCCGGGAACTGCTCGACGAGGCAGAGGAAATGGCCCGTGGGGCCGGCCTGAACAGCATCGGGTGCTTGTACCTGCCGACGGAGTGCGAACTCGAACGCGACGCCTTGATCGAGGCCGGCTACACCGAATTCGGTCCGGCTCTGCACGTCGCGATCATGCCCGTGACGAGCTTCGATGAGTTCCTGCGCGCTATGAAGGCGCACCGCCGCGCCAACGTGCGGCGCCACAGGCGCCTGGTCGCGGCCTCGGGCGTGACGATCGGCCGTGAACCACTGACGCCGTCACTCAGCGACGAAATGCTGCCGCTGGAGGCGCAGCTCTATCAGAAGTACGAGCATGTCAGCCATCCGACCGAGATGGCCAGGATCGTCCACGCCGGTGTCATGCGGGCCCACGGTGAGCGTGCGATTGTGGTCACGGCGCGCAGCCCCGACGGCGTCCTGCGCGGATACTCGGCGTTCATTCACAGGGGCGAGACCCTGTACTCGAGGGACTGCGGGTTCGACTATCCGTGGCAGGGCCGCCTGCCGCTGTATCTGGAGACCAATTACTACAGCGCCGTGGAACTCGCCGAGGAGATTGGAGCCCGGCAGATCCATTACTCTTACGGCTCGGATGAGACCAAGGTCGAATACGGATGCGAATTGCACCCGCGGATGACATACATCAAGGCGTTCCGTCCATCACTGGCTGCTCAACTAGCGGAACTGGCTGGGCTAGTTCGGGATCGCGAACCCCCGGCACAAGCAGGCCGAGCGTCGTCAGTGCGGCAATGATGCCCTCGCCGAGCATGGTGGGGCGCACGCCATACCGGGTCGCGAGCAGCCCGGCACAGATGAGGCCGACCGGTGTGCCTGCGAACGAGAAGATCCACTCGATCGATGAGGCGCGGCCGAGCATGGCGCGCGGGACATGCTCCTGGAGGATTGGCAGCCAGAGAGCATTGCCGTAAGTTCCGAAAGTCCACAGCAGCGCGAAGACCCCGGCCGCGTACCACGGGTTCGGTGCCACGGCGAGGAGGGCCAGTGCCGCCCCTGCCGCCCCGGTGGCGATCCAGGTGGCGGTAACCCGCCGGCGCGGGACCGGAAGGCGGCCGGCGGCCGTGGCGCCGATGAGGCCACCGAAGCCGCCGGCGGCGAACACCACGCCGAGCACCGCACCGCTCTGGTGCATCGACTGCTTGATCATCAGTGGCACGAGAACTGTCAGCGGCGCGACGGCAGCCAGGTTGATCAACCCCTGGCTGGTGATCGCCAGCCACAGCCAGCGCTTGGACGCGCAGTAGCGCAGCCCTTCCCGCGCTCCGCTCAGCAGCGATGGCCGGCCCGCCGTTCCGGTGGCTGGCGCGCGCCGCCTGGACATGGCGAGCAGGCATACTGCCCCGACGGCGAAGCTGAGCGCGTCGGCGCCGAAGGCCGCGCCTGCCCCGGCAGCGACCACCAGGAATCCGCCGGCCGCGGGCCCGATGAGCCGCTGCGCCGCCTCCTTGCTGGACGCGGTGAGCGAACTCCCCTGGGTCAGCAGCTCCACCGGCAGCAACTCGGGGACGATCGCGGTGGTGGCAGGTGAGAAGAAGGCGTCGGCGATGCCGAAGATCGCCGCCATGGCGAACAACTGCCACAGCCTGGCTGTCCCGGTGCTGGCGGCCAGGGCGATCAGGCCCACGGCGATCCCGCGTGTCACGTCGCCGGCCAGCATGGTCAGCCGCCGGGGGACCCGGTCGACCACGGCCCCGCCTATCAGCAGCATGCACACCGCTGGCCCGATCCGGGCCGTGAGGACCAGTGAGAGGGCGGTAGCGGAATGGCCGAGCCGGAGCGCCTCTAATACCAGCGCCACGGTGAAGATGCCGTCGCCGACCATTGAGACGCTCTGGCCGGCCCACATGAGGGCGAAGTCCCGGTGGCGCAGGGCCCGGGGAAGCCGGCGCGTGACGTTCCATCCCACTCTGTATAGAGTGCTACAGGATCGGTCTCAGTGCCAGGAGATGTGAAGATGTGGAATGCACTCGCATCATTAACGGATAATCACCGGGCGCAGGCGGAGCGTTACCGGGCACTGGGCTGGTGGCGGGATCACACCTTTCTGGACGACCTGAGAGCGCACGCTGCGGGACGGCCCGATCATCCGGCCGTGATCGCTTACGAGGGCGGCAGGCTCGCGCACAACATCAGCTATGCGCGGCTGGCCGTGCTGGTGGAGCGGTTCGCGGGAGCCTTGGCCGAACTCGGCGTCGGCCCGGGTGATGTCGTGGCGATCTATCTCCCGAACTGGTGGCTGCTCGGGCCGATGTACCTGGCCTGCGCGCGGGTCGGTGCCATCGCGGCACCAGCGCAGATGGAGTACCGCAGCCGCGAGGTCGGCTACATCCTGCAGGCCAGCGGTGCCAAGGTGTGCGTGAGCGCCGATGTCTTCGACGGGGTGGACTTCGCTGGCCGGGTCGTCGATACGGCGCCGTCCACCCTCAAGCACCGAGTCGTCGTCGGCGGGGATGCCTCCCGGACCGGCGCGCTGGATTTCACCTCGTTCTTCATGGACACCGCGTGGGAGCGGGACCGGCCGGCACCGGCGACCGCGGTTGGCGGCGACAATCCTGCGCTGCTCGTCTTCACGTCGGGCACCACCGGCCAGCCGAAGGGTGTCCTGCACAGCCTCAACACCATCTGGGCGGCGGGCAACTCGCTGTCGGTCCCGTACGGGCTCACTGCGGACGACGTGATCTCGATCCCCCAGCAACTCACCCATGTGGCCGGTGCGATGCACGGCGTCTACGCCCCGGTGAGCCTCGGCGCCACCTGCGTCATGCACGACACCAAGGCGGATATGGACCTGCTGCTGGAGATGATCTCCACGCACCGGGTCAGCTGGGTGCACGCCGCGCCAACCCGGCTCGGCGACCTGCTCGCCGCGCAGCGGGCGGCGCCGCGGGACGTCTCCAGCGTGCGGCTGGTGTCGTCGAGTTCGGCGCCCATCCCGCAGCACATGGCCGACGAGGTTCGCAAGGTGTTCGGCGTCGAACTGCTGGCCTGCTGGGGGATGACCGAAACCGGAGGCTGCACCACCACCCGGCCGGACGATCCGCCGGGCTGGGGAGCGCACAGCGACGGCCGCGCGATGCCGTGGATGGAGATCAGGATCGGCGCGGACGGGGAAGCCGGGAATGGTATCGGCCCGCTGCTGGTGCGCGGGGCCACGCTGTGCCTGGACTATTTCGGTCAGTCCGAGGTGTTCGCGGCGTCGCTGGACGCCGATGGCTGGTTCGACACCGGCGATATGGCGCGGCCCGACGGCGCCGGGGGAATACGGATCACCGGCCGCCGCGCTGACCTGATCACCAGGCCGAACGGTGAAAAGGTCCCCACCTCCGAGATCGAGGCGCTGCTCGCCCAGCATCCGGCCATCTCAGAAGCTGTCCTCGTCGGTTTCCCCGACCCGCTGATCCCGGAGGGGGACGCGGTGTGCGCGGTCGTCGTCGGGGCGGGCGAAGCTCCGGGGCTGGAGCAGGTCCACGCCTACCTTGAAGGTGGCGATGTAACCAGGGATCATTGGCCGGATAAGGTCGTCCACGTTCGGCAACTGCCGAGGAACGCCCTTGGGAAGATTCAGCGCAACGAGCTTCGGGCCGCGATCGAGGCGGGCCAGTTGTAACGGTGCGCCGCATCGTGGGTTCGAGGATTGGCAGGAGGTCGGGTGCCGCCCGGGACTTCGGATTCGCGGTCGGGCAAGGTTGGCGGTGGCCATGCCACTGGTGCGGACAGCCCCGTCTTCATCCTGACCATGGCCCGCTCCGGGTCGACGCTGTTGCGTTTCATTCTGGATGCGCATCCCAGCCTGTGCTGCCCGCCGGAACTCAGCGTCGCGGCCACCGCCGCACACCTTGCCCACCTCTGGACCGTCGCCGAAGGGGTACTGAGCCCGGCTATGCCGACCAGCCTGGCTGAGGGCCAGTTGACCGACCACGCTAGGGCCGCCATTCGTGAGGCGATCCAGGCGCCACTCGTGCCGTACATGGCCGAGCGCGGGGCCACTCGCTGGTGCGACAAATCTCTCGATGGCTTGCTGTTCGCCCGCGTCGCCGCGGCACTATGGCCGCGCGCCCAATTCATCTGCCTTTACCGGCACTGCATGGACGTGATCGCCTCCGGCCTGGAGGCTTGCCGGTGGGGACCGGATGCCTTCGGCTTCGAGGAATTCGCGCCACAGTTCCCGGGCAACAGCGTGGCTGCTATCGGCGCCTGCTGGGCGGATATGACAGCCAAGATAATCGATTTCGAAAAGGAATATCCGGGGCGGTCGCTGCGTGTGCGCTACGAGGATCTGGTGGCTGACACCGAGGATGTGGCCGGGCGGATCTTCGGATTTCTTGGTGTGCCAGCGGTGCCGGGGATCAGCCGTTCCTGTTTCGCGGTCGCCCACGATGCGAACGGCCCGGGGGACGCGAAGATCTGGTTCACCGCGGCGGTGTCGGCCGAATCGGTGGGCCGGGGCAGGGAGGTGCCGGCCGACCGGTTGCCTGCGCATGTGCGTGCGGACGTCAACCGCGCGCTGTCAGAACTCGGCTATGGCGAGGTCGGCGAGGACTGGGACGCGGAGCCGGACAGGAGCGCCGGCCCGGACCGGGATGCGGACCCGGACGGGAGCGCCGGCCCGGACGCCGCGGAGCTTGCTCACCCGGCGCCCGGCGTCGCCGCTGGCGCCTCCGGGCACTCCCGGCCCGGGACAGCGCAGCACGCGCGAGCGGCGAACCAGGACGGCGGGGAGGCGGATCTGGCCGCTGTGACATCGGCCCTGGCGGCGCGTGACAGCGACCGCCGCGCAACCATGCTGGGCGACATCGCCAGGTGCTGGCCGGCGCTGGCTGGCCGGGTGCTGTCGGTGGAGGTGACCGGCCCGGGGGGCGGGCGCAGCGAGTTCAGGTGGAACATCCCGGGACCTGGCTGGGAAAGGGCCGAACAGACGCCGCTTGCGGCGCTCTCGGCCCCGGCCGCCGTCTGGCGCCCGGTGCTGGACGGTACGGCGAACCTGTTCGTGGAGGTGTTCGGAAGGCGGATCACCTCGCGGGGCATCGCCAACGCCCATCGCAGGCGCACACCGGAGGTGCACGCACTCGGAGTCCTGCTAGGTGTGGCTCAGTTCCCGGCCGTGGCACGCCCGGCAGCGGAGGGATAGCGCGCTCCGAGAGGGGCGACGCCGCCGGTCCTTCCGCGCGCGAGTGGGGAGCCCCCAAGCGGGCAGGTGGCATGCCGTGCCCCTTTCGTGGGGAACGGGGTGTCCGGTGCCGGCCGCGGCGCACGTGCCCGCTCCTTCTCCTTCGGTTGCCCATGCGGCCCGGGGCACCAGCCGCTGCCCGTCGAGCGGAACCTTCTGTCGCAGGGCCGGCCTACAGTGGCGGTAGTGCCTGCGCCACACCGGCCGCGTGGAAGATGCCAGGCTCCGGGTGTGTTCCAACTACACACCCGGTCCGAGATCGGGGAGCAGATGCCCGCTAGCGGAGCCCGGTGGGCGGCCAGCCCGGCAGGCGTGAGAGGAGTGGTGCCATGCGCCCGGTCAGTGACCTGAAGCGACGTGTGGCGCCGTTCGAGGTGGTCACTGAGATGGTGCCCGCCGGGGACCAGCCCGGGGCCATCGCCGAGATGGAGCGGCGGATCAAGGGCGGGGCCAGGCACACGGTGCTGCTCGGCGCCACCGGCACCGGCAAGACCGCGACTGTCGCGTGGCTGGCCGAAAGACTCCAGCGCCCCGTGCTGGTGATGCTCCCGAACAAGACCCTGGCTGCGCAGTTCGCCAACGAACTGCGGGAGATGCTGCCGCACAACGCGATCGAGTACTTCGTCTCGTATTACGACTACTACCAGCCCGAGGCTTACGTCCCGCAGACCGATACCTACATCGAGAAGGACTCCTCGATCAACGATGAGGTGGACCGGTTGCGGCACTCGGCCACCAACTCGCTGCTCACCCGGCGGGACACCATCGTGGTCGCGTCGGTGTCGTGCATCTATGGCCTTGGCACGCCACAGGAGTACGTCGACCGGATGGTGAAACTGGCGGTCGGCGAGACCATCGAGCGCGACACGCTGCTGCGCCGCCTGGTCGGCATGCAGTACGCACGCAACGATCTGGCGTTCACCAGGGGCACTTTCCGGGTGCGGGGCGACACGATCGAAGTCATTCCCGTCTACGAGGAACTGGCCGTCCGGGTCGAGATGTTCGGTGACGAGATCGAGCGGCTGAGCACTCTGCACCCGCTCACCGGCGAAGTGATGAGCGAGGACGCGGAGTTGTACATCTTCCCGGCCTCGCACTACGTCGCCGGCCCCGAACGGATGGAGCGGGCGGTCGCGGGCATCGAGGCGGAGCTCGGCCAGTGCCTGGCTGACCACGAGCGGTCCGGCAAGCTGCTGGAGGCTCAGCGGCTCCGGATGCGCACTACCTACGACATCGAGATGCTCCGCCAGGTCGGAAGCTGCTCGGGGATCGAGAACTACTCGCGGCACATCGACGGCCGCGAACCCGGCACCCCGCCCAATACCCTGCTCGACTACTTCCCCGCGGACTTCCTGCTGGTCATCGACGAATCGCATGTCACCGTGCCGCAAATCGGCGCGATGTACGAAGGCGATGTCTCGCGCAAGCGGACCTTGGTGGACCACGGTTTCCGCCTGCCCAGCGCGATCGATAACCGGCCGCTGACCTGGGACGAGTTCTGCGAGCGGATCGGCCAGACGGTGTACCTGTCAGCCACCCCGGGCACCTATGAGCTGCAGCAGGCCCGAGGGGAGATCGTCGAGCAGGTGATCCGGCCGACCGGGCTGATCGATCCCGAGGTGATCGTCAAGCCCACCAAGGGCCAGATCGATGACCTGGTCCACGAAATCCGGGAGCGCGCCGACCGATCCGAGCGCGTCCTGGTGACCACGCTCACCAAGAAGATGGCCGAGGACCTCACGGACTATCTGCTTGAACTGGGCATCCGGGCGCGTTACCTGCACAGCGAGGTCGATACGTTGCGGCGGGTCGAACTGCTCAGGGAACTGCGCCTGGGCGAGTACGACGTCCTGGTCGGGATCAACCTGCTCCGGGAGGGCCTGGACCTGCCCGAAGTGTCGCTGGTGTCCATCCTTGACGCGGACAAGGAAGGCTTTCTCCGGTCGGGCACCTCGCTGATCCAGACCATCGGCCGGGCCGCCCGCAACGTCTCCGGCCAGGTCCACATGTACGCGGATCAGATGACCCCTTCCATGCGGCGGGCGATCGATGAGACCAACCGCCGCCGTGCCAAGCAGGTTGCCTACAACACCGAGCACGGCATCGACCCGACACCGCTGCGCAAGCGGATCGCCGACATCCTGGACCAGCTCATCCGGGAGGACGCCGACACCCAGACGCTGCTCGGCGGCGGCGGACGTCAGCAGAGCCGTGGCAAGTCGCCCGTCCCGGGCCTGTCGTCGCGGGCGCGCACGGGGCCGGGGGCGTCCCCGCAAGCCCCGGCGGAGACTGGTGCCAGGGGCGATCTGGTGTCCCTCATCTCCGAACTCACCGACCAGATGCATGCCGCGGCGGCGGAGCTTCGCTTCGAGGTAGCCGCTCGTATCCGCGATGAGATCAAGGAACTCAAACAGGAACTGAGGGGGATGCGGGCTGCTGGCGTGTGAGGGGATGACCTGGGTCGTGTTCGATTACGGCGGCGTCGTCTGCGAACCGCAGCGGGCGGGCGACGTGGACCGGCTTGCCCGCGTCGCGGGCCGGCCCCTGGCTGAGTTCGCCGCGGCCTACTGGTCTGTCCGCTTGGAGTATGACCGGGCGGATCTGGACGCCACGGCCTACTGGCGGGCGGTCGGGGCATGCCTGTCACGCACATTTTCCGCCGCCGAGGTCGCCGAACTCGTCAGGCTCGACAACCTGTCATGGCTTCACCTGCGGGCGGACACGCTGGCGCTGATCGAGGAGACCGCCGGCGCGGGCTGTCGCCTCGCGCTGCTGTCCAACGCTCCGGTCCCGGTCGCGCAGGCCGTCTCCGCCCAGCCGTTCACCAGCCATTTCCAGCGCCTGGAGTTCAGCTGTTATCTTCGGGCGGCCAAACCCGAGCCACGGTGCTACCGTGCTCTGCTGGATGCGCTTGGGACCGCGCCGTTCGATGTGGTATTCCTGGACGACCGGCCGGAGAATGTTGCGGGCGCGGCGTCGGCTGGCATGCGTGCCGTGCACTTCACAGGCAGTGCGCAGGCGCGGTCGGAGCTGGCCTTCCATGGAATCCTGACCGAGCCTGCTGATGGAGGCTACTGAGCGTGAGGAAAGCTGTGGCTAACCCGGCGGGGCGCCGCGCCCTCAGCGTAGGGTCATCGCTGTGTGGGTGAGCCTGGCCGGCGCCGTGGTGGCGGCCTTGTGCTACGGCATCGCCGCAGTCATGCAGGCGATGGCGGTGCGGGCCGCGAGCCGGCGCAAGCCCGGATCGGCGTCCGCGACCGCGGCGCTCGGCGAGGTGGACCCGAGCCTGGTCCTGCGCATGCTCGGCCAGTGGCGCTTCATCGCCAGCCTCGGCCTGGATCTGGTGGGATTCGTGGCGCAACTGATCGCGCTGCGCCGCCTGCCGCTGTTCGCGGCTCAGGCCATGATCGCGGGGAACCTCGCGGTGACCGCGGTCGTCGCATCCTGGCTGATGGACCTCGAACTCGCCTGGCGGGAATGGCTGGCGGTCGCCGGGGTGATCGTCGGCGTGGCCATGCTGGGTTCGTCGGCGGGCGCCCACGTGGTCACCGGGGTCAGTGGTGACTTCAAGCTGGCACTGATCGTCGCCGTGGTGGGGGTGGCCGTGGCGGGCGTGGGGGCATCCCGGCTGAAGGCGCCCTTGCGCACGCCGGCACTCGGCGCGATCGCCGGGCTCGGCTACGGGGTGCTGGCTGTCGCGGCCCGGATCCTGCCCTCGTACTCGGTCGCGGCGCTGGTCCACGACCCCGCCACCTATGCCGTCGGGGCCGCTGGGATCGTGTCGTTCATGCTGTATGCGACAGCCTTGGAGGGCGGCAGCGTGACCGTGGCCACGGCCGCCGTCGTGCTGGCCGAGACGGCTCCACCGGCGTTGATCGGGGTGGTGTTCCTCGGCGACCACACCCGGCCGGGGATGGCCCCACTGGCGTTCCTCGGCTTCTTCCTCGCCGTGGTCTGCGCTGTGGCCCTGGCGCGGTTCGGCGGTGAGGCGGAGCGGGAGAAAGCGGCGCAGACCCGCCGGGGAGTAGCGCGGGCCGACCATGAGCCCCGGACTCATACAGCCTCCTGATCCGCCGGTGATCCGGGGCTCCCGGCCCGCTCACCTGATATTCTGATGGCCCGTGGACCGGCGGAACTTCCGCTTCACACCGACCACGGGAGCTTTCCATTGGCTGCGGCACCCTTCTCAGCACGGCCAGCCACGACCAGGCACCTCTTCGTGACAGGCGGCGTCGCCTCCAGTCTCGGGAAGGGCCTCACAGCCTCCAGCCTCGGACGCCTGCTCAAGGCCCGTGGTCTGCGCGTGAGCATGCAGAAGCTGGACCCCTACCTCAATGTCGATCCCGGCACCATGAACCCTTTCCAGCATGGCGAGGTCTTTGTCACCGACGACGGAACCGAGACCGACCTCGATGTCGGTCATTACGAACGGTTCCTCGACACCCGCCTGCAGGGAACCGCGAATGTGACGACCGGCCAGATCTACTCGACGGTGATCGCGAAGGAGAGGCGCGGTGCCTACCTCGGCGATACCGTCCAGGTAATCCCGCACATAACCAACGAGATCAAGGCCCGCATCCTGCAGATGGGGGGTCCGGATGTCGACGTCGTCATCACCGAGGTCGGCGGTACCGTCGGCGACATCGAGTCACTGCCGTTCCTGGAGGCGATCCGCCAGATCCGCCATGAGATCGGCCGGGACCGCTGCTTCTCGCTGCACGTGTCGCTGCTGCCCTATATCGCTCCCGCGGGTGAGCTCAAGACCAAACCCACCCAGCACTCGGTGGCCGCACTGCGCAGCATCGGCATCCAGCCCGACGCGATCGTCGCGCGGGCGGACCGCCCCATCAGTGGCAGCCTCAAGCGCAAGATCAGCCTGATGTGCGACGTCGACGAGGACGCCGTGGTCGCGGCAGCCGACGCTCCCTCCATCTACGACATCCCCAAGGTCCTGCACTCCGAGGGACTCGACGCCTACGTGGTGCGCCGGCTTGGCCTGCCGTTCCGCGACGTTGACTGGAGTGACTGGGACGACCTGCTGCGCCGGGTGCACCGGCCCGCCCGCAGCGTCACCATCGCCCTGGTCGGCAAGTACGTCGACCTTCCCGATGCCTACCTCTCACCCGCCGAGGCGCTGCGGGCAGGCGGCTTCGCCAACGATGCCCGGGTCGACATCAAGTGGGTGACCAGCGACGACTGCCAGACCCCCGACGGGGCCGCCATTCAGCTCGGCGACGTCGACGGGATCCTCATCCCGGGCGGATTCGGGGTCCGGGGGATCGAGGGCAAGGTCGGCGCGGTTTCCTTCGCCCGGACCCACGGTGTGCCGCTGCTCGGGCTGTGCCTGGGTCTGCAGTGCGTGGCGATCGACGTGGCGCGCAACGTCGCCGGACTGGCCGGGGCCAACAGCGCCGAATTCGACCCCGACACCCCGCATCCGGTGATCGCCACCATGGCGGACCAGGAGGATGTGGTGGCGGGGGAGCGCGACATGGGCGGCACCATGCGGCTCGGGCTCTACCCGGCCGTCCTGGCGGAGGGATCCCGGGTGCGGGAGCTATACGGCACCGACCTCGTGCAGGAACGCCACCGGCACCGCTACGAGGTCAACAACCTCTATCGCGACACCCTGGAAAAGGCAGGGCTGTGGTGCTCGGGCCTGTCGCCGGACGGGCGGCTGGTGGAGTTCGTGGAACTGCCGCGCGACGTCCACCCGTATTTCATCGCCACCCAGGCACATCCGGAGTTCACGTCCCGGCCCACCAGGCCGCACCCGTTGTTCAGCGGGCTGGTGGCGGCGGCGCTGGAGCACGCTCGGACCGCCCGGCGCGGCTCCGCGGCGGCAACCGCCCGGGCAGTGGCGAGCGCATGAGCCAGCACGCCTCCCGGACCGGCGGACTGGCCGGGGGAGCGCCGCGGGCGGTCCCCCGCGGCCCGGCCGGGGCCTCCCGGTGACCCCGCGCGACCTGGCCGGGCCGTGGCCGGTGGTGGCGACGCCGCAGCGGACGCGCGGCACGTTCGTCACCTTGCGGACCGACCGCGTGCGCATGCCCGACGGTGAGGTGGTCGCGCGCGACGTGCTGGAGCATCCGGGCGCGGTGGCGATCGTGGCTCTCGATGAGCGCGACGCCGTCCTGATGATCCGCCAGTACCGCCATCCCGTGGGGGGCCTGCTATGGGAGATACCGGCGGGCTTGCGGGATGTGGCCGGGGAACCGGCACGGCGGACGGCCGAACGCGAACTGCGCGAGGAGACCGGGTACCTGGCCCGCGACTGGCTGGTGCTGGCCGACTACTACCCGTCTCCGGGGATCAGCACCGAGACGGTCCGCGTCTTCCTCGCCCGTGGCCTGTCGCCAGCCCCGCCGGCGGATCAGGCCGCCCCACTGCGGCATGAGGAGGCTCACCTGATCCGGGCCTGGGTGCCGCTCGGGGCGGCGGTCGGGCACATTCTGGCTGGTGACCTCCACAATGGGCTCACCGCAGTCGGTATCTTTGCCGCGTACGCCGCTCGGCAGGGGGGCTTCGCTGCGCTCCGGGACGCTGACGCGCCAGGTCTCTGACCGGCCGCCGGCGCCGCCCGGTAGCATCACCTGGCCCCCGGCAACGGTGCCGCGGCCGGGCGGAGGAAGAAGGGCTTGCAGTCATGAGAGTTGGCATTCCCAAAGAGGTCAAGAACCACGAGTACCGGGTCGCCATCACCCCCTCAGGTGTGCACGAACTCGCCCGCGCCGGTCATCAGGTGTACATCGAACGGGATGCGGGCACCGGATCGGCGATCCCGGACCAGGATTTCGTGGCCGCGGGAGCGACGATCCTGCCGGACGCCGACTCGGTCTGGGCAGCCGCTGACTTGGTCCTCAAGGTCAAGGAACCGGTGGCCGAGGAGTACCACCGGTTGCGCAAGGAGCAGGTCCTGTTCACCTACCTGCACCTGGCCGCCTCACGCCCCTGCACCGACGCCCTGCTGAACTCTGGGATCACCGCGATCGCCTATGAGACCGTGCGGGCGCCCGATGGGTCGCTGCCGTTGCTGGCCCCGATGTCGGAGGTGGCGGGCCGGATGGCCCCGCAGGTTGGCGCTTACCACCTGCAACGGGATGGCGGCGGCCGGGGTGTCCTGATGGGCGGGGTGTCCGGCGTCTACGCCGCCAAGGTGGTCGTGCTGGGCGCCGGGGTTTCGGGCATGAGCTCCGCCGCGATCGCACTCGGCATGCAGGCGGAAGTGCTGCTGCTGGACAAGAATGTCGCCAAGCTGCGCACCGCCGACGCCATCTACCAGGGTCACTGCCAGACCGTGACCTCGAACGCCTACGAGATCGAGCGCGCCGTCATCGACGCCGACCTGGTCATTGGCGCGGTCCTCGTGCCGGGCGCGAAAGCGCCGATGCTGATCAGCAACGACCTGGTCTCCCGGATGAAGCCCGGCTCGGTGCTGGTCGACATTTCCATCGACCAGGGCGGGTGCTTCGAGGACTCGCACCCCACCACGCACGCCGAGCCGATCTACCGGGTCCACGACTCGGTCTTCTACTGCGTGGCGAACATGCCCGGAGCGGTCCCGCACACCTCGACATACGCGCTGACCAATGTGACCATGCCGTATGTGCTGGAACTGGCCAACCGGGGCTGGCGGGACGCCCTCACGGCGGACGCCGCGCTCGTCCCCGGCCTGCACACCCACCAGGGCCAGCTCACCTGCCGGCCGGTCGCGGAGGCGCACGGGCTGGCCTTCACCGACGTCACGGAGGTCATGAGCTGACCAGCCTGGCGAACGGGGTGAGCCGGTACCTGGCTCATCTGGCCGTCGAGCGCGGCCTTGCCGCTCACACGCTGGCGGCTTACCGGCGTGACCTCACCCGTTACCAACAGGTCATGGCCAGCCGCGGCAGGATCGAAGCCGGCGAAGTGACCAGTGATGATGTCGCCGCCTTCGTGGCGGGCCTGCGTGAAGGCGGCGGCGGCCATCCACCGCTCGCCGCGACGTCCACCGCCAGGGCCATGTCCGCGGTGCGGGGGATGCACGCGTTCCTGATGACCGATGGTGCGACCGCGGGCGACCCGGCCGCCACGGTCGCGCCACCGCGCCTGCCCAGGCGACTGCCCCGTGCGGTCGGCGTGGCCGAGGTCGAGCGGCTCATCGAAGCCGCCGGATTCGGGGAGGCACCCGGGAACCCGCGCCCGCTGCGCGACCGGGCACTGCTGGAACTGCTGTACGGGACCGGAGCACGCATCTCCGAGGCGATCACCCTCGATGTGGACGATCTCGACCTCGGCCGGGAAGGCGTGACCGGTGAGTGGCCGGCACCCGGCCCTGCCGGCGGGGGAGGCGTGGCCGGGCCCGGCGGTCCGGGAGGCGTGGCCGGGCCCGGCAAGCCAGATCAGCCCGGCGCCGCCGTGCGGCCGTCGGCGATGCTCCGCTTGTCCGGGAAGGGTGGCAAGCAGCGGATGGTCCCGCTGGGCCGGTACGCCCGGGAGGCGCTTGAGGCATACCTGGTGCGGGCGCGGCCCGCCCTGGCCGCCGCGGCG
>DAHUZQ010000090.1 GCA_027306495.1 Actinomycetota bacterium | reverse complement strand
ACCTCTACGTGACGGGCACGCTCGACGTAGCGCTCCAGCAAGATGGCCGGACTGGCGAAGAACCGCTCCGCGCGGGCCCGGGCCGTTTCGAATGCGCTCGCCAGGGCGTCCGGGCTTGCGGCGGCGCCCATCCCGATCCCGCCCCCGCCGGCCGCGGCCTTGACCATGACCGGGTAACCGATCCGCCGGGCCGCCGCCAGCGCCGCACTGATATCGGTGACCGGCTCACGGGTACCCTCCGCCACCGGCACACCCGCTGCCTCCATCATGTTCCTGGCGTTGATCTTGTCGCCCATCTGCTCGATCGCGGCGGGGGGTGGGCCGATCCAGCTGAGCCCCGCGGCCAGCACCCGGCGGGCGAAGCCGGGATTCTCCGACAGGAACCCATAGCCCGGGTGGATGCCACGCGCGCCCGTCGCCAGGGCGGCGGCCAGCACCGCGTCCATGTCGAGATAGCTGCGCGCCGGCGGTGCTGGGCCAACCGGCACGGCCTGGTCCGACTCCCGCACGTAGGGAAGGTCCGCGTCCGCTTCGGAGTAAATGGCGATCGAACGGATACCCAGCCTGCGGGCCGTCGCGATCACGCGGCGGGCGATCTCACCCCGGTTGGCGACGAGCACGGACTCCAGCACGCCGGAAGCCTACCGGCGGCTCATCCGGCGCCGCGCGGTGACCTTGGAGAGCGCTTCCACGACCGCCGGGTCATACTCGGTGGCCGTGTCGAGCCTCAGTCTTTCCAGGGCCGCCAGGGCGCGGGTGGTGTCGGCCGAGGCACCGACCATGTCGTCGTAGGCATTGGCGGCGCGGATGACCCGGCTCCCCAACGGTGGCTCGGCACCGCCCCGCCACGGCTGGTCCTGGCGTCGCACGATCTCAGCCACCCGGTCCAGCACGCCGGTCTGCTCGATAACCCCGGCACCGAGTTCGGCGATACGGCGCTGATTGACGGGCGAGACCAGGACGGTCGCCCCTCCGGGAATGGGCTCGGCCAGCGAGAGCTGCCCGATGTCGTGCATGAGCGCCGCGTACTCCAGATCGACCAGATCCGATTCGCGCATGCCGAGTTCACGGCCGACCGCGACGGCGAGTTCGCCCACCCGGTCGGCGTGACCATGCTCGACGTAGCCGCCGACCTCCGTGACGCGCGCCAGCGCCCGGACGGTCTGGAGATAGGTCGCCCGGATGCCCGCATAGCGCCGGAAGGCGAGCTGGGTCGCCAGCAGCGGCGCGATAAAGACGGCCAGTGCGGCCAGGCCCATGCTCTGGGCGGCGAAATCGACCAGTACCGCGGTCGCCGCCACCGCGACGCCCAGCGGCAACTGGACCCGCATCTCATCCCGCAGCGCGACCCCGAACCTGGCACGCAAGGATCCCGCCCGGGCGAGCGCTCTGATCAGGCACTGTGTCCACCACCACAAGACCAGCAGGCCAGCCATGACCGCCAGCGCCACCCACCACTGCGATCCACGCAGTTCGCGTACGATTTCGGGCCGGAAAATCATTGCGACGACCGCGACCGCGATGAGCCGGGATGCCATGTCCACCAGCCCGGCCGGCCGGCCCGCCGCCAGATGCGGGAGCACGCCGATCACCATCGCAACCGCCGTGACGGCGATGACCTGGAGTGCGGATTGATCGGCGGGGGTATTGCCCACCGAAAGCAGCAACGCGTAGGCAAGTGCCCCCGCGCTGGCGATCGGCGCCACCTCCCGGCCCGCGGGCAAGCGGAGCCGCAGCATCTCACCGACCGCGATCCCGGCCCCGAACGCGAGCGCCGCGTGTGGGCGGACCACCCCGATCGCGGCCGTCCGCGCCCCCGCCCCCAGCAGCAGGAGCACCCCGGCCGCGATCAGCAGGAGTCCTCCCGAGTCGGGGTTCTGCCGCCAGGAGTGGACGGGTGAACGCCGGCCGCTCATCGTCACCGTCCGGCTCACCGCAGGTCCCTGACCCGCAGCGGGGCCGTCGGGTCGTCGTGATCGAGCGCGGCCAGCTCCTGTGTGTCTGCTGCCGGGAGCGCGCCAGCAGCCGGTTCCGGCCAGCCTTCGCGCTCCAGTGCCGCGATGAACGACTCCACCAGCGCCGGGTCGAATTGGGTGCCCGACCACTTGCGCAGGTCGGAGATGGCGTCCGGGATCGAGCGGGCGCCGCGGTAGGAGCGGTTCGAGGTCATGGCGTCGAAGGCGTCGGCGACCGCGATCACTCGGGCGAACTCGGGAATCTCGTCCCCGGCCAGGCCCATCGGGTAGCCCAGCCCGTCGATGCGCTCGTGGTGGTGGTAGATCCCCTTCAGCGCCTCGTCGAGGAAGCCGATCTCACGGATGATCTCCAGCCCCCGCATGGGGTGAAGCTGGATGGCGGCGAATTCCTCCTCGGTGAGCGGCCCTTCCTTCTGGAGCACCGTTGTCGGCACGCCCAGCTTGCCGACGTCATGCAGCATCCCCGCGAAGCGGATCGCCTCGACGCGCCGCGGGCGCATCCCCACCTCACCGGCGAGCATGGCGGCCCCCCGGGAGACACGCTCACTGTGGCCCCTGGTGTAGAAATCCTTGGTCTCCACTGCCTGGCACAGCGCCGCCATGGTGGCCGAGTAGGCGTGCTCCTGCGCCGCGAACTGGCCCATCGCCCACCGCGCCACGAACAGGGGGACGAGCACCAGCACGGACGCGAACAGGCCGTGCCCCAGGTGCCACAGTGCCGCGATGAGCAACCCGAGCGCGGCGTAGCCGAAGTCGGAGGCCAGCAGCACCAGACCGCCCGGCTGGCCCGAGGGCCGGGAAGGACGCGTGGCCGGGTTCGGGATGAGCCGCAGCATCAGCCACAGCAGGCCGTAGTTGATGAGGACGTGCACCGCCGCTGCCGCCGCGAACGGCCCGATGAGCGAGGGGAAGGAGACTCGGACGGGTATGCCGACCCGGCCGCCGAGCTGGAGGTAGGTGAGCGCGGCCGCATAGGCGCTCAGCGCGCACATGGACGCGTTGAACACCCGCTGACCGAACTGCAGTCCGCGCCGGATGCTGAAGAGGGAGGCGATCGCCACGAGCACCGCTCCCGCTGGCCCCAGCAGGACGACGGCGGCAAGCGTGGCGGGCGAACTTGGTGACCAGGCGGACTGACGCGACGACAGCACCGGCGGAAGCGAGTCACACACCCAGAGCAGCAGCGCCAGCACGCCCAGGCGTGCCCAGAGGAAGCCCGGCTGCCCGTCGACAGTGATGACCGCGCGAGCGGCGACCACCCCCGCGCCCAGAGCCGCCGCCGACATGTAGGCGAGCACCGCGACGGACATGCCGGCAGGTGACGCACCATGCGGCCGGTCATCCGCCCCACTTGCCGCGCCTGATGACCCGTTCTGTCTGGGATGGCCAGCGGCCGGAGGGTGCCGAGACAGCGAGCGAGACGTGCGCCTCACCTCCACCCAGCCCGGCCGGGTGGCCACGGCTGCCCGATGCGGCATTCGGAGCGGCGCCGACAGCGGGCCAACCGCACGATCCGCTTACCCAGTACCCAGGGTAACGTGATCAGAATCAATCCGCGTAGGCCCTGATGGTAGCGTAGCCGGAGAGTAATCATACGGGCGCGGCCGGTAAAGAGGAGCCGGGCCATTCGCTGCCAGGTGACCATCGGCGCCCGGCGGACATCACTGGCGGCCGCTCACTCGGCGGGCAGGTCGCTCAATTCCAGCTGAGCCTGGACCTGCTGTATGCGCAGCATCACCTTGGCACGCAGTTCGGTCGGCACGGCATCGTAGCCGCAGTACTTGTGCACCAGGTGCTTGACGACCTCTTCAAGGCCATACTCACGCAGGCAGGGCCCGCACTCGTCGAGGTGCTGACGGATCTTGCCGCAGTCCGGCGGGTCGAGTTCCCCGTCCAGGTAGGCATACACCCGGTCGAGCACCTCGGTACAAGGGACTTCGTGAGGATTCCCGCAGCTCATCTCACGTCCTTCCCCGGATCGCCGTCGGCCCGGGAGCCCGCGGGGCCAGTGGGGGAGCCGGCTTGTGCCATCCCCCGCTCCGTGGCGTATTCCTGGAGCATCTCCCGCAACTGCCGGCGGCCACGGTGCAGCCGGGACATCACCGTCCCGATGGGCGTCCCCATGATGTCGGCGATCTCTTTGTAGGCGAACCCCTCCACGTCAGCCAGGTAGACCGCGATGCGGAACTCCTCGGGAAGCGCCTGCAGCGCACTCTTGACGTCGGAGTCGGGCAGCCGTTCGAGTGCCTCAGCCTCGGCCGACTTCAGGCCGGCGGAGGTGTGCGACGCCGCCCGCGCGAGTTGCCAGTCCTCAACGTCCTCCGCACCCGTCCGCTGGGGCTCACGCTGCCGCTTGCGATAGGTGTTGATGAAAGTGTTCGTGAGGATCCGGAACAGCCAGGCCTTCAGGTTGGTGCCCGGCTGGAACTGGTGGAAGGACGCATAAGCCTTCGCGAAGGTCTCCTGGACCAGGTCCTCGGCGTCCGCGGCGTTACGCGTCATCCGCATGCCCGCCGAGTACAGCTGGTCGAGGTATGGCAGCACCTCCTGCTCGAACCGCTCACTGCGCTGCTCGAGTGTTTCAGGTACCGGACCCACCCCCTTGGATGTAGTCGTCCCAATCCGCCCAACGTAGCCGGAGGCGCGGCGCGGCCCCGCGCCGGGTAGCCCACCGGGGAACGCCGCCAGCATGGGACCGTCATCCAGGACTGGACAACCTGCAGTCAGCACGCCCGGTGCAACAGAGGCACCGACGGGATAATTCCAGGGTAGGACCAGTCACCGACGGCCGCGGTCCCGCTTGGCCTGGCAGGCGACGCAGCGCGTGGCTTCCGGCCGTGCCTCCAGCCGGCCCTGCGGTATGAGGCCCCCGCAATCCGCGCAGACCCCGTAGGTGCCGCGTTCGACC
>DAHUZQ010000211.1 GCA_027306495.1 Actinomycetota bacterium | reverse complement strand
GAGCACCTATGGCACTCCCTGCAACGCCTGGGTGTTCTGGCAGGCACATGGCTGGTACTGACGGATGAGGGAGACCCGCTAGCCGCCTGGTCACATAAGGCGACTGGCCGAATACCTACGGTTCACTTGTGAGTTTGCTCATAGCCAAATTCGTGATGATTACCTGCTCGCCGTCAGTGCTGGTGCGCGATCTGAATCGAACTCGTTTTCGATTCAGTCAAGCGCCTGTGAAGTAGGCCATAGGTTCATTTCCCCGTTTGGCGGGCAGACCACCGTGTCCGGTTTGGCAGGGTGGGAGACCGACAGCACCCGGTGTGTGTGATGGTTGCCCCCGAGTAACGCGTCGCCTTGACCCGCGTCACATCTGCGCGCCACTGCCGGGCCAGGTGGTCCCCGCCGGCCTGCGGTTCCCCCCGGGTGACGCCGAGCGCGGCCCCCCGCGCCCGACCGAAGGTTTCCATTGCTCCCCCGCACCGTGTTCTCGTACGCGCTCCGGAATTCCCGCAAGCTGATCCTGATCGCCGCAGCCATGATGGCGGCCCTCGCCACCGTGCTGCCCGCGCTGATCGTGCCCACCCCGGCCAGTGCCGCGGTCTCGTCGAGCACTGTGCTGGTGCCCCCGCTGCCGCACACGACGCCCCGCGCAGCCCCAGCCGTCCGGCCGTCCCATGCCGCGGCGCACCGGAGCGTTCCGGCCGGGCCGGTACACGCCCGGACGACGTCGGCCCAGCAGGCTTCCAGTCCTTCCAACCCCACCGCGTGCCACGCGGCTACGGTGTCCTGCTGGGTCGCCCAGGCGGAGAACATCATGACCGCGAACGGCACGCCGCGTTCGCTCATGAACGCCGGAGCCGCCTACATCGTGGTGCAGCACGAGTCGGGCGGTAACCCGTCGGCCTACAACGGGTGGGACGCCAACGCCGCCGCCGGAACACCGTCGGAAGGCATCGCCCAGGTGATCGCCCCGACCTTCGCCGCCTACCACGTGCCGGGCCATGACAACATCTGGAACCCGGTCGACAACATGGTCGCCGCCTTCCGGTACGCGATCGCCCGGTATGGCTCGATGAACAACATCCCCGGGGTGGTGGCTGTCCGGGCCGGTGGCTCGTACGTCGGCTACTGACCACGCCCGTTCCCGGCCGGCTCCCGCCGCGCTCACGCGGTGGGAGCCGGCTCATCCCGTGCCGGACCGGCCCGGGCACACCCGCTGGCGGCGGAGGCAGGGTCAGGCCGAGAATGTCCGGAGCAGTTCGGCGAGGACGGCCCGGGTGGCTGGCCAGTGGATGGCCGGCGCCGTCGCGAGGAATTCATAACTGACGGCGGGAGATGGGATCCCCGGGTGCCCCACCACGGCCATGCCCGTCATGAGCCCGGCGCCCGGCAGCCGGTAACTGAAACGGGAGACCCCGAGTACGCTGCCCCGCACGGCGAACGGGAGCGCGCCGAGTTGCCGGTAGCCGGGAAAGCGGCCGCTGTTACGCGCGCGCCGCGTAGCTAGGCGGAGACCCTGCCAGGGCCGGACCGTGCCGGCTGGCGGCGGGCCCACGGTGATGGCCGCGCCAGTAGCCGCGTCCCGGATGGTGGTGGTGGCGCCCCGGCTGGTGATTTCCCACCCTTGCGGGACGGCGATCGTGTACGGCGCCAGCCCTGCGGCCGGTCCTCCACCCGCCTGGTACCAGCGATATCCCGCCGGTGCCTGGACAGTCCCGGCCCGGTGGCGGCCCTTTCCCGTCGCCGATGGTGTCGCGTGCGGCGTGCCGGCCTGCGCGATCAGCACCCCCGCGCCGATACCGGTGCAGATGACCGCAATGGCGGCCGCCGCGTAGCGTGCCCAGCGCCGCCGGAACCGGCCGGCCACCGGCCAGCCCGCGCCCGCCCCGGTGGATGCCGGTGCGGGCGCGAGGACTGTCGGCGGCAGGCTCGCGGTGGCCGGCGACCCGCCCGGGTGAGCCGGCGGGTCCGAAGCCGGCCGGAGGGACGCCCGTGGGGCAGGCGCTGGTGATGACGCGGCAGGGAAGGTGGCCCGGGGGGCATCGGCCGGTCCGGGCGGGGGCGGCCACGCCCAGGGGACCGCACCGGCCGCGGCCCGCCCCGTCCGCTCCGGCACAGGGGTGGTCACACTGGCGGGAACCGCAGCCGCCGCGGTGGCCGATGCTGTCAGGGCGGGGACCTGCCTGCGTGGCGCAGGGCTCTCCGCGAGTGCCCGGATCGCAGCGGCCAGCATCCGCCCGGCCGCGGCGGCATCTGGACGGCGGCCCGGATCCCTGTCCATCAACGCCCTTATCACTGCGGCCAGTGGCCCCGCGCCGCGGGCCGTCGGCGGGTCGGAATGGACGATCCGCGCCAGCACCGCCATCGGGCTGTCGTGCTCGTGGAAGGGTGGGTGCCCTTCGGTGGCCGCGAACAGGGTCGCGCCCAGGGACCACAGGTCGGATGCCGCGCTGGCGGGCTCCCCCCGGATGCGTTCGGGAGCGCAGAATCCGGGCGTCCCCATGACGATGCCGGCCTGGGTCAGCCCGGGCTCACCTTCGAGGGTGGCGATCCCGAAATCCGTCAGCACGCCGTGTCTTTCGCCGGTGATGAGAACGTTCGCCGGCTTCACGTCGCGGTGCACCACCCCGACAGCGTGCGCGCTGGCCAGAGCGTCGAGCAGGCATGCTCCGATGGCGGCCGCCCGCGCGGCGGGCAATGGCCCGGTCTGCGCCAGTAGAGCCTCAAGCGACCGGGCCGAGATCAGCTCCATGACGATCCACGGATTGCCCTCGGCTTCGATCACGTCATGGACCGTTACCACGCAGGGATGGCTGAGCTTGGCGGCGACGCGGGCCTCACGCAGTGTGCGTTCCCGCCGGATCTGCCGTTCCATCGGGGTCATCAGGCCCGGCAGGCGGATCTCCTTGACCGCCACCTCACGGCCCAGCCCAGGGTCGGCTGCCCGCCACACCGTGCCCATGGCGCCCTGGCCAATGGGGGCCACCAGCCGGTAACGGCCGGCGAGGACGCGTCCCGCGCCGGTGACAGCCTGCATGGCCCCGGACCATACACCGCTGGACGGCCACATACCTGTGAGTACGGTGTGAATTCACCCAGTGTCGGCCCACTGCCGCGAACGCGGCGGAAGCTGCCGCGACCTCAGCGGTGACCGATCTGCAGCAGCGGCTCGTTGCCGCCCGCGGTCCCGGTGAAGAAGTCGTTTCCCTTGTCGTCGGTGATGATGAAGGCGGGGAAGTCTTTCACCTCGATCCGCCAGACCGCCTCCATGCCGAGTTCGGGGTATTCGAGCACGTCCACCTTCGTGATGCTCTCCTGCGCCAGCTTGGCCGCGGCACCACCGATGGAGCCGAGGTAGAACCCGCCATGGTCGCGGCAGGACTGCGTCACCACGGCCGACCGGTTGCCCTTGGCCAGCATGACCAGCGATCCTCCCGCCGCCTGGAACGCCTCGACGTAGCTGTCCATCCTGCCTGCCGTGGTCGGGCCGAAGGATCCGGAGGCATAACCCGCCGGGGTCTTGGCCGGGCCCGCGTAGTAGACAGGGTGATCGATCAGATACCGGGGCATCGGTTCGCCCGCCGCGAGCCTTTCGGCGATCTTGGCGTGTGCGATGTCCCGGGCGACCACCATCGGCCCGGTCAGCGAGACCCGGGTGGCGACCGGGTGCCGGGAGAGTTCGGCCCGGATCTCGCTCATCGGCCGGTCGAGATCGATACGCACCACCTCGGCCGCCAGGTCCTCGTGCGCAGGCTCGGGCAGGTACTGGGCCGGGTCGGTCTCCAGCCGCTCCAGGAACACGCCGTCCGCGGTGATCTTGGCAAGGGCCTGCCGGTCGGCGGAGCAGGAAACCGCGATGGCGACCGGGCACGAGGCACCGTGCCGGGGTAGCCGGATCACCCGCACGTCATGGCAGAAGTACTTGCCCCCGAATTGTGCGCCGATCCCGAGTCGCCGGGTTATCTCCAGTACCTGGCGCTCGAGGTCGGGGTCGCGAAAGCCGTGCCCGAGCGCCGATCCCCGGCGCGGCAGGGTGTCGAGGTACCGGGCGGAAGCGTATTTCGCGGTCTTCAGCGCGTACTCAGCGCTCGTGCCGCCCACCACGATGGCCAGATGATACGGCGGGCAGGCGGCCGTGCCGAGCGCACGGATCCGCTCTTCCAGGAAGGCCAGCATGGCGGCCTCGTTCAGGACAGCCTTTGTTTCCTGGAAGAGGAACGATTTGTTCGCCGAACCGCCGCCCTTGGCCATGAGCAGGAATTTGTACTGCGCGCCCGGCGCGGCGTACAGCTCGATCTGGGCGGGCAGGTTCGAGCCGGTGTTGCGCTCGGAGTACATGGTCAGCGGGGCAAGCTGGGAATATCGCAGGTTCAAGCTGGTGTAGGCGTCGTACACGCCGCGGGCCAGGTGTTCCTCATCCCGGCCATCAGTGAGCACCTGCCCGCCGCGCTTCCCCATGATGATGGCGGTGCCGGTGTCCTGGCACATCGGCAGCACCCCGCCGGCGGCGATGCACGCGTTCTGGAGCAGGTCGCGGGCGACGAACCGGTCGTTCGGGGAGGCCTGCGGATCCTCCAGGATCGCCCGCAACTGGCGCAGGTGACCGGGGCGGAGCAGGTGGGCGATGTCGCGCATTCCCTCCCGCGCCAGCAGGGTGAGCACACCCGGGTCCACTTCAAGGAATGTCCGCCCAAGTGCCTGGCGGGATCTCACCCCGTCCGCACTCAGCAGCCGGTAGGAAGTGGTGTCCTCCCCGAGTGGGAGCAGGTCGGTGTAGGCGAACTCGGGCATGGCTGGCGTCCTCGTGACAGGGATACGTCGGGGTCGCCGCCTTCCGGCGGCGGATCTGACGCTTCATCGTAGGACGGCGGCCCGCTCGGGCGGCCCTCGCCGGGACGGGTGCGTGACGTGCCGGAGCCCGGATACGGTTCGCAGGCCGGCACGACCTGTGAGACAGCACGGCCTGAGAGCTGGGCCCCGCACTGTGGAGGCCCAGCGTCCGTGGCCCTCAGTTCCCGCCGCTGCCCTCGAGTGCGCCGCTGCGGGGAGCCTCGTCCGGGGCTGAGGGTGCGGGGCCGACGGTGACCACCTGCTCCTCGTGGATGAACCGGCGGCCGCGCAGCGCGGAGGCGCCCGCCGCGATGACGAGTACCGCCATGGCCATCGAGAAGACGATCGTCAGCCCATGGTGGAAAGGCTGGGAGATCAGTTCGGGGAAGAACCGCTTTCCGGTGAGCAATGCGACATGACTGGGTGGCAGGTGGGCGAGTACCCCGGTCGGCCCGAGCAGCGTGTGCACCGGATTGAAGCCCAGGAACGCGGCGAACAGGCTGCCCACCGGCGGCAACTGACCGACCGCGTGCGCGACCGGATAGGGAACGCCCTGGCTGGCCAGGCCGTGGGTGAGAGTGGCCGGCAGGGTGGATGCCAGTCCCGCGATCATCAATGAGAAGAAGAGCCCGATCGACAGCACGAAGCCGGAGTTCTGGAAGGTCGCGAGCATGCCCGATGCGGCCCCCCGCTGGTGCCGGGGGACGCTGTTCATGATGGCCGCGGCGTTGGGCGCGGAGAACAGGCCCATGCCCGCGCCGGATACGAAGATCAGCGCCGCGAAGTCGAGATAGTGGAAGTTGGTCGGGATGAGCAGCAGTCCGCCGAACGCCGCCGCGGAGACCAGCAGGCCGCCCGAGGCGAACGCGCGCGCTCCGTGCTTGTCCGACAGCCACCCGGACACCGGCCCGGCGAACATGAAGCCGAACGTGAGCGGAAGCAGGTAGATGCCAGACCACAGTGGTGTATCTGCGAAGTTCTTGCCGTGCAGCAGCAGCCAGATGCCCTGCAGCCAGAGAATCAGCATGAACTGGAGCCCGCCACGGGCGATCGAGGCGAGCAGTGTTGCCGCGTTGCCGGCGGCGAACGCGCGGATCCGCAGCAAGCGCAGGTCGAACATGGGCTGGCTGACCCGCAGTTCGATGACGTAGAACGCGGCCAGCAGCGCCGTACCGCCGAGCAGGCCGGTCAGCACGACCGGGCTGGTCCAGCCCATCACATGCCCCCCATACGGCTGGATGCCGTAGGTGATGCCCACCAGGATGCCGATCAGCCCGAGGGCGAAGGTGACGTTGCCGAGCCAGTCGATCCGCGCCTTGGTCCGTGCCCCGAGCTCGCGCAGGCTCAGCATCGACCAGATCGTGCCGCCGATCCCGATCGGCACCGACACGATGAAGACCAGGCGCCAGTCGACCGCTGCCAGGACGCCACCCAGGATCAGCCCGATGAACTGGCCTGAGATACCCGCCACCTGGTTGATGCCCATAGCCGTGCCGCGCTGGTCGGGCGGGAAGGCGTCGGTGAGGATGGCGGGCGAGTTGGCCATGAGCATGGCGCCGCCAACCGCCTGCACCACCCGCCATCCGATCAGCCATATCGCGCCAGCCCCGCCCGTGAAGGGGTCGAAGGGGAGGGCGAGCGCGGCGACGCCGAAGACGGCGAACCCCACGTTGTACATGCGGACGCGGCCGTAGATGTCACCGAGCCGGCCGAGGGTCACCACCAGCACAGCCGAGACCACCAGATAGCCCATCAGCATCCACAGCAGGTAGCTGACGTTCCCCGGGGTGAGCGGGTCCAGCTTGATGCCCCGGAAGATGGCCGGCAACGAGATGATCACGATCGAGCCGTTGACCGTTGCCGCCAGGATGCCAAGTGTCGTGTTGGACAGGGCGATCCACTTGGAGTGGGTGCCGCGCAGCCTGCCCATCGCCCCGCCGTCAGCCGCTTCCGCCACCGGTCCTCGCTCCTCCTCGACCGAAACTTGCACATAGCAAACTAACAGCTTGGCTGACCTGCCGGAAAATCCGTGGCTGACCCGATGGCGGCCCGTCAGCCCGGGGCCGGCTGCCTCGGCGGAGAAGGTGCCCGCGCCGGTCAGGGCCGGATATTTTCGAGGAGTGAATCCAGCGCCCCATCCACGGGATCTGCGAGCTTCCGACGACGACCGCGAGCGGGTCGTGGCCGTGCTCGGCGAGGCGGCCGGCGACGGCCGGCTGACGCTGGAAGAGCACAGGGAACGGGTCGCGGGCGCCTACCGTGCCCGGACGCTTGGCGAGCTCGCGGCGCTGACCCGCGACCTCGCGCCCGCGTCGGCGCAGCCGCTGCGGCTGGATCCGGATCGGTCCATCGCGGCCTTCTTCACGACCGTGCGGCGGGAGGGCCGGTGGGTTGTCCCGGGCCGGCTCACCGTGACCGCGGTAGGCGGCCACGTCATCCTGGACCTGCGCGAGGCGATTTTGCGCGAGGCCCATACGATCGTGCAGGCCACGCTGGTTGGCGCGCAGCTGCATGTGCTGGCCCCCGCGGGCGTGACGGTGACATCCGTGCCCACCCGGGGCACCTGGCGGGCTGGCCTGGACCCGGGCCCCCAGGCGGGCCCGGCCGTTCCACCCGGCGTCCCGCACATCGACATCCGGGCATTCACAGCGGCGGGCCGGGTGCGGGTGCACGTGCCACCCCCCGCCCGCCGCCGGCGCTGGATCCGCCGCTGACGGCGGGACGCCGGTGACGGCGGGACGCGATCCGGCGTCGAGCTGTGAGCCCGGCGTCAGGCGCCCGCGGCTTCGTCGAGCGCGTCGGCGAATGTGCTCGCGATCCGGCTGATCTCCGCCTCGGTGATCACGAACGGCGGTGATATCTGCAGGGCCACGCCCCGCAGCAGCCGGGTGATGACCCCCCGCTCCCTGATGCCGGCCACCAGTCGCGCGCCAATTCCGGGCTCGGCAATGCGGGCGTCTTCGGCGATCTCGACGGCTGCCAGCAGCCCGGTTCCCGACCGGACTTCACCGACCAGCGGGTGGTCCGTGAGGCCCGCCAGGGCGCGTGTGAGCACGGGTTCGAGGGCGGTGACCCGGGCAGGGAGATCCTCGCGCTCCAGGATGTCCAGGTTGGCGAGGGCGACAGCGCAAGCCGTCGGATGGGCGGAATAGGTGTAGCCGTGCCGGAAGATCTCCCCCGACCCCTCCCGCCAGAACGGCTCGGCCACCCGTGGCCCGACGATGACCGCGCCGAGCGGCAGGTACCCGGAGGTCAGGCCCTTGGCGCTGGTGATCATGTCCGGCTCCAGGCCGAACCGGGTGCTCGCGAACCAGGCGCCGGCCCGGCCGTATCCGGTGATCACCTCGTCCGCGACGAACAGCACATCCCGGCGCCGGCAGATCTCCCGGACCGCCGCCAGATAGCCCGGCGGCGGGGGATAGACACCACCCGCGCCGATCACCGGCTCGCAGAAGAACGCAGCGACGCTGTCCGCGCCGATCCGCTCGATCGTCTTGTCCAGAGCGTCGGGATCGTCCCAGGCGACGTGCTCCACCGAGGACACCAGTGGGAGGAACGGGTCGGTGTTGGCCGGGATGCCGCCCAGCGACGTCCCGTATGCGTTCATCCCGTGGTAGGCGTGCTGGCGCGCGATGATCACCTGCCGGCCGGGCTTCCCGGCCGCCCGCCAGTAGGCGCGGGCCAGCTTGGCGGCGGTGTCCACGGCGTCGGAGCCTCCGCCGGGGGTGAAGAACACCCTGGCGTCCGGCATGGGCGCCAGGGTGGCGATCCGGGCGGCCAGTTCTTCCGCGGGGAGGTTGGTGTACTGCTCGAACACCTGGTAGGCGGCGAGGTCACGCATCTGCGCGGCCGCGGCGTCAGCGAGTTCACCCCGGCCGTGACCGATGTTGGCATACCACAGGCTGGCGAGCGCATCGAGGTAGGCGCGCCCGGAGTCGTCGTACACCGTGGAGCCTTCGCCACGCACGATCGTGGTGGCCCGTCCGGCGAGCGCTGCGGTGTTGGCGAACGGGTTCCAGTGGGCGCCCTGGGGTGACGCGCCTGCTGGTGATGGACTCATGGGTTGCCTGGCCTCCCGGTCGGTCGTCAGCGTGCTGTCAACCTACCTTGCCGGCGCCGGCGGCATTACGCTGGCCGGATGCACGCGATGGGGGTCCTGGCGGCCGCGGGCGGCATCGTGGGCGGCCACAACGTCCAGGGATGGCCGCAGGTCGCCGAACTGGGCCTGGCGCTGCTGCTGTCCGCGCTGATCGGGCTTGAGCGGGAGTTCCGCCAGAAGAGCGCCGGGCTGCGGACGTACACCCTGGTCGGGGTGGGCGCCGCGCTGTTCATGCTGATCAGCAAGTACGGGTTCGGTGATGTCGTGGTGCGGGGCCTGGTGGTCCTGGATCCATCCAGGGTCGCTGCCCAGATCGTCACCGGCATCGGCTTCCTCGGGGCGGGCGTGATCTTCGTCCACCGCGGTTCGGTGCGCGGGCTCACCACCGCTGCCGCCATCTGGGTGACAGCGGCGATCGGGGCGGCCGCCGGTGCCGGCCTGCCCCTGCTGGCGCTGACCGCCGCCGGTGTCTACTTCATCGTCACGCTGGCCTTCCCGCAAGTGAGCAGGCGCCTGCCCAGGTCGGCCCACGCCGTGTCGGCGCTGCAGGTCCGGTACCCGGACGGACAGGGGATCCTGCGGCAGATCCTCTCGGTGGCGACCGCGGCGGGATTCGCCATCGACGAGGTCTCCACCGAGGCACTCGGCCCGCGGTACCTCGCTGGCGGTGACGGCGGGCAGGAGCCGGGCGGGCACCGGACCGTGCAGGTCACGCTGCACGTGCACGGCCGGAACTCGGTCGCCGATCTCGCCGCGGCGCTCACCGAACTCGCCGGTGTGCAGGCCGTTCTCGCTGACGATGCCAACGCCACCGGTGACTTATCCCGCCGTGGGCGGTCGGGCGGACGCGGTGTCCCGGCTTACACCCGTGCGGTGTCCCGGCGGA
This sequence comes from Actinomycetota bacterium, assembly GCA_027306495.1. Taxonomy (GTDB): domain Bacteria; phylum Actinomycetota; class Actinomycetes; order Streptosporangiales; family Streptosporangiaceae; genus DAHUZQ01. The sequence goes on along the minus strand of DAHUZQ010000211.1, from coordinate 5,955 downwards.
ACCGCCAGACCGCGCCGGCGATGAAGATCATCAGCCAGACGACGACATTGAGCACCCACCAGCCCTCCACGCCCTGGCCCGTCAGCGGCGCGTGGACAAGCTGATTGAGGCCGTACAGGGGCGTGAACCTGGCCAGGGTCTGCAGGGCGTGAGGGTAGACGCTCAGCGGGACGAACAGGCCGCCACCGAAGGCGAGCAGCATGATCACGAACCCCATGATCTGCATGACGTTCTCGGTGGGCAGCAGGTAGCCCATGAAAAGGCCGAATGCCGCGAACAGGAGTGAGCCGACCCACACCGACGCCGCCGTGGCGACCCACAGATACCAGGGCATGGACGGCTTTTGGCTGAGCAGTCCGACGATGTTGACGACGACGACCGAGACCAGTCCGAGCACCATCGAGGTCATCATCTTGGTGACGATGTAGGCGACCGGCGAGAGCGGGGTCAGCCGCAACTGCCTGCTCCAGCCCTGCGAGCGCTCGATCGAGATCATGGCCCCGCCGCTGGTGTTGGCCAGCACCGATCCGTAGAGCGCCATGCTGATGAGAATGAACGCGGAGATATTGCCGTGCCAGTGCGCGGGCGTGGTGGTGGCGTAGGACGCGTTCAGCCCGAACAACAGGAAGAAGATCGACGGCGTGACCATGGTGAAGATCACGGTGCGCCGGTTGCGGAGCAGGCGGCGGATCTCCAGGCCGAGCACGGTGGGGCTGAATCCGCCGAGCGGTGGGCCGGACCGTGCGCCCTGCCCGCTTGCCGTGGCTGTCGTCATTGGCCCTCTCCGGTTCCGGTGTCGGAGGTCAGCGTGAGGAACGCTTCTTCCAGTCCACGCGAGGTGATCTCCAGGTCGTGGGCGGCCGTCTCGGTGAGCAGATGCCGGGCGACCTTGTCCGCGTCGCCGGAGTGGATGAGGACGGTGTCACCGCGCACCTCCACGCTGTCGGCCCCTGGTATGGCCCCGAGGGACTCCGGCGTCGCCCCGGGCAGGGTGGCCCGCAGGGTCCGGCCCGAGGCCAGGCTCTTGACCTGAGCGCTGGTGCCGTCGGCGACGATCTCTCCCTTGCGGATGAGCACGACGCGGTCAGCGTAGGCGTCGGCCTCCTCCAGGTAGTGGGTGGCGAACAGGATGGTACGGCCCCGGTCGGCGTCCGCGCGGATGGCACTCCAGAAGTCCCGGCGGCCCTCGACATCCATGCCCGTGGTGGGCTCGTCCAGGATGAGCAGATCGGGATCGGACAGCAGGGCCATGGCGAAACGCAGGCGTTGCTGTTCGCCGCCCGAGCACTTGCCGACCATCCGGTCGGCGATGCCGGCGATCCCCGCCCGGTGCAGTGCGGCGTTCACGTCGGCGCCGCGGTGGTACAGGCTCGCGACATAGCGTGCCGTCTCCACCACCGTGAGGTCCTTGAGGAGGCCGCCGGTCTGCAGGACCGCCGACACCCGGCCGTGCTGGATCGCGCGGCGCGCAGTCATGCCCAGCACCCTCACCTCGCCGGCTGTGGGTGTCGACAAGCCGAGGATCATGTCGATGGTCGAGGTCTTGCCGGCCCCGTTGGGGCCCAGGAAGGCCACGATTTCGCCGTGCCCGATGGTGAGATCCACGTCCCTGACCGCGCGGACGTGGCCGAAATTCTTGCTGATGCCGCGCAATTCGACCGCTGGCGCCCCGTGCGAATCGGTACGCGGCCCCAGCGCCGCGCCGGTTGCCTTCATGCCACCATCCTGTCCGAGGCGGGCGGGCCCCGCCAAACAGAAACTCCTCTGTTTACCGAATCGTCAGCCGGCCAGTGCGCGCCCGCATGCCGGATTGCCGGTCGTTACGATGAGGTGTGCCGCAACGTGCGATCGACTTTCACGTGCATCTGCCGACCCCCGACTGGCTGGATGGCAGCATGGCGGGCTACCTGGAGGCCGCGGAGGCCTATTTCCGGTCTCCGGCCGCCCGCAGTTCGCTGGCGGACCTAGCTGAGCGGTACCGGCGGCTGGGTGCGCGGGCGGTGTTGCTCGCCTGGGACGCGGAGACGGCCACCGGCCGCCCCCGGGTACCCAACGAGACAGTCGCCGCAGCGTGCGCCGACTATCCAGACGTATTCGTCGGTCTGGGCTCGGTCGACCCGCACAAGGGCCGCGCCGCCGTGGAGGAGGTGGCCAATATCGCGGCACTGGGGCTGCGCGGGGTGAAGTTCCACCCGTCCCTGCAGGCCTTCAGCCCCAGCGATCCGGCGTTCACCCCGATCTTCGCCGCCTGTCAGGACAATGGCCTGCTTGCCCTCTTCCACACCGGCACCAGCGGGATTGGCGCCGGGCAACCGGGGGGGCAGGGGATCCGGCTGGACTACGCACGGCCGATCCTGCTCGACCCAGTGGCCGCCGCGCACCCTGCGCTGACCGTGGTTGCGGCCCATTTCGGCTGGCCATGGCACATGGAACTAGTGGCCATGGCCCTGCATAAGACCAATGTCTACATCGACATCTCCGGGTGGTCACCGCGTCGCATTCCCGCCGAACTCCTGCGCGAACTGCGCGGCCGGCTGGCAGGCCAATGCCTGTGGGGCAGCGATTTCCCGTTCATCACACCGGAACGGTGCCTCGATGAACTGGGCGCCCTGGAACTGCCCCCGGAAATGATGGACAGGCTCCTCTACGCGAACGCCGCCCGTGTCCTGGGGCTTGCGGCCCAGTGACACAGCCGGGCAGCCCCCTCAGTGCCGCCGGCGAGGCGACCTCAGAACGAGGGCAACGGAGACGGCGACCAGCACGGCAGCGCTGACCGCCATGACCGCCACCTCGATCCGCCGGGACGACGGACCGGCCACCGTGCGCTGGATGCCCGCCGTCCGGCTGCCCACCCGGGCGGTTACCGCACCGACCTTTTCACGGGCGCGCGCCCGCACGTCCGCCCGCGCCATCAGCGCCTGCACGGTGTCCCCGAGCCGCTCACGGGTCTGCTCGATGTCGGCCTTCAGCTCCGCCTGGCTATGCGGGGCCGCAGCTTCCGCCCCGGCAACGACAGCGCCCTCGGTCTGCCCCGGTGCCGTCATCGGTGAGCCTTCTGCATGATTGCCTCGATATCTCCGCGGACATTCCCGATGGCCTGGCGTGGGACCGGTGGGGAAGCCTTCCGCAGGCTGGCCCGCCCGGCCAGCGCCGCGATGCCGGCGATCACCAGCAATGCCGCCCCAATGATCAGGACTGCCAGCCAGTCGGGCAGGACCAGGCTGATCGCGATGATCGCACAGGCGATCAGGCAGGCCGCGGCGTAGAGGCCGATGACGCCGCCGCCGCCCAGCATCCCGGCGCCCATGCCCGCCCGCTTGCCCTTGCTCGTCATTTCCAGCTGGGCGAGTTTCAGTTCGTCCCGCACCAGCCGGGAAACCTGCTCAGATAGCTCCCTGACCAGTGCCCCGGTTGACTTGTCGGCAACCGGGACGGCACGCGTCGTAGTGGTCGTGGTGTCCATGAGGCACGCTCCTTCCGGCACGTTCCTCGCGTCACCTACCCGGCGGGGCGATGGTTAACGCCAGTCCGCGCCGCCCGGCGCGCAAGCGCTCACCCGGCGCTGCCGAAATCCACTGAGCTGTAGACCTGCAGCTTCCACAACTGATGCTCGCTGGAGATGTTCCGGATGGTGCCCGATCGGGCGCGCATGACCAGGGACTGGGTCAGCGCTCCGCCGGCCCGGTAACGCACGCCCGCCAGCAGTTCGCCGTCCGTGATGCCGGTTGCCGCGAAGAACGCGTCCTCCGAGGCGACCAGGTCGTCGGTGGTCAGGACCCTGTCCAGGTCATGGCCCGCCGCGAGCGCCCGGTCCCGTTCGGCGTCGTCCCGGGGAGCGAGCTTTCCCTGGATGACCCCGCCCAGGCACTTGATCGCGCAGGCGGCGATGATCCCCTCCGGGGTGCCGCCCACGCCGAGCAGCATGTCCACCCCCGTGCCCTCCCGCGCCGCCATGATGGCCCCCGCCACGTCGCCGTCAGTGATCAGCTTGATGCGTGCGCCGGCTTCCCGGACCTGCGCGATGAGGTCGTCATGGCGGGGCCGGTCGAGTATCACCACCGTGACGTCCTGCGCGGTGCAGCCCTTGGCCCTGGCGACGGCGCGGATGTTGTGGGCCGCGGGAGCCTCGATGTCCACCACGTCGGCCGCTTCGCGTCCGGTCACCAGCTTGGACATGTAGAAAACGGCGGAGGGGTCATACATCGACCCACGAGCGCTTACGGCCAGTACGGAAATGGCGTTCGGCATGCCGTTGGCGGTGAGCCGGGTGCCGTCGATGGGGTCCACCGCGACGTCGGCCTCCGGGCCGGTGCCGTCGCCGACCTGTTCACCGTTGTAGAGCATCGGGGCACGGTCCTTCTCCCCCTCGCCGATGACGACGACGCCACGCATCGAAACCGTGTTTATGAGCAGGCGCATGGCCTCCACGGCGGCCGCGTCGGCCCCGTTCTTCTCCCCCCGCCCGACCCAGCGGGCGGCGGCCATTGCGGCGGCCTCGGTGACGCGGGCCAGTTCCAGCGCCAGATTCCGGTCGGGCGCCTGCTGATCGGGCGCGTGGGAAGCAATGGCGGGGGAACCACTCTGTCCTGGCACATCAGCTGTCGGCGGATGATCCATCATGTCGGGCGCCTTCCCTCGTTGGCCAGTGATGAGATCCTACGTAGCCGACGGCCAACGGTGAGTGCCTGGCGCTGACAGGGATGGCTAGAAAGGAGCCTGGGCCGGCGTCCCCGCGGGCGGGTCGGGCGAGGCGGCAGCGAGCCGGGCGCGGGCACCTTCCAGCCAGTCCGAGCAGATGGCGGCCAGCCGCTCGCCACGCTCCCAGAGTTCCAGTGACTCCTCCAAGGTGAGTCCCCCGCCCTCCAGCTTGCGGACGACTTCGGTCAGCTGGTCGCGCGCCTGCTCGTAGCTGAGCGGGGGCTGGCCGCCGGGGGCCTGGTCACCAGTGGTCACCGTGCCAACCTACCCCTGAGCGGTGGACCGGTGGTCTGCCTGGAATGAGGTGGCAGCCCGCACCGACGCCGGGGTGGTCAGCGTGCTGGCCTCAATGGCCCGGTACACGACCTCGGCGTAGAGCTTGGCACCCGGCGGACGGGGATGCACCTGGTCCGGCCACAGCAATCCGGTGCGGTCCCGGATCGCGCGCAGCCAGTTGGCGAGCACGACGTTCGGGTAGCGCCGGGCGGTCGCCGTGAGCGTGGTGTTCACTTCATGTTCCCAGGGCCGTGCCTCGTAGGTGTTCACCAGCACCAGTTCGCGATGCGGCCCGATGAGGTGCAGGAGTTCGGAGATCTCGCCGGTCGTGACGGTGCCGTTGGTGCCCAGGCCCACCACCACCACATGGCGGAGCCGACCCGAATCAGCCAGCGACTGCACCACCTGCAGCCCAGCGGACATCTGACGGCTCACCAGGGCGTCGATGTAGATGCCGGGCAGCACCCGGCGCAGTTCGGGCGCGGACGCCAGCATCACGGAGTCACCGATCGCAGTGACCTGCGAACCGCTGATCTTCTTGACGGGAACGGTGGCCGTGGTCGCTGAGGGGGATGGTGTGGGGCGGGCCGCAAGTGATCCGGGGCCATGCCTGCTCGCGGCGCTGGCTCTTTCACCGCGGGCGATCTGCTGGGCCAGCCCGGCTGTCGCCGAGCGCGATGCATGCACGACGCCGTATCCAGCGGTGCAGGCGACGGTGAGTGCGGCGGCCGCGCAGAGGACTGGCAGGGCGCGCGCTGGGGACCGCCAGAAGGCTCTGGCCGACTCGCCGACCGCCCGGCAGGCGCTGGCACACGTGGCCCGGAATCCGTTTCGCAAGATTGGCTCCTCCAGCCATTTCCACGAGATGGCGGCGAGTCCGATAGCCACGGCGGGCTCGGCGATCCACAGCCAGGGCGTGGCCGACCGCAAGGATGTCGCCGCAACGATGGCGATGACCGGCCAGTGCCACAGGTAGATGCC
>DAHUZQ010000210.1 GCA_027306495.1 Actinomycetota bacterium | reverse complement strand
GCCCATTGCGCAATATTCCCCACTGCTGCCTCCCGTAGGAGTCTGGGCCGTGTCTCAGTCCCAGTGTGGCCGGTCGCCCTCTCAGGCCGGCTACCCGTCGTCGCCTTGGTGGGCCATTACCCCACCAACTAGCTGATAGGCCGCGAGTCCATCCTCAGCCGATAAATCTTTCCACCTCGGTCGATGCCGACCTTAGTCGTATCCGGTATTAATCCCGGTTTCCCGGAGCTATCCCAGAGCTGAGGGCAGGTTGCTCACGTGTTACTCACCCGTTCGCCGCTCGAGTACCCCGAAGGGCCTTTCCGCTCGACTTGCATGTGTTAAGCACGCCGCCAGCGTTCGTCCTGAGCCAGGATCAAACTCTCCGTTGAATGTCTATATGCAACCGCACGAGGCGGATTGCTGACACATGGAGTTGCCTCCCCCCCGCCACTGGCGGATGGGAAGCGATCTTGGCACTCCGTCGCGGAGCCCGGGCATGACTGCCCGAACCCAGCTAACGGGGGTTTGTGCATGTGCACTGGCTTTTAGCACGCTGTTGAGTTCTCAAGGAGCGGACGCGCACCATCCCGCGACTCTCGTCGTGGTCTGGGGCAACCCTCAAAACTTACCAGCGAGTCGCTTGGCTGTCAAGCTGGTTTCACTAGCTAAAACCAACCGGGGGCTCGCTGTTATTTCTCCCAGCATACCGCGCTTGCGGGTGTCCCGAGGCCGGGCATTCCCTCGGCGGTCTGCCGACGCCCCCCGTCCTCCCGCGCACTCGGCGCCGCAGTCCCGTGGGGCAGGACGAAACATTAGGCACGATTGCCGCACACGTCAAATCGGGCGCTGGGCACGCGTCCGCTGCGTCAGCCACGTGGCCGAATCGCCGCAAGACTGGGGCCGTCAGGGAAGAGCGCGGCGGCCCGCGGGGCCGCTGCGGCGGCCGCCGTGGGTGCCGCGCAGTCGATCGCCCGGCCACCGGTTCGGGGCGCGGTCTGCTCGCTTTCCCGGCGCTGGCTCAGCGGCCGAGGGCGCCGGACGATGCGGTCCCCGCTCGAGGGTGCCGACAGCTCGGGTTCCGCCACGCCGAGACAGGCTCTCCGGCTTGGCCGTGCCGCATGGCCTGGGCGGGATCCAGTTGTCCGGGTTGCGTGCGCACCGCGCCGCGGGCCGGCCAGTGCCAGCGTGTCCCCCGGCGCCGGAACACGCTGATTACCCGTATAGGCTCAGCCGCGCAGGACTTCCACGCCGGCGACCGTACGCTTGCCGCGCCGCAATACCAGGAAGCGCCCGTGCAGCAGATCCTCGGCGGCGGGACGGCTTTCCTCGCCGCCGACCTTGCGGTTGTTGAGGTAGGCGCCGCTTTCGGCGATCGCGCGCCGGGCGGCAGACTTGCTCGCGCTGATCCCGGCCGCCGCCATCAGGTCGGCCACCTGGGGCAGGCCCGTGCCGGGCGAGACGGTCCAGTCAGCCTCAGCGACCGCCGCGCCCGCATGGAAGCTCGCCTGGCCGGAAGGTGAGAGCTGCACGAGGACCATCGGGGTTTCCGCCAGCGCTGCTTCCAGCGTCCGCTCGTCGAGGTCCGCTAGGTCTCCCTGGCCGAACAGGGCACGACTGGCCGCCACCACCTTGGCCAGTTCGCTCTCCCCATGCACGAGGCCGGTGAGATCGTCGGCCAGGGTGTGCTGGCCAACTCTGGCCGCCGGCTTTTCGAGCGTCAGCGCCGCCAGGTCTTCGATCTCCTGCCGGGACCGGAACGTGAACACCCGCAGCAGTCCCGGCACCTCCGCGTCCGACCGGTTGATCCAGAACTGGTAGAACGCGTACGGGCTCATCAGGTCCGGGCTGATCCAGATGGCGCCGCCCTCGGTCTTGCCGTACTTGGTCCCGTCCGGCTTAGTGATGAGCGGCGTCGCCAGAGCGTGCACGGTGTCGCCGGTGACCCGCCGGATCAGATCCGCACCAGCCACCAGATTGCCCCACTGGTCACTGCCGCCAACCTGCAGCGAGCAGCCGTACCGCTGGTGCAGTTCGAGGTAGTCGTTGGCTTGCAGGACCTGGTAGCTGAATTCGGTGTAACTGATGCCGCCAGCCTCCAGTCGCGCCCTGACCGACTCCCGGCCGAGCATCTGGTTGACCGGAACGTGCTTGCCGACATCGCGCAGCAGCGCCAGTGCGCTGAGGTCGGCGGTCCAGTCGAGATTGCTGACGATCAGGGCACCCGTGGGCCCCGGGGAGAAGTCGAGGAACCGCTCCACCTCCGCCCTGATGCGCTCCACCCAGACGGCGACCAGTTCGGCGGGGTTGAGCACCCGCTCGGCTGACTTGCCGCTGGGATCCCCGATGAGGCCGGTGGCTCCCCCGACCAAGCCGATCGGCCGGTGTCCCGCTTGCTGCAACCGCCGCATCGTGAGCAGCAGCACCAGGTTGCCAATGTGCAGGCCCGGAGCGGTCGGGTCGAACCCGCCATAGAGCGTGACCGGCCCGGTGTCCAGCGTCTTGCGCAATTCGTCCAGGTCAGTGGTGTGCGCGATCAGGCCACGCCAGACGAGTTCATCGAGGATGTGGGTCACGCGAGCATCGTCCCATCGTTTCCGGCGGCCGGGGAAGCGGGTTTGCGGCGGCGCGGGGTGTGCGGCCGGTAGGCCGACACCGTGGGATCTCCGGTGAGCCAGAACCGCCACGGCCGCTCACTCGCCACCGAAACACCCACCCTCGGTCCGGCGCTGATCACCCGCAGCGGGCTGGCGGCCCGCGCGGGGCCGGCCGCCGACCCGTGACCGGCTGTCCGTCCGTGGGTGGCCACCGGCCGGTCCGGCTGGACCGGGCGCCGGGCCCGCAGCACCGAGCCGGGCTCGCAGACGTCGGCGCCGTTGAGATCGCGGGCGATGCCGAGGGCCTGGCACAGCCGGGCCGGCCCGGTCGCGGGCGCAGGGCCACCGTTGCGTCCCGCGCCACGGCCGGGGTTCCCGCCACCCTCGGGTGCGCCTCCGCCTGCGTGGCCGCTCGCGGCACGCCGGGCCGCCGCCAGGTCCGCGCCACGCACAACCTGCCCGGACCGCAGCAGGACCGCGGACGCCGTTCCGGCCGGCTGGCAGACCAGGTTCACGCAGAAGTGCATGCCGTAGGTGAAGTACACGTACGCGTGCCCGGGCGGACCGTACATGACGGCATTGCGGGCGGTCTGGCCCCGGAAGGCGTGCGAGGCGGGGTCGTCCTCCCCCTCATACGCCTCCACCTCCGTGAGCACCACGGCCACCAGGCCTTCCGGGCTGTCCCGCTCCAGCACACAGCCGAGCAGGTCCGGGGCGACCTCCAGGGCGGGCCGGGCGAAGAATTCGCGCGGCAACAGGTCCGGCCACACCCACTCATCGCTCACGCGCCCAGGCCGGCGGCACCCGCCAGCCCCTCGGCCGCCCACGCCGCCTGCTCATCCACCATCACCCGCAAGGCAGCGAGTTGCTCTGCAACCCGCCGTGGCGCGGTGCTGCCCCGGGTGTCGCGGGCGGCCAGCGCCCCCGTCACCGAGAGCACCTCGCGGATGTCGGGGGTGAGCTCAGGCGCGATCCTGGCCAGGTCCTCATCGCTCACATCGGTGAGGTCGCAGTCGTGCACCTGGCACCACACCACCAGATGCCCGACCATCTCGTGCGCGTCACGGAATGGGACCCCCCGCCTGACCAGGAGTTCCGCGAGATCGGTGGCGAGCGCGAATCCGGTACCCGCGGCGCGCGCTAGCCGTTCAGAATTGACGCGGAGCGTGCTTACGAGGCCGGCCAGCGCTGGCAGCACGAGCAAGAGGGTGTCGACCGCGTCAAAGACCGGCTCCTTGTCCTCCTGCAGGTCCCGGTTGTAGGTGAGCGGAAGCCCTTTCAGGGTGGTGAGCAACCCGGTCAGCCCACCGATCAGCCGGCCGGCCTTGCCCCGCGCGAGTTCCGCGACGTCGGGATTCTTCTTCTGCGGCATGATCGACGAGCCGGTGGCGTAGGCGTCGTCGATCTCCACCCAGGCGAATTCCTGGGACGACCACAGCACGATCTCCTCACCGAGACGGGACAGGTGCACGCCGATCAGTGCCGCCACGAAGCAGAACTCGGCCGCGAAGTCCCGGTCGCTCACCGCGTCCATGGAGTTGGCTGCGGAGCTGTCGAAGCCCAGTTCGGCGGCGACCGCCTCAGGATCCAGTGGCAGCGACGAGCCAGCCAGCGCCCCGGCACCCAGCGGGGACACGGCGGACCGGCTGTCCCAGTCACGCAGGCGGCTGATGTCGCGGCTGAGAGCCTGCGCGTGGGCCAGCAACTGATGGCCGAAGACCACCGGCTGGGCATGCTGGAGATGGGTCATACCGGGCGCAGGGGTGTCGAGGTGCTCGGCGGCCTGCCCGAGCAGCGCCGTCTGGAGTTCGACCACCCGCGAGGCGACGAGCCGGGCGTGGTCGCGCAGGTACAGCCGCAGGTCGGTGGCGACCTGGTCGTTGCGGCTGCGCCCGGCCCGCAGCTTGCCGCCGAGCACCCCGGCCCGCTCCAGCAGGCCCCGCTCAAGGGCGGTGTGCACATCCTCGTCGGCCGCCGTGGGCCGGAAGGCGCCTTCCCGGCAGTCCCGGTCGAGTGTCTCCAGTGCCGCCAGCAGCCGGGCCAGTTCGTCACCGGTGAGCAGGCCCGCATTGTGCAGGACCCGGGCGTGCGCACGGGAGGCGAGCAGGTCATAGGGCGCCAGCCGCCAGTCGAACTGGACGCTCACCGATAGCCGGGCCAGCGCCTGCGCCGGTCCCGACTCGAACCGGCCACCCCAGAGCCGGGTGGGCCGGCGTTCCCGCTCCATCACCGCGCACCTCATCTCACGTTCCATGATCACGGAATCCTGTCAGTCCCCACGGTAGACAGGATTCCGTGATCATGGTTGTCGCGCACGCCAGACCGCCAGGACCGCTGGCGGGGCCAAGCCTCGGCCAGTCAGCCCCGGGCGGTCCAGCCCGCCGCCCCAGTCAGCCCGCCGGCGGGGACGCCCCGCTCAGCCACCGGCCCGCGCAGCCACCGGCCCGCTCAGCCACCGACCCGCTCAGCCACCGGCCCGCGCGTCCCGAAGTGCCGCGACCCGGCTGGGCAGACCCCACAGTTCCAGGAAACCCTTGGCCAGCGAC
>DAHUZQ010000206.1 GCA_027306495.1 Actinomycetota bacterium | reverse complement strand
TGCCGCTCTATGATTTGCCGACCGCCGGCAGGCGTTACCAGCCATCCTGAACCGGAGTGCGGAGTCACCGTGTCCACGTGCAGCCGAGGGCATCAGATCGTGCCCGGACAGCGGGTCTGCGGCGTTTGCGGTGAGGGTGGGGGGTCCCGCTGCGCGCAGGGGCACTGGAGCCGTCCGGAAGCACGGTTCTGCGACAGGTGTGGCCAGCCGTTGCTGTATGACGAACCCGGCCCCGCCACCGCCGACATCCCCGTCCTGGACTACGCGGACGTGTCGTTCGCCGACCTCATCCGGGACGCTGGGTCCCAGCCGGCCCCCCGGGCCGGCTCCGCCGCCCATAGCGGCAGGGTGCCCGTGAACCACGCCCCGGCAGTCGGCGAGGCGCTGGCCGGGATCCTGCCACCCGTGCTCGCGCCGCAGCCCGAGTCCGGGGCCCGGCCCGCTGCGCTGAACGGACGCACCCTCGGTGGACCGGATACCCCTCCCGAGCCCGGGACAACTCAGCCCGCGCCGCCGGTCTCCGGCGACCCGTGGCAGCCGCCGCCCCCCGAGCGGCCCCGCAGGCTGCTGCCGGCCCTGCTGGTGCTGGTCATCCTCGCCGCGGTCGGGACGGGCGCCGCCCTGATACTGCGGCCGGGCCATCGGCCGCTCTCTCATCCGCCGCCCCACCACCAGCAGCACGGCAGGCCCACACCGGCGCTCACCCCCACGCCGAGCCCCAGCCCACCGGCTGTCACCGCCATCTGGTCGATACCCTCCCCGATGCGGGGCCTGCCCACCGCGAACGTGACCATCACCGGGCTGTCCTGCCGCCAGGTCGCGCAGTGCACGGCCGTGGACAGCGGCGGGAGTGTGCTGCAATCGACGGCATCGGGCTCCTGGCAGGTCGCCGCGACCGATCCGGCGGCCGGGCTGGTGGCCATCTCGTGCTCGGGGGCTGGTTCCTGCCTTGCGGTGGACAGCGCGGGCAACGCCCTGCTGGAGAGCAATGGCAGTTGGGCGCATCCAGTCCTGGTGGACAACCGGGCCGGCACGTTCACGGCCGCGTCGTGTGCCGGCCCGGCGTTCTGCATGGCGGTGGACAGCGGCGGGAACGCGTTTGCCTACCAGGGCCCCGGCCATAGCTGGACCCCGTACACCGTGGACCGGCTCGGCGGCGGCCTCACCGGCGTGTCGTGCGGCGGCCCTGACCAGTGCGCCGCCGTGGACACCGGCGGTGGTGTCTACTCCTACAGCGATGGCAGCTGGACCGGCCCGGCCGCGGTGGATGTGGGCCACTCCTTCACCGGGATCTCCTGCGCGACCCCGGCCTTCTGCGTGGCCACCGACAACGCCGGGCACGCGGCGGTGCTGCAGGGCGGCAGGTGGACGGTGGCGCCGATCGGCATGTCGGCCACCGCGATCGCCTGCCCCATGCAGGGCTACTGCGTCGCGACCGGCGGTTCCGGGCGGTCGGTGACCTACCGCGACGGGCAGTGGTCGGCGGTCACCGGCATTCACGGCGCCAAGCGGATCACCGCCCTGAGCTGCCCGGCCGCGGCGGCCTGTGTCGCGACCGATTCGAGCGGCGACGACCTCTACTACGGGCCCGGCAGTTCACATTGAGCCGGGCCCGGCGTGACCGCCGTCAGGCGCCCGGGCCCGCCTGGTCGCCGTAGGTGTAGGTGTAGGGGTTTTCCAGCACCCTGATCTCGGGGATCTCCGGATGCATGCCCTCGTCCCAGGCCTGCGGGCCGAGCACGCCCTTGAGGTACTCCACGGTGTTCTCCACCGCGGTACGCGCCCTGGCCAGGTCGGAGCCCACCAGCTTGTGGTCGTGCTTGACCACGCGGCCGTTCACGACCACGGTGTGCACGTCACCGCGCTGGGCCTGGAAGACGACATGGCCGTAAGGGTTCAGCATCGGGAACATGACCGGTGACGCGTCGTTCTTGATCAGCACGACGTCTGCCTTCTTGCCCGGCTCCAGGCTTCCGATCAGCGAATCCATCCCCAGCGCCTTCGCGCCGCCGCGGGTGGCCCACTCCACCACCTGCTCGGCCCGCAGCTTGTGGTGGGTGACCGTGTCGTCCAGGTTGTGCGCCTCCAGATGCTCCCTGGCCCGGTCGGCGCTCAGGGTTGCCCGCATCGCGGAGAACAGGTCCGCGCTCCACCAGACACTGGTGTCCATCGACAGCGAGACCCCGATCCCGTACTCGCGCAGCTTCCAGGTGGGTGGGTAGCCCTGCCCCGCGCTCTGCTCGCTTTCGGTGGACAGCGATGCTGACCCCCCAGTGGCCGCGATCCGGTGGTAGGAGTCCGCCGACAGGCTCGCCGCGTGGACGTAAATCGTCCGCTCGTCCATGAACCCGTGCTCGTGCATGAGCCGGATGCCCTCATCGGTGGTCACCTTCCACACCCCGGCATGCGTGGTCACCGGCACGCCCAGGTCGCGCGCCACCTCGAACGCCGCCTTCTCCGGAAAGTCGGGGCTGGCGGGAGGGACGTCGAAGGCCATCTGGAAGCCGAGCATGTCGTTGCCGCCGCTGAACCGCCTGCTGACGAACTCGCGGAATTCCGGCGCTGCCGACCACTCCCACGGAGCGGCCTGGATGTTGCCGAAGGCCAGCACGAACCGGCCCGGCACCGAGGCCAGGGCGTCGGCCGCCGCTTCGGCGTGATCGATGGTGTGCAGGTTGTGCGACCAGTCCACGCTGGTCGTCACGCCCGCGTCGATCGCCTCTATCGCGCTCAGCAGGTCGCCCGCGTAAATGTCGGAAGGCCGGAACGACTTGCCCCACTGCAGGTAGTTCCAGACGAAGTACTGCGTCAGCGTCCAGTCCGCGCCATAGCCACGCATCGCCGTCTGCCACATGTGCCGGTGTGTGTCGATCATGCCGGGCATCAGGATGCCGCCGGTCGCGTCGATCTCCACCGCCGCATCGGGCACGGCCAGGCGCTGGCCCACCGCGGCGATCCGTTCCCCGCTGATGAGCACGTCCGCATCAGTCAGCAGCCGGTGCGAATCGTCCATGGTGAGCACGGTCGCGTGACGGAACACGACCGGCCGCCCTGGCGCGAAGTCTGCGGTTGTCACGGAGTACCTCCACTCGTGAGCGCGGACGTATGTCCGTATCGCGGTCACATCAAGCTTGACCGGAACATTGGCGGGTCAAGCGGCCGGCTGTCAAGGGACACGCGGGCTGCGCTTGAAGGCCACGTCCGCCAGCCGGACAATCCGCAGCCGGGCACGCTACAGTGCAGCCCAAGACGGGTCCCCGCCGCCGGGGAACACGGGAGGGATCGTGGCGCGCCGTGACATCAGCCCGGACTTCATCGAGGCGCTGGCCCGCGGCCTCGATGTGATCAGGGCTTTCCGGCCCCGGCAGCCAGTGATGTCGCTGGCCGCGGTGGCGAATGCCAGCGACCTGGCGCGGCCGACCGCCCGGCGGATCCTGCTGACGCTGGAGCAGATGGGATACGTGCGGGCCGTCGCGGGCGGGTACGAGCTGACCCCACGCGTCCTGGACCTCGGGATGTCGTATGTGCTATCGCACAACCTGTGGGAGATCGCCCGTCCGCACATGGAAGACCTGGTCGCGCGCACCCATGAATCGTCCTCGATCGCGCAACTCGACGGCAGCGACATCGTCTACGTGGCGCGGGTGGCCGTTCCGAAGATAGTGACGCTGGCCGTGACCATCGGCACCAGGTTCCCGGCCATGCCTACCTCGCTGGGCAAGGTCCTGCTCGCGGCGCTGGCGCCGGCCGAGGCGGAACGGGTGCTGACCGAGCCGAGCAGATCGGGGATCGTCCCGCGATGGGAGCCGGCGGCTCCGGCACGGGCGGCCGCCCTGCGTGAGGTCCGGGCGCGCGGCTGGGCACTCACCGACGAGCAACTCGCCCCGGGCATCCGGTCGGTGGCCGCGCCGCTGCGGGACGGGGACGGCCGGGTGATCGCCGCCATGAACGTCACCGTCCATGCCGCCGAGACCCCGCTGGAGGTTCTGACCGGCGAGTACCTGCCGCTGCTGCTGGCGGCGGCGGGCGCGATCAGCGCGGACTGGGCAGCCTGCCAGGCCGCTCCGCAGATGCGGGCCGAGGTGCCCGCTGGGCACGGCCACGGCGCCGGCTATGCGGCCCCACCGCGGGAACCCGTCGCGGTCGCGGAGCCGGCACCGTGACCGACATTGACAGGCCACTGGGCGCCGACCCACACTCAGCCGATCGGACAGATGTCCGCCAGGCGGCCGAAGGGGTGCGCGAACCGGTGAGCCAGCCAAGCGAAACAGCACCCCGAGCCGCCGGGCCACTCACCGGCCTGCTGGTGGCGGACTTCTCAAGGGTGCTCGCCGGGCCCTACTGCACGATGCTGCTGGCTGATCTTGGCGCGGATGTCATCAAGGTGGAGAGCCCGGCCGGGGACGACACCCGCCGCTGGGTACCGCCCACCACGGCGGACGGGCAGTCCACCTATTTCCTGGCGATCAACCGGAACAAGCGCTCGGTCGCGCTGGACCTGCGCGCGGAAGCGGACCTGGCCGCCGCCAGGGAACTGGCTCGCCGCGCTGACGTGTTCGTCCAGAACTTCAAGCCTGGTGGGCTGGCCCGGTTCGGGCTGGACTATGAGTCCGTGCGGGAGATCAACCCGGCGGTCATCTATGCCTCGATCAGTGGGTTCGGGTCGGGCGGTGGCAAGGACCTGCCCGGCTACGACCTCATGGTCCAGGCCATGTCCGGGCTGATGAGCCTGACCGGGGACCCCGACGGACCGCCGTTCCGCTCGGGCATCTCGGTCTTCGATGTCATCGCGGGCCTGCACACCACCATCGCCATCCTGGCCGCGCTGAACCACCGGCATGCCAGCGGTGAGGGCCAGCACGTCGAGGCAAGCCTGATGGCGTCCGCACTGTCCGGCATGGTCAACCAGACCAGCGCGTATGCCGCCGGGGGGGTCGTGCCCTTCCGGATGGGCAACGCGCACCCGAGCCTGACGCCCTATGAGCCGCTGCCGACCGCCGATGGCGAACTCATCATCACCGCCGGCAATGACGCGCAGTTCCGGCGGGTGTGCGAGGTGCTCGGGGCGTCCGGCATCGCCGATGATCCCCGGTTCGCGACCAACTCCGCCCGCACGGCGAACCGGGAGGAGTTGCGCGCGCTGCTCATCGAGTGCCTGGCCACGCGGACCTCGGCGGACTGGTTCGAGGCCCTGATCGGCGCGGGCGTGGCATGCGGGCCGATCAATACGGTGGACGCGGGGGTCGCGTTCGCCACCCGGATCGGCCTGGACCCCATCGTGGCGGCGGGCGCAGGGGAGGCAGCCGTGCCGGGCATCCGCCATCCCGTGACCTACTCGCGCACCCCGCCCAGCTATCCGCTGCCGCCGCCGGGCCTGGACGAGCACGGCGAGCAGATCCGGGCCTGGCTGGCCAGCCGGCCCTCGCCTCGACGGACAGGAGCGAACGAATGACCGAAGCGGGCCCCGCGTTCCCGACGTCCCTGGGTACCTCCGACGCCGAGACGATCACCTTGCTCGGCCATGACCTGGCGCAGGACCTGATGGGCAGCACTGGATTCGGCGAACTGGCATTGTGGCTGGTGACCCAGCGGCGGCCAACCCCGTCGATGGTGCGGGTATTCGAAGCGGTGCTGGTGGCCCTGGCCGACCACGGCTTCACGCCCACCGCCATCGCTGCCCGGCTGACCTACCTGAGCGCGCCCGACTCGGTCCAGGGTGCGATCGCGGCCGGCCTGCTCGGCGGCGGTTCGCGCTTCCTGGGGGTGACCGAGGACACCGGGCGTTACCTGGCGGACGTGCTTGCCGGAGCAGGCGAGCCGTTGCCCGGGGACGACGCGGGCTGGGACGCGCTCGCGCTGGAAGCCGTCACCAGGACCCGGGCCGCCCGCCGGTTCGTCCCCGGCCTTGGCCACCCGGTCCACAAGGTGGCCGATCCCAGGACAGCGGCGATGTACCGGATCGCGCGGGAGGAGGGGCTGCTCGGCCCGCACCTGCGGTTGTTCGCCGCCATCGGCAGGATCCATCCGCAGGTCCTGGGCCGGAGGCTGCCGCTGAACGGCGCGGGTGTGTGCGGGGCCGCGCTCGCCGACCTTGGACTGCCCCCCGACCTGCTGCGCGGTTTCGCTCTGCTCGCCCGCACTGCGGGGCTGCTCGGTCACATCGCCGAGGAGAAACGGCGCCCGGTCGGCATGGACATCTACCTGAATGTCGAACACGGCGCCGTCTACACCAACCCTGATTCCTGACCCCGAACAGGAGCCGCCATGGCCACAGTCGCCGCGGTCATCGCCTCGACCCACCACCCGTTCTACTACCGCGCGAGCACCTCGACCGGGCCGCAGCGGCCCCCGTTCGCAGACGAGTGGGCCGCCAAGATCGAGGCCTTCCGCCAGACGCTGACCCGTGCCAACGCCGATGTCCTGGTCATGGTCGGGTCGGACCATTTCCATCAGATGTGGCTCGACAACATGCCGCAGTTCCTGATCGGCAAGGCGCCGTTCTACGACGCCAACTACTACAACGAGGAGCGGGAGTTCGGCCTGCCCCGGATGTTCCTGCGCGGGGACGAGGACCTGTCAGCCTTTCTGCTGCGCCAGGGGATGGACGCCGGATTCGACCTCGCCTTCAGCAACGAACTGCGGATCGACCACTCCATCACCTGCCCGATCATCACCCTGCGCCCACAGGCGGACCTGCCGATCGTCCCCGTCTACACCAACATCTTCGCGCCGCCGCTGCCGCAGCCGAAGCGGTTCGTCGAGCTGGGCAGGACGATCCGCGAACTCGTGGAGGCCTGGCCGAGCGACAAGCGGGTGGCCATCATCGGCACCGGCCACCTGTCGCTGGAACTGGGCGGCCCGCGCCAGTTCGGCCCGCACGGGCCCGATCCCGAATTCGACCGCAAGGCGGTCGAATGGATCGCGAACGGCGATCTGGAAAAGGCACTGGCCGAGGTGAGCCTGGAGAGCCTGTGGCTGCCTGGCAACGCCACCCACGGCTTCATGGACTTCATGCTGATGATGGCGGTGGCCGGGGAAGGTGTCCGAGCCGACTACGTGGACTCCCTGGACCTGTTCCACACCATGGAGGCGTACTTCACCTGGTACCCGGAGGCGGCGCGATGAGCAAGTACCTGCTCAACAAGTTCCTGTACACGGTCGACCGCGACCCGGACCTGGTGGAGCGCTACCGGCAGGACCCGCGCGGCACCGTGACGTGGTGGGAAGCCGAGCGCGCGAATGTGATCCTGAACCTGCCGGAGATCGAGCGCAGCACCTGGCTGAAGTTCACCGATTCCGAGCGGGAGGCGCTGGCCACCCACGATTACGTCAAGCTGTTCGAACTGGGCGCGCACCACTTTCTGGCCCTGACCCTGTTCATCGCGCTCTTCGAACGGGACTACGACGAGCCGCTGGGCTTCCAGTTGG
>DAHUZQ010000199.1 GCA_027306495.1 Actinomycetota bacterium | reverse complement strand
ACCTTCCCGGAAGGCTCACCGGTTGCTCCGGCAGCGGGCCCGCCATCCTGCGGGAGGTCAGCCCGGCCTTCACCGGGGGGCTCCTCCGCTCGCGCCCGCACGCCCTTTCTGGCCCGTGATCCGTTCACCGCCGCGCCTGCGGGCGGGCGCACGTCCTCGCTGCCCGCGATGGCGGCCAGCCTGATACCCGGGTCGGTCGCCTCATCTGGTCCGGACGCACCGTCTTGGGATGGGGCACCTGCCGCGTCCTGCTCCCCCTTCGCCCCGGGCACGGCTGCGGGCTCGTCCTGGCCCGCCTGCAGCCCCGCCGACAGCCGCTCCCAGTCCGCCACCGGGTCTGGCAGGCTCGATGCGACCCAGCCGGGTCCCCCGGTGACGGGCGGCTCAGGTTCTTCGGTGCCGGGAGGCCCCGGCCAGTCCCGCCGTGCCGGGTCGCGCAGTGCGCGGAGCCAGCGCGGGGTGGTGTCGGCCAGGCCCGGCAGCCACTGCCCCGGGTCCGGCGCCGGGTCCGCCGCAGGTGGCTCAGCCGCGGGTGGCTCAGCCGCGTCATCACCGTCTGGCTGCCAGCGTGCCCGCATGGCCGGGCGGTCCGGCATGTCCCACACCTCGGTTGCCTCGGGCTCCCCCGCCCAACCGGGACCGGAGTGCTCCTGCGCAGACCAGGCAGGTGTATCGCCCTCACTGCCCGTCCCGCCGCCGTCGCCTTCCTGCTCGGACCAGGCGGCCTCGGCAGGCTCTTCCCCCGCCCACGTCTGGGCGGTCCCCTCCTCATCGCCGGCCCAGGTGCCGCCGGATTCCGCCGCGGCCCAGCCCGGGGCCTCCGCCGCCGCCCACGTCGTGTCACCAGCGTCCTGACCGGTCCACGCGCCGCTGGGTTCACCATCGGACCAGCCCGGCCCGTCGGCTGCGGCAGCCGGCGCCCACTCCTGCTCGCCGGAGCCCGGCTGGGGTGCCCAGGTGCGGCCCATGATCCGCAGATCATGGAACGTGACAGTGAATCCCTGACCTTCCGGCGCCGCGCACATGATCCCGGCCAGCACCCCGCCCCCCGGGGGCAGGTACACCAGGGCGGCGAGTTCGGCCGTGCCGCCATCCACGCTGTAGCGGATCTCCACGGCGTCGCCGCGCCGGGAGGCGCGCAGCGTGACCTCCTCCACGCCCTCGGGGAGGTCCGACACGGTCCAGCTTGACTGGCCGAGGGTCAGGACCGTGCTGAGCCGGGGCCGGCCCTCGAATTGCTCCAGGCCCGTCTTCAGCCAGGTCGCTTCATCAATCTGGAAAATGACCCCGGCCTGGTCGAACGGGCTGGTGAAATCGGCGCGCACGCGAACCGACACATCGAGGTCACCGGTGATGACCTCTCCGTAGATATGGCCGTTATCGTGAATGTAGCCGTAGCCGGTTTCCCGCCAGAAGTCGGTACCAGGGTCCACGCTCACCTTGAGCAAGTCCCCGGCCCGCTGCCAGCTGGCCGGCTCGTTCAGCCACTGCATGGGGTCCTCCGCGTCCGCGTCCAGATAGACGCTATCGGTTGGCGCCCCACCGGTAGGCTTGCTATATGGACAAAGTCCAGCGAAGTGACGCAGAGTGGCGGCAGATACTCACTCCGCAGGAGTACCGGGTGCTCCGGGAGGCCGGGACGGAGGCGCCCGGGACGGGCGAGTACACCGACACCAGGACCGAGGGTGTGTACCGGTGCCGGGCCTGTGGGGCGGAATTGTTCCGGTCTGATGCCAAATTCGAATCCCACTGCGGGTGGCCCAGCTTCTATCAGCCCTCCGACAGCGACGCCGTGGTGCTGATCGAGGACCGTTCGCTGGGCATGAACCGCACCGAGGTCCGGTGCGCGCGCTGTGACTCCCACCTCGGGCACGTGTTCGAGGGTGAGGGGTACCAGGTCCCGACCGACCAGCGCTGGTGCATCAACTCCATCTCGCTGAACCTGGAGCCGGCCGGGGGCGGCGGGCCAACGCCCTGAGGGCGCGCGGGGCACCTCCGGAAGTATGGTTCACTTCGCTCATGCGAAGGACGTGGGGTATTTGGGCCGCCCTTGTCGTCAGCACGGCGGGCATGATCACCGCAGGGTGCACCGCATCCCCAGCCCCTGCCTCGCCCGGCGCGGGGGCCTCATCTCCCGCCCCCCGGGTCTCGTCGCGAGCGGCCCACAATCACGGGCGAGCGAGCCTCGGGGCGGTTGCGGTGTACGGCTCTCCCCAAGCGGCCACGCTCTCCTGGTTCGCCGCGATCAACCACAAGGACGGGGCCGCGGCAGTCGCCCACTTCACGCATGCGGCGGCCGGCATGATGGGCTGGGGCAACGGCAATACCGCCAGCTGGCCCACCTTCTCGGCGCTGCGCTGCAGGCGGCTCAGCCGCACCGCCACGAACGCTGTGGTCTCCTGCACCTTCTCCGAGTCGCGGGCGCCTTCGGTCGGCAACCCCGTCAACTTCTGGACGGTGTCCCTCACGCTGAAGCCGGGCGGGCGCTGGCTGATCACCAATTACGGCCAGGGCTGATCCCGAGCGCCAGCACAGCAGCCCGGGCGGTCCTCCCGGCGGCGGCGGCGGACCGGGCCACATCCCAGCGAGCCGGTTCCGCTGACGGGCGGGTGGCTATCCCCTGAAGATCCGGGACGCGCCGTAGATGAACAGCGCGAGGATCACCAGCGCTGCCGCCAGCGCCGCCACCCGGGCCACGCCGCCGCGCCGCGCAGCCGGGACAGCCCGCTCGTGAACCGCTGCGACAGCTCACGTTCGCCCTCTGGCGTGAGGGGGCCGTGCTGGGTGACAGGCATCCCCGCCCTCTCAACCGGGCGACCGCGATAGCGGGGGGAGCGCACGGCTCCCAGTATGACGCTTACGGCAGGGACGCCAGGAGTTCGCCGGGCGGCTTGCGGTGACCGGTGTAGAACGGGATCTCCACCCGGGTGTGCAACCGCGCCCGCGCCCCGCGCAGGTGGCGCATCAGGTCCACGATCCGGTGCAGTTCGTCGGCCTCGAAGGCGAGCATCCACTCGTAATCGTTGAGTGCGAAGCAAGCGACGGTGTTGGCGCGCACGTCGGGATATTCGCGGGCCATCATCCCGTGCTCGGCGAGCAGGGCGCGGCGCTCACCCGGATCGAGCAGGTACCACTCGTAGGAACGCACGAATGGGTACACGCTGACGTAGGCACGCGGCTCTTCCTCCGCGAGGAAGGCCGGGACGTGGCCCTTGTTGAACTCCGCCGGCCGGTGCAGGGCCATGGCCGACCACACCGGCTCGCTGACACGGCCGAGGGTGGTGCGGCGGAATCTCGCATACATCTCCTGCAGGTCATCCGATGTGGGGGCGACCCACCAGAACATGTAGTCGGCGTCGGCCCGCAGTCCCTGCACGTCGTAACAGCCGCGGGTCGTCACGCCCTTGCCCGCCGCCTGCTCCAGCAGGCCCTCGAGTTCGGCCGCGGCGCCGTCCCGGCCACCGGGGTGTGCGTCCAGTCCACCCGGCCCGCTCACCTTGAAGACCGACCACATGGTGTAGCGGATGAGCTCGTTCAGATCGCGGGCCCTGGGCCGCTCGCGGTGTGCGGCCTCACCCTGCTCGTGCGTGCCTGACATGCTTCCCATTCTGCGTTATCGGCCCAGTGCCCGTGACGGGGACAGGGCGGCGAGGTGTGCCCGTATCTGCCCGGCTGCCGCCCGGGCACTCGCGATGCAGGCGGGGATCCCGAGCCCGTCGTAGGCGGCGCCGCACCCGGCCAGGCCCGGCTGCGCGGCCACCTGTGCCCGGATGAGCGAGACCCGGTCGAGATGGCCCACGTTGTACTGGGGCAGTGCCCCTCCCCAGCGGCTCACCCGTACCTCGGCGGGCGGTCCCGCCACCCCGGTGGCCGCCGTCAGGTCGGCCGCGGCCAGAGCGGCCAGGTCGGCGTCGTCACGCTGGAGGATGGCCTCCTCGCCGATCCGCCCGAGTGAGCACCGGACGACGACCATGTCCGTGCCCGCGCGCAGGTGCGGCCACTTGATCGAGGAGAAGGTCGCCGCCTTCACCGCCCGCCCGTCGGCCGCCGGGACGAGATAACCGCTGAAGTCGGGCAGGTGGGCGAACGTGGCTGCCGGGAAGGCCATCGTCACGATGGCCATGCTGGCGTAGCTGATGCCTGCCAGCGCCCCGGCCGCGCCGCCCAGGCCATCGAGCCCGGCGAGCAGCCGCGCGGCTGCATGGGCGGGAACGGCCAGCACCACCGCGTCCGCTTCCAGGCACGCCGGTTCGTGGGCGGACCCTGCCGTCAGCCGCCAGCCTGCCGGAGTCCGTGCCAGTTCACGCACCATGGAACCGGTCCGCAGTTGCGCACCGGAGGCGCGGGCCACTGCGGCGGGCAGGCTGCCAAGACCGTGGCCGAGGCTGGTGAATACCGGTGCGGCGGCTTGCGTGCCGGCTGGCTGCGGCGGTGGCAGCAGCGCCTGTGCCGCCTGCGCGAGGGAGGCATGGCGCAGCGACTCCCTGGCCAGTTCCGGCAACGTCGCCTCGAACGACAGGTCTTCGGCCCTGCCCGCATACACGCCCGCGAGCAGGGGATCGATCAGCCGCTCCACCACCTCCTGGCCGAACCGCGCACCGACGTGAGCGCCGACCGCGACATCCGCGGAACGGGCGGTGGCTGGCGCATGCAGATCCCGGCGCGCACGGCGCATTCCCGCCGTCGAGACGAGCCCGGTGCCGGCCAGTTCCGCAAGGTCGGCCGGCACCCCCATGACCTGGCGGCGCGGCAGGGCACGCATGGTGCCCCGGCTCCAGATCCGCGCCGAGGTGGTGTGGGGGTGCACCAGATCGCCGGCGAGGCCGACCGCCCCGATCAGGTCCACCCCTTCCGGGCGCCGCGCCAGGAGTGCCTCGGCGCCGGCGTCGACCGCTATGCCGGCCACCTCGGACACGGCGAGCTTGCCCCCGGGCTGGGCGGCGCCATCGAGCACGATCACCCGCGCGCCGCTGTCGCGCAGTTCGTGGGCGGCGGCGAGGCCGGCGATCCCGGCCCCCACGATGGCCACCGTCGGTTGGGGGGCGTTCTCCACGTGCCTACCCTGGCAGATGCCGCGCGGCGGCGCGAACCCGGCCCGCGGTGGCACGGGTCCGCGGCGGCCGGCCGTGCCCCGGCAGGCACCCGCCGTTCCGGTGGAAGCCTGGTGCCTATCTGTGACCAATCCGCCGGAACCGCGCTGCCACCGCCGCCCGTCTCACCGACATGCCAGCGACATCGCACGCCAGCCGGGCTTACCGGGCACGCCATCGCCCAGCCGGCGCCGTCCTCGTACTCTTCGCGGGCACCTGTGCCCTCATCGCCGGCTGCGCGTCAGGCGCGCCCGGCGCCCACTCCGGTGCCAGCGCGGCCGGCGGCGTCGGCGTGCCCGCCCAGCCCAGCCAGACGACGTTCGGGTCCCTGGCCGTCGGGCGTCCCACCGGCAGCCAGCGGCCCACCCTGACCGGCCTGCAGAGCCCGGCCATCATCTACACCGCCAGCTTGACGGTCAGGGCGCGCAGCGTCAGTGCCGCCGCCAGCCGGGCCGCCCAGCTCGCCGCTGCGGCGGGCGGGTACGTCGCGAGCCAGAGCACCAATCTCGATCCATCCCACCCGGCCCTCTCGACGGTGCGGATCAGCCTGAAGATCCCCGCCTCCCGGTATCCGGCCACCCTCTCCGAACTCGCCACCGCCCTCGGCACCAGGCTCGGTGAGTCCCAGCAGGCGCAGGACGTCAGCCAGGCCGTCGCCGACGTGGCCAGCCGCGCCGCCTCCGCGCAGGACGCCATCACGGCGTTGCGCAAGCTGCTGGCCCGCGCCGGGAGCGTCGCCAGCTTGCTGAGCGTCCAGGACCAGATCAACCGGCAGGAGGCGAACCTGGAGGCGCTGCTGGCGCAGCAGCGTGTGCTCGACCACGAAACCAGCTACGCCACCATCTCCGTGTTGCTGGTCAGCCCCGCGCACGCCCACGCGCGCAAAGCGGGGGGCGGGTTCACCGGTGGCCTGCGGGCCGGCTGGCACGCCCTGCGTGCGGTGGTGGCCGCGCTGCTCACCGCGCTCGGAGCGGCGCTTCCGTTCCTCATCCCGGCCGCGGTCATCGCGCTGACCGGTTATCTGGCCTGGCGCAGGCGGGCACGCCGGCGGCCGCACGCACCAGCCGCGCAGTAGCGCCACTGGGCAGTGCCCCGGGCGGGGCGACCGCAGTGGCGCGGTGCCGGGCGCGGCTGACCGCAGGACGGGTGTCCAGGCCGTGCACCCGTACCGAGCCGCGGGGGCCTGTCAGATCGCGGTCTGCTCGTGGACCAGTTCGGCCAGCCGGGCCAGCACTGCCGGATCGGTGTTCGGCAGCACGCCATGCCCGAGGTTGAACACATGTCCCTCGGCGGAGCGTGCCCTGGCGAGGACGTCCCTGGCGCGTGCCTCGATCACTTCCCACGGCGCGAGCAGGATGGCTGGGTCGAGGTTGCCCTGCAGCGCCCGGCCGGGGCCCACCCGGCGGGCGGCTTCGTCCAGGCCCACCCGCCAGTCGACACCGACCACCTCGGCGCCCGCCTCTCCCATGAGGCGCAGGAGTTCACCGGTGCCCACCCCGAAATGGATGCGCGGCACACCGGTGTCCGCGAGCGCCTCCAGGACCCGGCGGCTGTGCGGCAGGACGTGGGTGCGGTAGTCATCGGGGCCGACGGCGCCCACCCACGAGTCGAACATCTGGACCGCCGCCGCGCCGGCCGCGACCTGGATGCGCAGGAACGAGATGGTGATCGCGGCGAGCCGGCCGAGCAGGGCGTGCCAGAGGTCCGGGTCGCCGTACATCAGGGCCTTGGTGCGCTCGTGGTTCTTGGACGGGCCGCCCTCCACCAGGTAGGACGCGAGCGTGAACGGCGCTCCCGCGAAGCCGATCAACGGCGTGGCGCCCAGCGTGGCGGTCAGGCTGGTGACCGCCTCCCGCACGTAGGGCACGTCGCCGGGCTCCAGGTCGCGCAGCCTGTCCAGGTCGGCCCGGCCGCGGACGGGATCCGCGACAACCGGCCCCACCCCGGGTTTGATGTCGATGTCCAGCCCGATCGCCACCAGTGGCACCACGATGTCGCTGAACAGGATCGCGGCGTCCACCTGGTAGCGCCGCAGTGGCTGCAGGGTTATCTCGGTGATCAGGCCGGGATCGGTGCACGCGCGGAGCATGGGCATGCCGGCCCGGACGGACCGGTACTCGGGCAGCGACCGGCCTGCCTGCCGCATGAACCACACCGGGGTGTGGCGAACACTCTGGCGGCGGCAGGCCCGCAGGAAGGCTGAGTCGGCTAGCGGGGAGGACACGGCTGCGATCTTAGTGAACTCGCCTGACACGCCGGCCAGGATCCACCGCCCGGCGTGGCCAACGTGCCAGGATCGAACCTGGTGCCGCCCGGTTACATCGAGCGAGGAGGCCAGCCACGGTGAGCGCGATGAGCCACCTGTGTCCGGACTGTGACACCCAGCGGACCTTCATCACCCCTCACATTGCGGGCCTGTGCCCCGACAGCGAGGACGGCCGCTGCCCGGAATGGTGCTGCACCGAATGCGGGGCCGCCCTGCTGACCGGTTTCAGCCTGTCCGGTGTGCAAGCGCACACTGTGCCGGAATCCGCACAGCGCGTCGCGTGAGCATCGGACCGCGACGACGTACGCTCGGATTATGATGCAGGTCCGCCCGGGCGGGGTGGGAGCGCAGGACGCGGCGAGCGCGTTCGGGGCGATCGTCGACGGCCTGCGGTCAGGCCAGGAGATGGTGCGGGCGCTGCGCCCGGAGCTGACCTTCGAGGACGTCCCCGCGCCCAGGACGCTGGCGCCGTTCGCGGCCGCGGTCGGGGTGTTCATCCGTGAGAGCGATGACGAGATCGCCTCAGGACGCTTCATCGTGCTCTACGACCCGGCGGGCCAGGAGGGCTGGGAGGGCCCGCTGCGCGTGATCGTCTACATCCGGGCCGACCTGGAGCCGGAGATCACCGTGGATCCACTGCTCGGCGAGGTCGCCTGGTCATGGCTGACCGAGGCTCTCGACTCCCGCGGCATTCAGTACACGGCGCCCAGCGGGACGGTTTCCAGGGTCCTGACCGAGGGATTCGGCGGCAAGCGGGGCGAACAGCCGGTCAGCGGCATGGAGATACGGGCCTCCTGGTCGCCGGCGACGGGCGGGCCGGCCGGTGGTGGCTCGCGCCGGGCTGGCCCGTCCGCTGAGACGGGCGCCGGGGCCGCGGGCTTTCCCGCCGTCGCCGGACAGCCCTTGCCCGCGCTCGCTGACCACCTCGCCGCCTGGTGTGCGGCGGTGTGCTCAGCTTCCGGGCTGCCGCCGTTGGCCGCCGGTGTCACCGCACTGCGCCCGCAAGCGCGCCGGCGAGGCTCATGACCACCGACAGGGTGGCTGGCCACGCCGAGGGACCGGCCGCACCCGGCGCTGGTCCCCGTGCTGCCCCCGGGCAGCCGGACACGGCCGGGCCGGTACCGCTGCTGGAACCCCGCGAAGGTACGCCGGCGCTGATCAGCACGCCAGCGGACCTGGCGCAGGTGGTGACAGAGTTCGCCGCGGGTGATGGCCCCGTCGCGGTGGACGCCGAGCGGGCGTCCGGATACCGCTACGGGCAGCGGGCTTTCCTCGTCCAGTTGCGGCGCGGGGGTGCCGGGACCGCGCTGATCGACCCGGTCGGCTGCCCCGATCTGTCCGCCCTCGATCATGCACTGGCGGACAGCGAAATGATCCTGCATGCCGCATCCCAGGATCTGCCGTGCCTGGCCGATCTCGGGCTGCGGCCGCGACGGCTCTTCGACACCGAACTCGCGGGCCGACTGCTCGGCTACCCCAGGGTGGGTCTGGGCCCCCTGGTTGAAACTGTGCTCGGCTGGACGCTGGAAAAGGGTCACGCCGCCGTCGACTGGTCGACCCGGCCGCTGCCGGCCGATTGGCTCCGCTATGCCGCGCTCGACGTCGAACTGCTCATAGAACTGCGCACCGCGCTCGTGGCCGATCTTGCCGGGCAGGGGAAGGCGGAGTGGGCACGCCAGGAGTTCGCGGCGCTGCTGGCAGCCAAGCCCGCGCCGCCCCGGGCGGATCCCTGGCGGCGCACCTCCGGGATTCACCGCGTGCACACCCAGCGTGGCCTCGCCGTCGTCAGGGAACTGTGGCTGGAGCGTGACAAGCTGGCACAGCGGCGCGACCTGTCACCCGGCCGGGTGCTGCCCGACGCGGCGATCATCGAGGCGGCCCGCGCTCTGCCGGGCACTTCCGAGGAACTGCTGGCACTGCCCGCCTTCAAGGGCCGGGGCGCACGCCGCTACGCGGCGGGCTGGGTGCGGGCGGCCGAGCGGGCCGGCCGGCAGCCGGAACGGAGCCTGCCGGCGCCGTCAGCTTCACCCCCTGAGGGCCCGCCTCCCGCCCACCGCTGGCAGGACAAGGATCCGGTCGCCGCGCGCAGGCTGGCTGCGGTGCGGACAGTGGTGGCCGCGCTGGCCGATGAGCATTCCGTCCCCGCGGAGAACCTGCTTGCCCCCGACGTGGTCCGCCGGCTGGCCTGGCGGCCACCGGACCCGCCCGGCCCGGGCGAAGTGGAGCGCGCGCTCGCCTCGCACGGCGCGCGCCCGTGGCAGGTCACCCTCGCCGCGATGCCCATCAGCCGTGCGCTGATGCGCCTGATCGAGAAGGGCGAGGAGTGAGCACGCGCCCGTCGGCATCCCTCGCATCGCCCGTGGGCGCCCTGCACCTGGCGGCCAGCCCAGCCGGCCTGACCACGGTCAGCTTCCGTCCTCCGGCTGCTTCAGCCGGGGGCGGGGAACCGGACAGCCAGGCCATTGAGTTGCTCGCTGACGCCGTACGGCAGCTCGGCGAGTACTTCGCGGGCAAGCGCCGGGAATTCGCCGTCCCGCTGGACTGGTCGGTGCTTTCCGCCCCGCAGGAGCGGGTCCTGCGGATCCTCCACGGCCAGGTGGCCTTCGGGGACACCGTGACCTACGGGTGGCTCGCCCGGCAGGCGGGACTCACGGCCGATCACGCCGCGCTGCCGGCCCGCGCGGTCGGGCAGATCATGGGCGCCAACCCATGGCCCATCATCGTGCCCTGCCACCGGGTGGTCGCCGGAGACGGGCTGGGTGGCTACAGCGGCGGCACCGGGATCGAAGTGAAGCGGTGGCTGCTG
>DAHUZQ010000195.1 GCA_027306495.1 Actinomycetota bacterium | reverse complement strand
CTGGCAGGTTCCTGCCGCCGGCCGCGCGGGATGCTGCTCAGCCAGCGCGGGATGCTGCTCAGCCAGCGCGGGATGCTGCTCAGCCAGCGCGGTGTGCCGGGGCGGCGTGCTCGCCTGTCAGGACTGGCCATGAAGACTGTTCCCCCGTGACCGGTCGTCCGCTCAGCGGCCCGAGATCATATGTGGAGCCGGTCCAGTCTGCCGCTGGGAAGAAGGGGCAGGCAGCGCCGGCGGTGCCTGGTAGCCGCGAAGGTGGCGCCGGCGATCGCTGGCGCCACCGGTGATGAGCGGCGTCTGGCCCGCCCCGGCCGGGGGGATGTCTGGGCGGTTGCGCAGCTCCACGTCGATGCCGGGGATGTCGCTGAGGCGCGGCACGCGGGGGCTGGCCAGGGCGGGATGGGCGATCTGCCCATGGTCCAGGGTTACCTGCTCGAACAGCGCAGCACCCAAGGCCATGGTGGTCCCCCTTTCGACCTGACTGGTGACAGTGCCGGGGTTGACGACGACGCCTCACTCGTAAGCGGTCACGATCCTACTCATCCGCAGGGTCCCGTCGGCCCCGACCTGGACAAGCGCCTGTGGCTGTACGCACTGGCCTACACCATCCGCCAGATAATCTTCTGGCCGCCTGATCGCGCCGAGTCTGACGGACTGGAGGTGACCCATCCGCCGCACACTCTGCGTCGCCTGACCGTGGCACCTCTCCCACGCCCCGGCGAAGGCTGACCGGCACCGGCTCATGAGCCGGGCATCATGTCGTTGGAGGCGGCCTCAGGAATGGCTGGGCATTCGCAGGGTATCCAGGCGCCGGCGGTACTCGTCGGCGTCGATTTCGCCTCGTGCGAACCGTTCGGCGAGCATCTGCTCGGCTGTCGCATGCGGCGGAGGCGGTGGTGGTGGTGGTGGTGGCTCGTGCCCGCGGCCGCCGCCCAGATAGCGGATAAGGGCGACCACGGCGGTGATCAGCAACGCCCAGAACAGCACCATGCCGATGATGCCCAGTGCATATCCCCAGCCGCTCATGTGATCGCCGTACCAGTACATCATGGTGGCTCCTTCACGCCATTCCGCCAGCCATGGCGGTGCCCGGGGCCGGGGCTGCCGCCACCCGCGAGCGCCCTTGGTGCTGGTGTCCGTCACGTCGCCGCAGCGTGGCCCCTGGCTCAGCTTGCCGCCGCCTGCGGGCTACGGCCATGACCGCAGGTCACTATCTGGTCGGCCAAGGTCCTGTGTCGCGCCGGACTCTCGGTCCTGTGTCGCGCCGCACCCAGCGGTGACATTTACCCTAGAGGGGTAGGGTATATATCGCCTGAAGGGATCCGGCGAAGAGAGCGGGGTGGGCGTGTACGGATACAGCCAGGACAAGGACGCTTACCTCAAGCGGCTGCGCCGGATTGAGGGACAGGTGCGCGGGCTGCAGCGGATGGTCGATGAGGACCAGTACTGCATCGACATCCTGACGCAGGTCTCGGCGGTGACCAGTGCACTCGAATCAGTGGCGCTGGGCCTGCTGGAGCAGCATCTGAGTCACTGCGTGGCGCAGGCCATCGCGGAGGGCGGTGACACCGCGACGGCGAAGATCAGGGAGGCCGCCGAGGCGGTGGCCCGGCTGGTGAGGTCCTGACCCGGAGAGCCTGGGAACAAGAGCGAAGGAGAGCCCCAGGATGACTGCAGCGACGTATGCGGTGACCGGGATGACGTGCGAGCACTGCGTGCGCGCGGTCACCGAAGAGTTGGCCAGGCTGGATGGTGTGACCGAGGTGAACGTCGGCCTGGTCCCGGACGGGAAGTCCTCGGTGACGGTGACCAGCCGGGCGCCGCTGCCAGCCGACGCGGTGGCCCGTGCTCTGGATGAGGCGGGTGACTACCACCTGGCCGGGGCGTGATCGCTGCGGGGCCCAGCCAAGGACGCGCCGACCGGGAGATGCCGGCACATGCGTCGCCGTGGGGGAGGAGGAGAGTTCTGATGAGCCCAGCCGCCGAGGGCCAGACACAGATTTCCGCTGGTGCCGGTCAGCACACCGTGGAACTCGACATTGGCGGGATGACCTGCGCGTCATGCGCGGCGCGGATCGAGAAGAAGCTGAACCGCGTGGCCGGTGTGACCGCGTCGGTGAACTACGCGACCGACAAGGCCCGGGTGAGCTTCGGCGACGGCGTGAGCGCCGAGGACTTGATCGGGGTGGTGGAGCAGACCGGGTATACGGCGGCACTGCCCGTTCCGGCCCGGCCGGCGCAGGAAGCGGGAAACGCCCCGGGTCAGCCGGACGTGGCGGATGATGAGTCGGCCGGGTTGCGGCAGCGGTTGCTGGTGTCGCTCGTGCTGGCGGTGCCGGTGGTGGTGCTGGCGATGGTCCCGGCGTTGCAGTTCCGGAACTGGCAGTGGGCGTCGCTGGCGCTGGCGGCGCCGGTGGCTGTCTGGGGGGCGTGGCCGTTCCACCGCGCCGCGTATGTCAGCGCCCGTCACGGCGCGGCCACCATGGACACGCTGATTTCGGTCGGGGTCAGCGCCGCCTTCGCCTGGTCGTTGTACGCGCTGTTCTTCGGCGGGGCCGGGGTGAGCGGCCTGCACACCACGTTCACGCTGCTGGCTGGGGGTGCCACCACGGACTCGATCTACCTGGACGTGGCGGCGGGGGTGACGGTGCTGATCCTGACCGGCCGTTACCTGGAGGCCCGCGCCAAGCGGCGGTCGGGGGCGGCGCTGCGGGCGCTGCTGTCGATGGGCGCTAAGGACGTCACGGTGCTGCGGGAGGGCAGGGAGAGCCGGGTTCCGGTTGGGCAACTCGCCGTCGGGGACCTGTTCGTGGTCCGTCCTGGTGAGAAGATCGCCACCGACGGGGTGGTCGAGTCGGGTGCTTCCGCGGTGGACACCGCGATGCTCACCGGGGAACCCGTGCCGGTGGAGGTGAGCGCTGGCGATCCGGTGGCGGGTGCGTGTGTGAACACCTCTGGGCGGCTGGTGGTGCGGGCCACCCGGGTGGGGGGCGACACCCAGCTTGCCCAGATGGCCAAGCTGGTGACCGAGGCCCAGAGCGGCAAGGCCCCTGTGCAGCGGCTGGCTGACAAGATCTCGGCGGTTTTCGTGCCGATAGTGATCGGTATCGCCGTTGCCACCCTGCTGGCCTGGCTCGTGGCGGGGCAGCCCGTGGTTGCGGCCTTCACCGCCGCGGTGGCGGTGCTGATCATCGCCTGCCCATGTGCGCTGGGCCTGGCCACACCGACGGCGCTGCTGGTCGGCACCGGCCGGGGTGCCCAGCTCGGGATCGTGATCAAGGGCCCGCAGGTGCTGGAGTCGACCCGCACCATCGACACGATCGTGCTGGACAAGACCGGCACCGTCACCGCGGGGAGAATGAGCCTGGTCGAGGTGACTGCCGCGCCCGGTGAGGACGGCACCGAGGTGCTGCGGATGGCCGGTGCGGTCGAGCACGCTTCCGAGCATCCGATCGCGGCAGCGATCGCCGCCGGTGCCACCCATCGTCTCGGTGAACCCCTGCCCGAGGTGGAAAGCTTCACCAGCCACCAGGGACTCGGCGTATCCGGGGTTGTGGACGGCCACGCGGTGGTGGCCGGCCGGGCGGGCTGGCTGGAATCCGAATGGGCGCAGCAGATCCCACCCGTGCTGGCCACCCGGGCCGGGCGGGCTGAAGCGGCCGGCCAGACCGCGGTCCACGTCAGCTGGGACGGCCAGGTGCGCGGCCTGCTGGTAGTCGCCGACACCATCAAGCCCACCTCCGCCGAAGCCATCAAGCGGCTGCGTCAGCTCGGCCTGCGGCCGGTGCTCCTGACCGGCGACAACGCCCGCGCCGCCCGCACAGTAGCTGCCGCCGTGGGAATCGAGGACGTCATAGCCAGCGTTCTGCCCGCCGGCAAGGTCGACGCCATCAAGCAGCTCCAGAGCCAGGGGAGGGTGGTCGCCATGGCCGGAGACGGCGTCAATGACGCCGCCGCCCTGGCCCAGGCCGATCTCGGCCTGGCGATGGGCACCGGGACCGACGCCGCCATCGAGGCCAGCGACCTGACCCTGGTCCGGGGTGACCTGCTCGCCGTCGCCGACGCCCTGCGCCTGTCGCGGCGCACCCTGCGCATAATCAAAGGCAACCTGTTCTGGGCCTTCGCCTACAACACCGCCGCCATCCCCCTCGCCGCGCTCGGTTTCCTCAACCCGCTCATCTCCGGTGCCGCAATGGCGTTCAGTTCGGTGTTCGTCGTCACCAACAGCCTGCGGCTGCGCCGGTTCGCCGCTGGCGGGAACGGGCCGCGCCCCGCGTGAGCGGGACGCCTGCGATCGTGCGCGGCGGCGCAGAGCCGGGCTAGGAGCTCTGCCGGGCCGGCACGAGGCTGTCGATGTGGTCCTGCCGCCGGCACGTGGCCGGCCAGTGCCTGCGCCGTGTCGTGCCGTTGGGAGATGATCCGGTGCCCAGCCGCCACTCAGGAGAGGGCGCCGGTTATGCGAGTGCGATGCCGGGCCGTGCCTTCTTCAGGCATACCCAGCCGTCGGGCAGGTCCGTGGACCTGAGCACTCCCCGCAGCCGGCCGATGGCCGCCGGAGGCAGTGCGTCCGCGCGAGGGTAGAGGATCTTCTCCTCTTTGAGGTTGTGATGCAGAAGCTGGGTGGCCAGCCGCTTGCAGAGCATCCGCCCGGTGTCCGTGCCAGCATCCACCGCTCGTTCCAGTTCCTCGAGCGTCTCCCATATCTGGGCGTGCTCGCGCAGCATGACGACGACCGGGGCGGTCAGGCCCGGCTCGGCTTCGCACAGCAACGGGAACACGAACTCCTCCTCCAGATAGATATGGCGGCGCAGCGCACTGATCGCGCGCGCCAGCGACTGCCGATCCCCGGGTCCAGTGATCGTCGCTGCGATGCCCGCGTCGATCTCGTGGTGCTCGTGTTCGAGAGCCGCCGCCAGTGACTCGTCTTCCATATCCGCCTCCTTGGTATCGAT
Organism: Actinomycetota bacterium; assembly: GCA_027306495.1. Taxonomy (GTDB): domain Bacteria; phylum Actinomycetota; class Actinomycetes; order Streptosporangiales; family Streptosporangiaceae; genus DAHUZQ01. Next base: position 768 of record DAHUZQ010000195.1, on the reverse strand, counting down.
GCCGCGTACCGGGTCCGGGCAGCCGCTGTCGCTCCCGCCTGTGCCGGCCGACGTCAGGCGGGCGCCGGGGCCGGGGTCACCGTCAGCCGGGCAACGCACAGGGTGGGTTCGACGAACGGATCCAGGCGATCGGCGCTGACCGGGGCCCGCATCCCGGCCAGCGCCCCGCGTATCAGCCCCAGATGCAGCGCGCAGATCACGTCCTGGTGATGCTCAGCGACCTCACGGAACGGGCATTTGTGGAGGGACAGCCGGTACCAGCCGGCGCCTTGGTCGCCCTCAGGTTGCGGGGAGAAGCCCAGATCCTCCGTGATCGCCGTCAGCCTCGTGACGGCCTGCTGGGCAGTCAGCCGCTGGTATGGCGGCAACTGCCCGGCGAGGTAGGCGCCCCACTCGCGGCCGGCTTCCTCAGCCGCCCGCCCTGGCTCCGCTATGGTCCCGGCGATCAGGCTGGTGAGTATCTCGGCGAGCAATCGGTAACGCCGCCGGCCGCCGGGGCCGTCCGGTGTCGCCCGGTAGCCGATTCTCGGCCGGCCCGGCGTCTGCCGGTCTTCGGTCTCCCGGACGGCGAGTCCCGCCTCCACCAGTGCCTCGAGATGGAACCGCGCAGTGTTCGGATGCAGACCTATCTGCTGCGCCACATCCCGGACGTCGAGCGGACCGCCCGAGGCGCGCAGCACGTCCAGTACGTCGGCGCGGCTGCGCCCCATCGGCGAAGCCCCCTCGGGCGCGAGAAGCTTCTCTGCATCCATTCACTTATTTTATACC
>DAHUZQ010000192.1 GCA_027306495.1 Actinomycetota bacterium | reverse complement strand
ACGTCACCGTGCCCTCCGTCACCGTGCCCCCACGTCACCGTGCCCTCCGTCACCGTGCCCCCCGTCACCGTACCCTCCGTCACCCTGCCAGGTGGCTTTCGGACGCTGCCCCTGACCCGCTGGATGCGCCCCGGTCAGCCTCACCGGCAGCCATCCCCGGCCAGCCTCACTGGCAGCCATCCCCGGCCAGCCTTACAGGGAGCCGTCCCCGGCGGCCGTCCCCGGCAGCCGGTCTGGGCTGATATCGGGCGGAGTGCGGATGCCGAACACCTCACGCAGCGCCGCCAATGCGGCGAGTTCGCCGCATCGGCCGTGCACGCCGGGACCCGGCGGGGTGGCCGCCGAGCACAGGTACACCCCACGCAGCGGCGTGCGATAGGGGTTCCACCGCGCGGCCGGGCGTGCCACAACCTGGCGTATCGTCTGCGCCCCGGTGCCGATGTCGCCGCCCACGTAGTTCGGGTTGTGTGCCTGCTCAGCGGCTGCGGTCCGGGTGACGCGGGCCAGCACCAGGTCGGCGAACCCCGGCGCGAACCGCTCGATCTGCGCCTGCACCCGGTCAGCGACATCAACGGGTGATCCGGCTGGCACATGCGTGTACGCCCACAGCGGGTGCACCCCGGCGTGCACCCGGCCGGGGTCGGCTACCGCTGGCTGGACGACCAGCACGTACGGCGAGTCCGGGTGCCGCCCCGCCGCGACCTGCGCCTCGGCGGCGGCGATCTCCTCCAAGCGCCCACCTAGGTGCAAGGTGCCAGCGCACCGCGCGTCCAGATTGGACCACGGCACCGGCTCGGACAGCGCGAAGTCAACTTTGCATGCCCCGGCGCCATACCGGAACCGGCGCAGCGCCCTGGCATAGCCGTCCGGCAGCCGGTCACCAGCCATCGCCAGGAACGCCCGGGGGGCGACATCCAGCAGGACCACCCTGGCCGGCGGGAGTTCCGCGAGTGAGCGGACCCACCGGCCGGTTTCCACCGACCCGCCCGACGCGGTCACCGCATCAGCCATCGCGTCGGTGATGCGGGCGCTGCCGCCCGCCACTACCGGCCAGCCGACCGTGTGCGCGAGCGTCAGCAGCAGCAGCCCGATTCCCCCGGTCGGCGGCGTGGACAGCGGCAGCATCGCATGCGCGGCTGCTCCGGCAATCAGCGCACGGCCCGCATCGGTGTGCAGCGACCGGGCTGTGGCGGTGGCGGGCAGCAGCCCGCGCAAGGCGAAAGCGGCAAGCGCCCGCGACGGACGGGGCGGCCGCCGCAACGCAGACAAGACCACGTCCGCCACAGCGTCACCGGTTGCGAGCGGGCCGAGAAGCCGCTGGTAGGCGGCCGAATCCCGGCCAAGACCCGCCGCCGTCTGCCGCACGGACCTGGTGACCACGGCGGCGCGGCCACCGTCGAGGGGATGCGCGGCCACGATCGGCGGGTGGGCGAACTGGACCCCACGCGCGGCCAGGTTGAACCGCCGGAAGAACGGCGATGCGACCGCCAGTGGATGCGCCGCGGAGCACACGTCGTGCCATACCCCGGGCACCGTCAGCTGCTCGGTGCGGCAGCCGCCGCCGATCGTGTCGCTGCCCTCGAGCACCAGTACCCGCAAGCCGGCACCTGCGAGCGTGACCGCTGCCGCCAGCCCGTTCGGCCCGCTGCCGACCACGATCGCATCGGCCTCACCGGTCACCGGTGCGCCCGCCGACCACGATCGCGTCGGTGCCGCCGGCCGGACGGCATGGGTATCGGGGATCCTGAAGTACCGGCTGTCCCCGTCATGCGCACTCTCCTGCCCAGTCGAAGTCCTGTCCGATCTCCTGCAACTCGTTCCTGGTCTGCGCATCGCACGCCGCGACCCGCTGCCCGGTCAGGTAGCACTCCAGGCCAGTCACTCCCAGCTCCCGTGCCGCCGCGAAGTCGGCGGCCAGGTCTGTTCCGAACATCGCGGGATCGTCGGTGGACATCGAGCAGGCGATGCCACCCGCTGCCAGCCGCGGCAGCGGGTGCGCAGCCAGCGAGGCGACCACACCGGTGCACTGGTTCGAGATCGGGCACACGCCCAGCACCCACGCCTCGCGCGGCGAGTTCCCGCAGCAGGCCGGGGTCCTCAGCAGCGCGGATGCCGTGCCGACTCCGGTCGGCGCCCAAGCCGTCCAGCGCGCGGCGGATCGACGCCGGGCCGGCTGCCTCGCCCGCGTGCGGCACCGATCCCAGACCGCCATCCCTGACGATAGCGAACGCCCGCGCGTACGGTTTCGCTCATGACCGGACGAGCGTGGCGGGAAAGCCCGTTGCAGCGCCTCTCTCTTGCGCCAGGTACTGCGCGCCGAAACCACCGGGCCCGCTGCACGCCGTCGTCCGCCCCGACTTGCCCGGCGGCGTGGTCGCGTAGTTGTAGCAGTTCGACGAATAGGTCGCCGACCCATTGGAGTACACCGGGACGCCGGTAAACCCGCCAGGCCACGCCGACCCCACCTGGACCGGGAACTTCACCGGCACCGGCCGCGACCAGGTCCTGTTCTACTCACCCGGCGACAAGAACTGGTGGCTCGGCAGCCTCAACCGGCACGGCACCATGACCTGGAAACACGCCGGCAACACCCCCGGGTTCGGAAATACCGCGGATGATCCGACCTGGATCATCTGACACTGGGTGTGCCACTTCGGAAGGTGAAATGCCGAGTACGGCAGCCAAGCGCGCTAAGGTTCGGCCCCGGCAGGCGGAACTGGGCTGGGATTCCAGCCTCATCACCGTTGTGGTGCTGACACCGGCCCGTCTAGCCAACCCTTCCTGAGAAAGGCCACTTGCGTGACGCAGCGCACGAAGCCGTTCACCATCTGCCACGGTCACCCATGGCCGAGCTTGAGTGTCACGTCAGAAATTCCCTCACGAGGCATCTAAATTAGCCGACGATGCTCCCAGACGGTCACGGTGAGCACCTTTACAGACGAATTTCGGTTTCAGGATTCAGCGGCGGCGAATGTCCGGGGCAGAGCCGACGGTCACGCCATGTGCCTCGTGGGCGATGCGGGGCGGCTGTTCCTCCTGGCGGGGCAGGACGTTGGACTCTGCCGCAGGAACCAGGGCGGCGCTGTAATGAAACCAGATTCACGCTATGGAGGCACGGCATGTCCGCCCGTTTCCTGAAGTGGGCCGGATTCACTGTGATGGCCCTGTCAACCCTTATCGCCGCAGTCTTCATCGCCGGCGA
>DAHUZQ010000186.1 GCA_027306495.1 Actinomycetota bacterium | reverse complement strand
GTGACTTGCCGTTGGGCCGTGCCACGGCGTGATGGCGATGCACTCAGCACGGGAATTCGTGAAGGTCAGCCCGCTAACGGAGCTAGGCAGGTGGCATGATCACGATTCCGGTACGGGGGACCCGCCCGCCGGCCAGCCATCGGGTATTCGCCTGTCAGCTGGCACGGCCACGTCCGGGTTCCGGCGGGTCTTGTGCCGTAACGTGGCCGCAGGCTGGCAGCATTGGAGGGCCTCATGGCCGCAATGGACGACGAAACGGCCTGGGCGGACGAAGACGCCTTCGCCGAGCGCGCGGCGGAACTGGTCACCGAAGTGTCCGAGGCCAGCGAGCCCGACCGGCGGCGGCTGAGAAGGTTGCTGGCCCGGCTCGCGAGGACGGCCCGCACGTGATCGCGTGCGGCGCGCGACCGGGCCGCGCGGGTGGCGGGCGACCGCACCCGCGCTGCGCGGCGGGGCATGGGCCAGAGCCGGGACTGGCTGGCCGCACAGGTGCTGGCCATGGCTCCCCGCCTCAAGGTCCGCGACCAGGCCACCCTGCGCGCGCAGTTCCCCGGCAAGACCGCCGAGGAGATCGCGGACGCGCTGATCCAGCGCGCCGCGCGGGCATCGGCCGCCGTCGGCGGCGCGGTGGGCGCCTGGGCCACGCTGCCCTTCGCCCCCGCCGCCCCCGCCGAGGTGGCGGCGGAGACCGTGGCGGTGGTCGGGCTCGAGATCAAGCTGGTGGCCGAACTGCATGAGGCATACGGTCACCCCGCCACCGGCAGCGCCAGCGAGCGCGCGATCGCCTACCTCGCGTCGTGGGCGCACCGCCGGGGTGTGTTCCTCGTCCCCGGCGGCCTGATCATCGCGGCGCGTTCCCCGCTCATGCGCCAGTTGCGGAGCCGCCTGGCCCGGCGCGCCGGCCGTTCGGCCTTCTCGCTCGGGCCCTTGCTGACCGGCGCCGCGGCTGGGGCCATCCTCAACAGCCGGGAAACCCGCCGCCTCGGCGAGGAGATCCGCCGTGATCTCCGCCAGCGCGCCGCCACCTTGCCCGGGGACGATCGTTAGGGTTGGTCTATGACCCAGGGCTGGCCCGCGAGTTCCTATCAGGATTGGTCCGCGACCTGCGACACCCTGCACGCGCACACGCAGGTGCTGGGCAAACTGGCCGTCACCCTGGCACCTGCCGAGCCGCAGTTGCAGCACGCCGCCCTGCGCCTTACCGCCCGGGGATGGGAGAGCGCACCACTGCCGGCGCCGGATGGGTCGGGCTCGCTGGTGGTCGCCCTGGACCTGCGCACCCACGAGGCCGTCGCCGAGCACAGCAGTGGCCAGACGCGGCGCATCCCACTGGTCCCCGACCGGCCCGAGGTCACCTCGCCCACGGGCCTGCTCGCGGCCGTGGCGGAGCTGGCAGGGCCGGTGGAGATCGACCCCACCCCGCAGGAAGTCCCGTGGACGGTGCCGCTGGACACCGATGCCGAGCACGCCAGCTATGACCCGTCACAGGCCAGCGCCTACTTCCAGGCGGCGACCCGGGCAGCGCTGGTGCTGGCGGACTTCCGGGCGCCCTACCGGGGCCGGTCGACGCCGGTGAATGCCTGGTGGGGCTCATTCGACCTCGCGGTCAGCCTGTTCTCCGGCGAGCCCGCCGAACCACCGTCGGCGGACTTCATCATGCGCAACGCCATGGACGCCCAGGAGGTCGCGGTCGGCTGGTGGCCGGGTGACGCCCGCTACGGCAGGGCGGCCTTCTACGCCTACGCGCACCCGGCCCCCGACGGATTCAAAGACGCCGACCTGTCCGTCCCCGGCGCCCGGTGGCACGGCGACCTGGGAGAGTACGTACTCGACTGGGACGACGTCCGGTCGGCCGCCGACCCGCATGCCGCCGGGCTGCGGTTCGCGCGGTCGGTGTTCACGCACGCCTGCGCCGTCTGCGCCTGGGATCCGGCTCTCGCCGCCAGCGCGCATGGGACGCCCCCGCCCGTCACCTGACGGCCCGCACCGGCCCCGCATCGGCGGATCAGCGCGTCTCCGGGATGACCCGCCGGGCAGCTTCCTGCTCAGGCACGGGCGCTGAGCGCCGGGTCCATGGGCCCGGGCCGGCGGTGCCCGACGGGGCGGGTCAGTCCACCAGCACCTGGAAGGTCGCCAGGGACGGGTCGGCGGCGTAGGCGATACGGACACCGTCGTCGCGGGCGGCGCGCAGCGCCGCCAGGGCGTCGGCCGTGATGACCTCGCCCGGCGCGAGCACGGGGATGCCGGGCGGGTAGGGGGCCACCAGTTCGGCGCTCACCCGTCCGGCGGCGGCGTGCGCGGGGACGGTTTCGTTCCCGGCGAAGAATGCCTCGCGTGGCGGGACAGCCACCTGTGGCGTCACCGACCAGGCCGGTGAGGGGACCGGGCGCCGGGGCGTGCCGCGGTGCCGTTCGATGGCCGCGCTGAGAGCGCCAGTGAAGGCGGCCATGGTGGGCGGGTCGTCGGCCAGGGTGGCGATGGCCACGATCACGTCCCGGTCCGCCATTTCCACGGGCATGCCCGCCGCGATGAGATCGGCTTCCACCGCGTGACCGTGCGCGCCGGTTCCGGCCAGCAGCACCACCAGCTTGGTGGGCTCCACACCCGGGCCCTCCAGCACCCTGGCTCCGGGCACCCGCGCGAGAGCGCGCCGGGCCTGCGCCACGCATTCAAGCAGCCGCCCGCACAGGTCGCTGCCGTGCCGCTCGAGCAGGGAACGGGCGGCGTCGATGCTGGCCGCGATGGCACCCGCCGGGCTGGTGGTGTGGGTCGCCTCGAAGGCACGGTCCAAGCGGGGAGCGTCGAGGTACTGCGTCCGGGCCAGCACCAGTGCGCCCTGGGTGTAGGCGGGCAGGGCCTTGTGCGCGCTGGTCACCATGGCGTCCGCGCCAGCGGCGATGGCGTGGCGGGGCAGGTCCGGATGGAACCCCAGGTGCGCCGCCCAGGCGGCGTCCACGATCAGCGGGACCCCCGCCGCGTGGGCGGCCCGCGCGTGGCCGTCCAGATCGCTCACCGTCCCCACGTAGGACGGATCGCCGAGGAAGACGGCGCAGGCGCCGGGGTGATCGCGCAGGGCGGCGCCCACCGTATCCACGGCGACCCCGGCGGGCAGGCCGCTCTCGCTGTCACGCTCGGGCAGCACCCAGACCGGCTGCAGCCCGGCCAGGACCAGGCCCAGCAGCAGGGACCGGTGCAGGTTCCGGTTGACGATGACCTGCTGGCCCGGCCTGCCGACCGCCAGCGCCAGGGCCTGGTTGCCGTGGGTGGAGCCGGCCACGCTGAACCGGCACCAGTGGGCGCCCCAGAGCCTGGCCGCCCGTGCCTCCGCGTCGGCGACCAGGTCGTGGGCACCCTTGATGGTCCCGAGCCCACCGAAGAGCGGGGCGTCCCCGGTCACGACGGCACCGGTCAGGTCCTGGCGCTGGTGGTGGCCCGGCACCGTCATCGGATGGAACGTCCCGGCTGCGACGGACTCGGTGAACCGCAGCCAGGCGTCCAGCAGCGGCGCATCGCCGCGCAGGCCCAGCGGGTCGCGCGGATCGGCCGCCGCGGCGGAAGGCACGCGGGCGAAAGACGGGCCGGTCATCGGCCCGCTGCGGTGCCCGCGGCAGGGTGAGGATCCACGCCGTGCCGGTAGAAGCTGACCGGTTCGGCGGGCAGCGGGGTGTCGCCGAGGATGAGGTCGGCGGCCTTCTCGGCGATCATCATGACCGGCGCGTAGATGTTGCCGTTGGTGACATACGGCATGACGGATGCGTCCACCACCCGCAGTCCCGCCAGCCCATGCACGCGCATCGTCGCCGGGTCGACGACCGAACGCTCACCCGTTCCCATCGCACACGTGCAGGAAGGGTGCAGCGCCGTCTCGGCGTCGCGGCGCACCCAGTCGAGGATCTCCTGCTCGGTCCTGACGGACGGGCCGGGCGAGAGTTCCCCGGCGCTGTACGGGGCGAACGCCGGCTGGTTCAGGATGGACCGCGCGATGGCGATGGCTTCGGCCCATTCCCGCCGGTCGGTGGGAGTGGACAGGTAGTTGAAGCGCAGGGCGGGCTTCACCGCCGGGTCCGGCGAGGTGATCTTGACGGTGCCGCGCGAGCCGGAGTACATCGGCCCAATGTGCACCTGATAACCATGTCCGCCGGCCGGAGCCGATCCGTCGTAGCGGATCGCGATCGGCAGGAAGTGGAACATCAGGTTGGGATAGGCGACCTCGTCGTTGCTGCGGACGAAACCGCCCGCTTCGAAGTGGTTGGTGGCGCCCGGCCCGCTGCGGGCGAACAGCCATTTCGCACCCACCATCGGGCGGTTGTGCCACTTCAGCGCCGGTGCCACCGAAACCGGGAGCTTGCAGCCGTACTGGACGTAGACCTCGAGGTGGTCCTGCAGGTTCTCCCCCACACCCGGCAGGCCCGCCACGACGTCGATCCCGAGAGCGCCGAGTTCATCAGCGTTGCCGACCCCCGAGACCTGGAGCAACTGCGGGGTGTTGATCGCGCCGCCGCACACAATGATCTCGCCTGCCTCGGCCCGCCGCGGCGCACCCTTACCACGGCGGTACTCCACCGCGACCGCACGATCGCCATCGAAGATGATCCGGGTCGCGAAAGCCCGGGAGATCACCTCCAGGTTGGGCCGGCTCATCACCGGATGGAGGTAGGCCCGGGCCGCGCTCAGCCGGCGCCCCCGATGGATGGTGCGGTCGAACGCCGCGAAGCCCTCCTGCCGGTAGCCGTTCACATCGCTGGTCAGCGGGTAGCCGGCCTGCTGCACCGCGTCGAAGAACGCACTGAAGAGCGGGCTGCTGGCCGGGCCTCGTTCCAGCACCAGCGGGCCCTCACCGCCGCGGAACTCGTCCGCACCGGCCAGGCAGGTCTCCATCCGCTTGAAATAGGGCAGGCAGTGCGCGTAGTCCCACTCGCCCATGCCCGGGTCCTGTGCCCAGCGCTGGTAGTCCAGCGGGTTCCCACGCTGGAAGATCATCCCGTTGATGCTGCTGGAACCACCGAGCACCTTGCCGCGCGCGTGGTAGATGCGGCGGTTGTTCAGGTCTGGCTCGGGCTCGGAGGTGTACTGCCAGTCGTAGAAGCGGTTGCCGATCGGGTAGGTGAGCGCGGCCGGCATGTGGATGAAGACGTCGAACCGGTAGTCCGGCCGGCCGGCCTCCAGCACCAGCACCCGGGTCGCGGGGTCCGCGGACAGCCGGTTCGCCAGCGCGCTCCCGGCCGAGCCCCCACCGACGATGACGAAGTCGTAAAAGCCGCTTGTCACTTCTCGCCTCCCGCGCCAACCGTCGCCGCCGGCAGCGTGGCGGGCGACCCACAGGGGGTGTCGTGGGCGCTGACCGCGGGCAGGATGTGCATGGCGAATCCATACGATACTGGGATTCTCCTCGGCAGCGTCGACGCCAGGGCCGGCGAGGACAACCGGGCCGTCCGTGGGGAACGCGGTGTTACGCGACCGCGGGCCCTGATCGCCGGGGACGGTCCCGGACGGGGGCATGATGTTCATTCAGGTGATTCAGGGCCAGGTCCGTGACCGGGACGCCGCCCGGGCAACGCTGGAGCGCTGGCGGACGGAGGTCGAGCCCGGGGCGGAGGGCTGGCTGGGCGGCACCTTCGGCTTCACCGACTCCGGGATGCTGGTGGCTGTCATCCGGTTCTCATCGCCGGAAGCCGCCAGGCGCAACTCGCAGCGCCCCGAGCAGCAGGCGTGGTGGCGCCAGATGCAGCGGCACATGGACGGGCCGGTGACCTTCCACGACTGCGGCGACGTGTCGCTGATGCTCAGCGGAGGGTCGGACGAGGCCGGCTTCGTCCAGGTCATCCAGGGCCGCGTGCGTGACCGCGATCGCATACATGTGCTGACCGATCAGGCGACCAGCCTGATTTCCAGGCACCGGCCGGACATCCTCGGCGCCACCCTCGCGATCGATGATGAGGGGTTCATGACCGAGACCATCGCTTTCCGGTCGGAGTCGCAGGCCAGGGAGGCAGAGCGGGGAGAGATCCCCGCCGCGGCCAGGAAAATCCTCGACGAGGAGACATCCCTGATCGACGGGATGACCTACATCGACCTGCATCAGCCCTGGTTCGCCTCGCGCTGAGGCGCCGCGATTACTGGGGTTGTGACCGCGGGCACGTGCGGGCCGGCGGGCTGCCGGGTTCGCGTGGCGCGGGTACGCTTGCGATCTTGTGACAGGACCGCACGACAGCCCGCAGCCCGGCATTTACCCGCAGAGCCGGTTCCAGCCCCCACCGGGTGCGCTGGAGTTGCTGCTCGTCCGCCATGGTGAATCCGAGGCGTACGTGGAGGGCAAGCCTGTCCCACTGGTAGGCGGGCAGGCTGACCCACCGCTCTCCCCCGAGGGACGGGACCAGGCGGAGCGGGTCTGCGCCCGGCTGGCCGGGATGACGATCGACGCCATCTACGTGACCCCGCTGCAGCGGACGGGACAGACCGCGACCCCCCTGGCAAGCCGGCTCGGCGTCGCACCTGTCGTGGAGCAGGATCTTCGCGAGGTCTACCTCGGTGAATGGGAGGGCGGCCGCTACCGGAAGATGGTCGCCGACCGGCACCCGACGGCTCGCCAGATGTTCACACAGGAGCGCTGGGAGATCGTCCCCGGTGCGGAGACGTCGGCTTCCCTGGCGACACGCGTGCACGCCGCGATCGAGCGGCTGGCGGCCCGCCACCCCGGCCAGCGCGTGGCGGCCTTCGCGCACGGGGGCGTCATAGCGCAGGCACTCGCGCTCGCCAGCGGCTCCCGGCCCTTCGCGTTCCTGACGGTCGACAATGCCTCCATCTCCCAGATCGTGGTCACCGGCGACCGGTGGATCGTCCGCGGCTTCAATGACACGGCCCACCTGGAAGATCACCGCTGAGACGGGCCGGCACCATCACCGGACCGCGAAGTACACGATCAGTCCCACGATCACGATCAAGACCACGATCAGGGGGATCAGCCGCTTGTAGATGGACCCCCCGGCAACGCTCAGCAGGTCCATCGCCGCAGGCCCGGCCTGCCCGGGCGCTTCCCCGGCTGGGCCTGCCGCCGGCTGGGTGGCTCCCCCGGTCACCGGCGGTTCCGTTCCCCCCGCTGCGGCCCCTGCCGCCGCAGCGGCCAGGCCCTCCTGGTCCGCGGCCGACAGCGAGAGCTTGCCTTCCAGGCACTCGACGAACTGGCCGAGCAGCTTGGCCGACACCTCCTTGATCATGCCGCTGCCGAACTGCGCGATCCGGCCGGAGATCCTCAGGTCGGTGCTGACATTCACGATCGTGTGCGGTCCGTCGGGCCGCAGGTGCGCGGTAATGAGGGCACTGGCGTTCCCCGCGCCCCGCACGTCGCGGCCGCGCGCGTCGATGACCGCCCGGAAGGCCTCGTCGTCACGCTCGGTGAAGCTGGCGGTCCCGGAGTACTCGGAGGTGACCGGGCCGACCTTCACCTTCACCTTGCCGGAGTAGACCTCCCCCTCCACCCCCGTGAGCTGCGCCCCCGGCATACACGGGGCGATGGCTGGGAGATCGGTGAGCACGGCCCAGGCCTGCTGGATCGGCACCCTGACCGAGAACTCGTTGTCGATCTGCACGTGGCCCTCCTGATCTCCGGTGGCGGCTTCCTGCTCGAGACGGCCGCCAGGTGAGTATGCACCGCCCGAAGACCGCGCTCCAACAACCCGATCACCGCCGGGGGGCCGGGCCGGCCGGGTTCGGCCGCTCGCTGCGCCAGAGGGCGGGCAGGCCAGCGTCCGCGCGGTCGATCTCCCGGCCGAGCCGATGGCCGTCGAAGACCGCCTCCGAGATCAGCCGCGGTGCCACGGCGTCGCCCACCAGGTGCACGGCCGCGATGCCCGCCTGCTCCAGGGCGCTGGGGTCAGCGGTCAGTTCCCGGTAGAGGGCGTCCTGCGACACCTGCTGGGTGACCAGGACGACGCCGTCGCATTCGGCCGTCCACGGATCGCCGTACCGATCCACGCCGTGCACCGCGCTGCTGTCCACCGCCGTGACGGTGACGCCATGGCACACACCGACCCCGGCGCGGTGCAGGTGCGCGCGGAGCGTCTCACCTTCCAGCGTCTCGTCGCTGACCGGCGAGAGCACAGGGTAGACCGTGGCCACGGTGACATCGAAGCCCTCCGCGGCGAGCAGTTCGGCCAGGGCCGGTCCCATGAAGTAGCCATCGGTGTCGTACACGATCACCCGCCGGCCCGGCGGGCGCTGGCCGGCGCACACCTGTTCGGGGGTGAGCACATGCGGAGCGCGGGAATCCGCGCCGGGCATGGGGGCGGGATGGCCTGGCTGCACGCCGTCGCCCCGCCAGCTGGACCCGGTCGCCACAACGACCACGCTGGCGCCGTACTGCAGCACGTCGCGGCGGGTGAGCCGGCAGCCCGTGATCACCTGGACCGCGGTGAGCTGGGACAGCTGCACGCGGCGCCAGTCCACGATCCGGCCCCAGTCGCCCAGGGTGGGCAGGCGCCGGATCCAGCGGAGCCGGCCTCCGAGTTCGGCTTGCGCCTCGGCCAGGTGCACCGCCGTGAAGCCCCGCTTCCCGAGCACCACCGCGCACTCCATCCCCGCGGGCCCGCCCCCCACGACGAGCACCGGCCGGTCGTCGCTGGTCGGCCCGAAGATCTCCGGATGCCAGCCGCGCCGGTACTCCTCACCGGCCGTGGCGTTCTGCGCGCAGCCGATCTGGCGGAACGTCTCCTCCCGCAGGATGCAGATGTTGCTGCCGGTGCACTCCCGGATCTCATCGAGGCGCCCTTCGGCGACCTTGCGGGGGAGGAACGGGTCGGCGATCGCCTGGCGGGCGGAGCCGATCAGATCCACCGCGCCTGTCCGGATGATCTCGGCCATCAGGTCGGGACTGGTGTAGCGGCCGACCGCCACCACCGGCTTGGCGGTCGCCTCGCGCACCCGGTGCGTCCAGGGCCGCTGATGCCCTTCGGGGAAATAGCGCGATGTGCCCGAATCATCCGGCCAGGCGCCGACCGTCACATCCCAGAGGTCAACCAGCTCATCGGCCATCGCGACCAGGGCCAGCATCTCCTCCACCTCGATGCCGGGCAGGCCGGCCGCGCCGGGGACGCCGGGATCCCCGTGCACTGTGACCCGGGTGGCGATGGCGCACTCGCCGCCCACCTTGTCCCGCACCGCTGCCAGGGTTTCCAGCCAGAATCTGCCGCGGTTCGCCAGGCTCCCCCCGTACCCGTCGGTGCGGTGGTTGGTCTGCGGGGAAAAGAACTGGCTCAGCAGGTAGCCGTGGGCGCCATAGACGTAGACGATATCGAAGCCGGCGTCGCACGCCCGGCGGGCGGCCGACACCCAGTCCCGCTGCACCCGTCCGATGTCGTCGCGGGTCATCTCCTTGGCCAGGCCGCCCCACTGCACGCCCGAGGCCGCCTGGCTGGGAGCGATCCTGGGCAGCCGGGAACTCCCGTTGGCGCTGCCGGCGCCGCCGTGGACCAGTTCCAGGCCGGCCAGCGCTCCATGGGCATGGATGGCCGCCGCGGTCAGGGCGAGCGCCGGGCCGTCACCGTCGGCCCAGATATTCGCGGCGACCGCCGGGATCTCGTCGGAGTCGGGTGAGACCGGGGCGTACTCGACGCAGACTCCGCCCCAGCCGCCCTCGGCTCTGACCCCCCGGAACGCTGCCTGGGCGCGCGGCCGGCGGGTGCCGAATCCGCTGGCGTGCGGCACCTGATAGAAGCGGTTGGGCAGGGTCTTCGGCCCGATCCGGACCGGCTCGAAGAGGATCGCGTGCCTGGGGTCCATCGGCATGAGCACAGCATGCTGCCCGGCGGTCCCCTCGCGCCAGCGCGCGAGGGGACCGCCGAGCGATCACGGCTGCCGGCGAACGGTGAGCGACGCTCCGTCGCCGGTCTGCCTCAGGGGTAGTTGATAGGGCTGCCCAGCCCGGTCACCAGGTCATAGCCCGGGCCGGCGGTGCAGTCGGTCCCACACGTCCCATTGGTGCCGCTGGTGATGTCGCGGAGGTTGGCCGAGCCTCCGTTATAGATGTTGGCGTCGCCCTCCAGGGCGGTCGCGCCCGCAGCCTGGCCGGCGGCCAGGATGCCCGCCCAGTTCGGCGCCCCGACGCTGGTGCCACCAACGGTGAACCACCCGGACTGGCCGTCGTACCTGGTGCTGTCGTAGATGGAGACGCCCGTGCTCGGGTTGGCGTCGAACGAGACATCGGGGATGCCCCGCTGGTTTCCCGTGAGAGCGCCGATCGTGGCCGCGCCGTACACGGGCCCGGTGTAGGCCGACTGGTAGGCGGGGATCGCCTCGTATGCGGAGATGCCCCCGCCCGAACTCGACCACGTGGTCTCGCTGGTGAACCCCGCGCAGGACGTTCCGCTGCAGCCGTTGAGCGTGGTCCCGCCCACCGCGACCACGTTCGGGGAGGCAGCCGGGTACTCGGCACCGTGCCCGCTGTCGCCGGCTGAGGCGGTGTAGAGAGTGCCGGGGTGGGTCATGTCCGCGTCAAGGGAGGTCTCGCTGCTCGACTCGCTGCCTCCGAAGCTCATGGAGACGACGTTGGCGCCGAGCGTGCTGCCCGCATAGGCGACGGCGTTGAACAGGTTGGTGTTGCTGTTGCTGGCGGCCTCGACCAGGACGATCTTGGCGCCCGGGGCCTCGGCGTGCGCCCATTCGATGTCCAGCGACTCTTCCAGCGCCCACCCGCTGTTGGCCTTCGCTTGGCCCTCCGGGTCGACCTGCTCGAAGCAGGGGCCGGACTGGGTCAGCGAGGTGCAGGTGGACAGGGCGGGGTACCCGTATTGCGCGTTGAATGTGTTGAGGTCGGAGAGCGCGTTCGGGTCGTGGTAGGCATCGACGATCGCGATGATCTCGCCGGAACCCGCCGTCGAGGAAGCGGAGAGCCCGGAAAGGTTGTACACCGATGCGATCGCGCTGGGCGGCAGGCCGGTTGGCGTGCTACTGGACACCTTCGCCTGGCCGTTCGGGAGATGGCCGAGCACTTTGACCTTGAATGGCGGGGTGAATCTCCATACGTGGTGAGTCACCGGTGATGCCAGCGCGGCGCCGCTCCCCGAGAACGCGGCGAGCACTGTGAGCCCACCTCCGGCACCGATGAGCCCGATACGTCTAGGCAGGTTCATGCGCAGCCTCCGGTAATCCAGCCCGCCATATGCGGGCGATTCCAGCGCATCGTCTGCTGGACGCCGCCGCGTGTCAAGGGGCCGCATATGGCGCTTGCGCGTCTCCTTCAAGACCTGGCTGCTGGAGCACCGCATAGGCGTGGAAATGGCTGCTATCTGGTGGGTGCGGGGCTGTGCCGGCGGTTGCCCGGGCGTGATCGGAGCGGGCCCCGGCACCGGCCGGCGCACGGCGCGCCACGCTCCCGAAGGCAGGGGTGTTCCCCCGGGTGGCACGGGGGTACGTCCAGGCTTGGGGTGGATGTCAGCCACCCGGCGGGGTGACTGACGGGGGGCATGTTTGTGCGGGTTCACGGCTTCGCGGGCCGCCACACTGGCGGCGCACGGCGTGGAGTCTTCACCGGGCGCCAGCCGCCCCCCGGATGCTTACGGCCCCACGCGCTGGGCGAGCACCACGGGTGCAACGCCTCCACAGACTCGCAAACGCCTGAAGGAGAAGTGGTGGACGACAAGACCCGTCTTGATCTGTACCGGGTGATGGTGCTCTCCCGCACCTACGAGGAAGCGCTGCTGCGTGAGTATCACGCCGACAAGAAACCCGCGTTCGACATTGGCGCCGGACTGCTGCCCGGTGAGATGCACCTGTCGGCCGGCCAGGAACCGGTGGCGGCGGGAGTGTGCGCGCATCTGCGGCCCGACGACGCCGTGACCGCGACGCACCGGCCACACCACATCGCCATCGCGCACGGGGTGGACCTGGACAAGATGACCGCTGAGATCTTCGGCCGCCAGGGCGGCCTCGGGCACGGGCGGGGCGGCCACATGCACCTGTTCGACCCGGCCACCCATTTCTCCTGCTCGGGAATAGTCGCGGAGGGGCTGCCCCCGGCGCTGGGCCAGGCGTTCGCATTCCAGCAGGCGGGCAGTGACCGCGTGGCTGCCGCCTTTACCGGCGAAGGCGCCGCGAACCAGGGCGCCTTCCACGAGTCGCTCAACCTGGCGGCCCTGTGGGGGCTGCCAGTCGTGTTCATCATCGAGGACAACGACTGGGCCATCTCGGTGCCCCGTTCCGCCTCCACCGCGGTCGCGTCGAACGCTGACCGGGCCGCCGGGTACGGGATGCCCGGTCAGCGGATCGAGGACAACGACGTCGATGCCGTGTACGCGGCGGCCGGGGACGCCGTCACCCGGGCGCGCGCCGGTGACGGGCCCACTCTTCTGGAAATTCACACCCTGCGGCTCTGGGGCCACTTCGAGGGCGACCCACAGGCCTACCGGCCCGATCTGGCCGAACTGGCCGGCCGCGACCCGATCCCGGCCTACCAGGCCCGCCTGCAGAAAGCGGGGATTCTCACCGCGGAACTGGCGGCCACCATCAAGGACGAAGCCTCGGCCCGGGTGGAGAAGGCCGTCGAGTTCGCCAAGTCCAGCCCGGCGCCCGAGCCGGAGACGGCACGGGACTACCTGTTCGCGTGAGGCGCGGCTGCCCGTTCGCCTGAGAGGAGCACGCTGATGAGTGTCACCGACTCCGCCACCGCCCCGCCACGTGGGGGGGTGCGGCGGCTCACCACGGCCCGGGCTGTGGCCGAGGGCATCGCCCAGGAAATGGAGCGCGACCCGCGGGTCTTCGTCCTCGGTGAGGACATCGGGGCCTATGGCGGAATCTTCGGCGCCACCGGCGGGCTGCTGGAGAAGTTCGGACCCGGGCGGGTCCGGGACACCCCGATATCGGAGACCGCGTTCATCGGCCTGGGCATCGGCGCGGCGGTGGAGGGCATGCGCCCCATCGTTGAACTGATGTTCGCGGATTTCTTCGGCGTCGCGATGGACCAGATCTACAACCACATGGCCAAAATCCATTACGAGTCGGGCGGGAATGTCAGGGTCCCGATGGTCCTCATGACGGCCACCGGCGGGGGCTACGGGGACGCCGAGCAGCATTCGCAGTGCCTGTGGGGGACCTTCGCGCACCTGCCCGGCATGAAGGTGGTGGTGCCCAGCAACCCCGCCGACGCCAAGGGCCTGATGATCTCCGCTATCCGCGATGAAAACCCCGTCGTCTACATGTTCCACAAAGGCGTCATGGGCCTGCCCTGGATGGCCAAGAACCCCAGGGCGATCGGCCCGGTGCCGCAATCGGGGGACGAGGTCCCGATCGGCCGGGCAGCGGTGGCCCGCGAAGGGACGGACGCGACCGTCGTCACCCTCTCCCTGTCCGTGCACCATGCACTCGACGTGGCCGAGCAGATGGCCGAAGCGGACGGGATCAGCCTGGAGGTCATCGACCTGCGCAGCCTGGTCCCGCTGGACCGGCAGACCATCATGTCGTCCGTCGCCAAGACCGGCCGGCTGCTGATCGTCGACGAGGACTACCAGTCGTTCGGGGTATCCGGGGAGGTCGCGGCGACGGTGGCCGAAACCGACCCCGGGATGCTGCGGGCACCCGTCGTGCGGGTGGCGGTACCCGACGTGCCGATCCCCTACGCGCGCCCGCTCGAGCGGGCGGTCCTGCCCGGGCCGGACCGGATCCGCGACGGCGTGCACCGGCTGCTCAAGGCCTGACCCGTGGCGGACGTGGTCTTCCCCGCCCTGTCGGAGCGGGAGCCGGAGGCGGCCGGGGTGCTGTCCACCTGGTTCGTGGCCGACGGCGACCAGGTGGCTGACGGCCAGCTGATCGGCGAGGTGATGGTGGACAAGGTCGCCGGTGAGGTGATCGCCCCCATGGCGGGCCGCGTCCACCTGCTGGTCACCGAGGAGGCGGCCGCCCACCAGGGCGAGGTGATCGCGACCGTCGAGTAACCCGGCGAGCCGGGTGTGTCCGGCCGGACACGAACCGCGTGCGGGCCGTCACGGCTCACGAACCCCGTTCACCACACGTGACTTCCCGTGAGGTAACGGCGAAACCGGGACAAAACCACGGCGACCATGGCCGCACTGGGTGAAATGACGGGCTGGCGGTTGAGCGTCCAACTGGCTAGCCCGCCCAAAGGGCGGGAGACTTGGGACCCGACGACGTACGGATACGAAGTGGAGATCCCATGACTTCCGCACCGACCGCGGCAGAACGGCCGGACCTGGGCACCCCCACCGGGCTCGAGGCTCTCGCTCAGCGGCACCAGGACAAGCTCGACGCCGCGCTCGCAGCCATCCACGACCGAACGTACTGGTCCGCCTACCCCGAATCCCCGAGCCCGCGCGTGTACGGGGAGGAGGCCGGCCCCGCCGGCCAGGCGGCCTACGAATCCCACCTCGGCAGGCGGTTCGACCTGGCGCAGCCCGGGTCGGACGGGTGGGCCGGCAGCGAGGTCTCCCCCTATGGGCCGGAGCTGGGTGTCACCTATCCGCACCTGACGGCCGACGCGCTGATCATGGCGGCGGCCGCCGCGCTGCCAGCCTGGCGTCACTCCGGCCCGGCTTCGCGCACCGCGGTGTGCATCGAGATCATCGACCGGATCAACGCCCGCAGCTTCGAGATCGCCCACGCCGTGATGCACACCAGCGGCCAGGCGTTCGTGATGGCTTTCCAGGCCGGCGGACCGCACGCCCAGGACCGGGCACTGGAGGCGGTGGCCTGTGCCCATGCCGAGCAGACCCGGTTCGCCCCCACCGCGATCTGGGAGAAGCCGCAGGGCAAGAAGCCGCCACTGCTGATGGAGAAGACCTCCACCCCCATCTCCCGGGGCATCGCACTGGTCATCGGCTGCAACACGTTCCCCACCTGGAACGCCTATCCCGGCCTGTTCGCCAGCCTGGCGACCGGCAACGCGGTGATCGTCAAACCGCACCCGCGCGCCATCCTGCCGCTGGCGATCACGGTCGCCGCTGCCCGCGAGGTGCTGGCGGAGGCCGGCTTTGACCCCAATCTGGTGCTGCTCGCCGCCGAGGACCCGGACGAACGGCTGGCTGCCACGCTGGCGCAGCGCCCGGAGGTCAAGATCATCGACTTCACGGGTTCCACCGCGTTCGGGGAGTGGCTGGAGGCCAACGCCCGGCACGCCCGCGTCTATACCGAGAAGGCGGGCGTCAACGCGGTCGTGATCGAGTCCACCAGCGACTACGCCGGCATGGTCGCGAACCTGGCCTTCTCCCTCATCCTCTACAGCGGCCAGATGTGCACGACCCCGCAGAACCTGCTCATCCCCGACTCCGGTATCGCCACGGACCAGGGCCGGAAGACACCGGCGCAGTTCGCCGCGGATCTGCGCGCTGCCATCGACGCCACGCTCGGCCCGGACCAGCAGGCGGTCGAACTGCTCGGGGCCATTGTCAATGATGGCGTGCTGGCACGCCTGGAGGCCGCGGCTGCCCGGGCGGCCGCGGCGGGCGGCGCCGGGAGGATCGCCGTGACAAGCCGGGAGATCGCCCATCCCTCGTTCCCGCAGGCCCGGGTCCGGACCCCGCTGGTGATCCACACCGAGCCTGGCGACGAGGCGATCACCAGCGAGTGTTTCGGCCCGGTGACCTACCTGGTCTCGACCGCCAGCGCGCAGGAGGCTCTGGCGGTGTTCCGCCGCACCGTCGCGGCCAAGGGCGCGATCACGGCTGCGGTGCACTCCACCAGCGATGAGTACCTCGAACAGGCGCGCACCGCCGCCCTGGAGGCTGGGGTGGCGCTGTCGGAGAACCTGACCTCCGGTGTGTATGTGAACCAGACCGCGGCATACTCCGACTTCCACGCGACCGGCGCGAACCCGGCCGCGAACGCCAGCTATACGGACGGGGACTTCATCACCGGGCGGTTCCGGGTTATCCAGAGCCGGCGCCACCTGCCACAGCGGTCCTAGCGGCGTGGCCGCCCCGCCGGCCGGCGTCCACGCCCGCGCGGCGTGGGCACCGCGCCGGCTAGTGGTGGCATCAGCCACCAGCGGCTGGCGCAGATCAGCCGGGTCCTTCTCCGGCCGCACCGCCTTGGCCGTCCGCCGGCAGGGAATGTATTCAGCGTGTCGGGGGCCGATGGCAGGGGCGCCGCTCATGATCTCCAGAGCGCGTGGGCATTCGCCTATGCCGGGTACCTGCCGGCCGAAGAGGGCAGACGCGAGGCGCTCTGCACAGTGGGGAACGGCTACTTCGCAACGCGGGGTGCCGTGCCGGAGTCGGCCCGCGACGGTGTCCATTACCCCGGCACCTACGCCGCGGGCCTGTACAACCGCCTCATCGACACTGTCGCCGGCGAGACGGTCGAGAACGAAAGCCTGGTCAACCTCCCGAACTGGCTTTTCCTCACGCTGCGTATCGACGGCGGCCGGTGGTTCACGATGGAAACCGTCACCGTGCTGGACCACGGGCTGGAACTCGACCTCCACGCCGGGATCCTGCGGCGGGTCACCCGGTTCCGCGACGGCCAGGGGCGGACCACCCGGCTGGAACAGTGGCGCTTCGCTCACATGGCTGAGCCACACTTGTGCGGCCTGCGGACCACGATCACGGCGGAGGACTGGACCGGGCGCCTGGAGGTGCGTTCCGCGATCGACGCGACCGTGCGCAACGCCGGCGTCCTGCGCTACGACAGCCTTTCCGGCCGCCACCTGCGGCAGCTAGCTGCGGCCGAGTGCGCGCCCGACACGGTCCTGATGGTGGTGGAGACCGTGCAATCAAAGGTCCGGATCGCCGAATGCGCTCGCACCCAGGTGCACCGGGACAACGGCCCTTGCGCTGCCGAACGGCGGGCTGTTGCTGATCCAGGCTGGATAGGCCAGGACGTGTCGGTGAGCCTGGGCGCGGGCGAGACGGTCACGGTGGACAAGGTGGTGGCGATCCACACCTCACGGGACCGGGCCATCACCGAGCCGGCC
>DAHUZQ010000184.1 GCA_027306495.1 Actinomycetota bacterium | reverse complement strand
TCCCCCCCCGGAAATAGGAGTCGGCCCCGGCGGCGCTCCTCAGTGGCCGGAGGGAATCAGCGGGAGCATCACACACTGCGATGGCTACCGGGCTGCGGCCGCGGCGCACACCGCAATCATGCGGAGCATCGGGATTGACGGCGAGCCCGCGTTTCCACTGCCGCACGGAGTGATCGAGGAAATCGCATCGCCTGCCGAGAGAGCGCACCTTACTGAGGTCAGCGCTGCTTTTCCGCACTTCTCCTGGGGGCGGCTGCTGTTCAGCGCCAAGGAATCGGTCTACAAAGCGTGGTACCCCCAGACAGCTCAGTGGCTCGATTTCGCCGATGTAACCGTCGAGATCCAGCCATCCCGGGGCAGCTTCACAGCGCATGTCCAACGCCCAGCTCGAGGACAAGGCCGCTCAGCTCGCCAGGCAGAACCGCGACATTGAGCTGAAGAACGCCGAAATCGAGCAAGCCAGCCGGGAACTCGAGGAGCGGGCAAAGCAACTGGCCCTCGCATCCCGGTACAAGTCACAATTCCTTGCCAACGTCTCGCATGAGCTGCGGACGCCCCTGAACAGCCTGCTGATCCTGGCGCGACTGCTCGCCCAGAACGCCGACGGCAACCTCAGCGGCAAGCAGGTCGAATACGCCAACGTCATCCACTCGTCAGGATCGGACCTACTGCAACTGATCAACGACCTCCTCGACCTGTCGAAGGCTGAGGCCGGCCGGATGGAGATCCACCCCGAGGATGTGCTGCTCACCACGCTCGCTGACGATCTGCGAAGCGTGTTCGGCCCGCTCGCGGCGGAGAAGCGGCTTGAGTTCGATGTCCTCATGGACGCCAACGTCCCGCCGGTTATGTACACCGACCGGCAGAGACTACGGCAGGTGCTGGCCAATCTGCTGTCCAACGCCATCAAGTTCACACAGGCCGGAAAGGTGGGCCTGTCGGTCAGGATGGGCGGCCCACAGGACGGGCCCGCGCCGGTCGCCTTTTCGGTGACCGATACCGGCATCGGCATCTCCCCGGAAAACCTTGACGCCATCTTCGGGGCATTCGAGCAGGGAGATGGCACCACCAGCCGCAGCTACGGTGGGACCGGCCTGGGCTTGGCCATCTGCAATGAGATAGCCCACCAACTCGGCGGCCGGGTGGTGGCCGAGAGTGAACTCGGGCGTGGCAGCGTATTCACGCTGGTGCTGCCATTGTCGCGGCCAGGCACCACCCATGCGGCGGAGCCGGATTCGGCTATCGGCATGCCCACCGCTCCCCCGCCGGTGATCGTCGCGGCTGAGTGGAACGGCGCGGTCCGGGCGGTCGATGCGGGCCTTCCCGGGGTGCTGCACCGCTCCGTTGCCCCCGCGGGCCCCCATGATGGCCTGCGGGGCCGCAAGGTCCTCATCGTGGACGACGATGTCCGCAATGTCTTCGCGATCACCTCGATCCTTGAGCTGTACGGGATGTCCGTGGTACACGCCGCGGATGGACGCCAATGCATCGACATCCTGGGCTCCAGCAAGGACATCGACCTGGTCCTGATGGACGTGATGATGCCGGAAATGGACGGCTACGAGACCATGACGGCCATCCGCCAGATCCCGCGCCTGGCCAGGCTGCCGGTGATCGCCGTCACAGCGCGGGCGATGACCGAAGACCGGGACAGGAGCATGGCCAGCGGCGCAAGTGACTACGTAACAAAGCCGGTTGACACCGAGGAACTGCTCAGCTGCATGGACCGGTGCCTGACGGTGTCGCTCAGCCCGTCGCAAGCCGGCTTGCGGGCACGCGCTGGGCTGCCAGCGGCCCAGCTACCAGGAAAATGACCACTCCCGCCGTTTCCGGCGGGCTCCGCCGGTGGCAGTGTCGAGAGAGCGGGCGCCGCTCACCAGCATCCCGGGGGAGGCGGCGGCCAGTCATGACCTGGCTACCGATGCCGCCCCACCCGTGGGTACAGCCCATACGTCCAAATCACGGTCGCTGACCCTGCCCACCGCGACGGCGATGCCGACCATCGCCGTCAGCGTCGCCGCGGCCGCCACCGCGTGCCGCCACATCGAAGGCAGGTCGGCTGTGGTCACCACCGGGTCCGGCGGCAGGCCGTACACCTCGGGCTCGTCCAGCAGCAGGAAGAACGC
This sequence comes from Actinomycetota bacterium, assembly GCA_027306495.1. Lineage (GTDB taxonomy): Bacteria > Actinomycetota > Actinomycetes > Streptosporangiales > Streptosporangiaceae > DAHUZQ01. The sequence goes on along the minus strand of DAHUZQ010000184.1, from coordinate 28,328 downwards.
ACCGTCCCCGCCGACGCCATCGTTCGGGTCCGCCCCGTACAGCCGGGCGTCGCCGACCCCCGCCTCGTGCAACTGCGCGAGCCGGCCCGCCGCCCGCTCGCGCAGCTCATCCAGCGGGCCGAACTGGATCGACTCGGTCGGGCAGGCCTTGGCGCAGGCCGGCTCCATGCCGACGCCAAGGCGGTCGTAGCACAGCGTGCACTTCCACGCCCGGCCATCGCCCTTCCGCTGGTCGATAACCCCATACGGGCAGGCGGGGATGCAGTACCCGCAGCCATTGCAGATGTCCTCCTGCACCACCACGGTGCCGAACTCGGTGCGCATCAGCGACCCGGTCGGGCAGACGTCCAGGCACGCCGCGTGGGTGCAGTGCTTGCACACGTCCGAGGCCATCAGCCAGCGGAACCCGTCCGGCCCTGTCTCGTGCTGGAGCCCCGCCTGCTGCCTGGCGAGTGGCTTGCGCTGCTCGATGAACGCCACATGCCGCCAGGTGTCCGCACCGAGGCCGGCTGTGTTGTCGTAGGACATGCCGGTCAGGTTCAGCCCGTCCTCGGGGACGTGGTTCCACTCCTTGCAGGCCACCTCACAGGCCTTGCAGCCGATGCACACGGACGTGTCGGTGAAGAACCCCACCCTGGGCGGGTGCTCCGGGTAACCGCTCACCGCCGCCGGGTCCTGCTCACCCGCCAGGGCTTCCGCCATCCGCTGGCCCCACTGACGTGGTTGCTCGGCCAGCGCCATGCCCGGCACACCATCGGCCATGTCAGATCTCCATCCCGGTCTGCTCGGTGATACCCGCCCGCCGCTGGTAGCTGGCGACCAGCTCCGCCCGGGCCGGCCCGCGCGGCCGCCGGCCCGGCTGGATGTCGCAGGCGAAGGCCTTGACCTCCTGAATGTGGACGTTGGGGTCCAGGCTCATGCCGGTCAGGTCGTTGGCGCTGTCACCGGTGGTGTAGCCGGCCACGCCCCAGTGGTAGGGCAGGCCCACCTGGTGCATCCGCCGCCCCTGTACCGTCAGCGGGGTCATCCGGTCTGTCACCAGCACCCGGCACTCGACGACGTTCCGGGCCGTGATCACCGTCGCCCAGCCGAGGTGCTCCAGCCCGCGCTGCGCCGCGAGTTCCGGCGACACCTCGCAGAAGAACTCCGGCTGGAGTTCCGCCAGGTACGGCAGCCACCGCGTCATCCCGCCGGCCGTGTGGTGCTCGGTCAGCCGGTAGGTGGTGGCAACATACGGGAACAGCTCCGAGCCGGGCTGATCGCCGCTGGGCTGCAGGCGGTTGTCCGGGTGCCGGAACGGCAGCACCTGCCGGACCGGGTTGCGCTGCTGGGTGTAGAGCCGGTTGCGGAACGGCGAGTCCTGCGGCTCGTAGTGCGCTGGCAGGGGGCCGTCGGTCAGCCCCACCGGGACGAAGAGCCAGGCCTTGCCGTCCGCCTGCATGACGAACGGGTCGATGCCGGACAGCGCCTCCGCACCCCTGGCCGCCGCGGGCGGGCGGTAATGCGGCGACTTGGCGGCGCTGAAATCGGGGACGTCATGGCCCGCCCACATCGCCTTTTCCTGGTCCCACCACACCAGCGCCTTGCGCTCGCTCCACGGCTTGCCGTCGGGGTCGGCGGAGGCACGGTTGTAGAGGATGCGCCGGTTCGCGGGCCACGCCCAGCCCCACTCGTTGGCCACCCAGTTCTGCTCGCCGGCCGGCCTGCGTCGGGCCGCCTGATTGACGCCGTTCGCGTACACACCGCAGTAGATCCAGCAGCCGCAGACCGTGGAGCCGTCGGAGTTGAGCTGCTCGTAGGAGGCGAGCGGGCGTCCGTTGGAGTCCCAGCCGTTGATCTCGGCCAGCACCGCCTCCGCGTCCGGCTCGGCGAGCCTGCCTTGGGTCGGGTAGTCCCAGGTGAGATCGAGTATGGGCCGGTCCATCTCGTCGGTGGACCCGGCCAGCTTCTCCCGGATCTTCCGGCCGAGGTGGAAGGTGAACCACAGGTCGCTGCGCGCGTCGCCGGGCGACTCCACCGCCTGGTGGTGCCATTGCAGCAGCCGCTGGGTGTTGGTGTAACTGCCGGCCTTCTCGGTGTGGGCGGCCGCCGGCATGAAGAAGACCTCGGTGCCGATGTCCTCGGTCCGCAGTTCCCCGGTCTCGATCTCCGGGCCGTCCTTCCACCAGGTGGCGCTCTCGATCAGCGAGAAATCGAGCACCACCAGCCAGTCCAGGCTGGCCATGCCCAGCCGCTGCATCTTCGCGTTCGCCGAGCCCACCGCCGGGTTCTCCCCGTACAGGAAGTAGCCCTTGCAGTCCCCCGCAAGCTGGGCCATCACCGTCTCGTAGGTGCTGTGGCTGCCGGTGAGCCGGGGCAGGTAGTCGAAGCAGAAGTCGTTCTCGGGCGTCGCCTTCGCACCCCAGTACGCTTTGAGCAGGCTGACCATGTAGGCGCGCATGTTCGCCCAGTAGCCCTTTTCGGTGGACTCGGCCTCGATGAAGGTGTCCAGCGTCTGGTTCCCGTACGCGTGCGGCATCGGCAGGTAGCCGGGCAGCAGGTTGAACAGCGTCGGGATATCCGTGGAACCCTGAATCGAGGCGTGGCCGCGCAGCGCCATGATCCCGCCGCCCGGCCGGCCGATGTTGCCGAGCAGCGTCTGCAGGATCGCCGCCGTGCGGATGTACTGGACCCCCACGGTGTGCTGGGTCCAGCCCACCGCATAGGCGAACGCGGTGGTGCGGTCCCGGCCTGAGTTCTCCGTCAGCAGTTCGCATACCTGCCGGAACGTTTCCTGCGGTATTCCGCAGATGTCCTCCACCGTCTGTGGCGTGTACCGCGCGAAGTGGCGCTTGAGCACCTGGAAGATGCAGCGCGGATGGCTGAGTGTCTCGTCGGTGTCGGGGGACCCACTGGGGATCTTCGCCCCGCCCGACCCGTGAGCTTCCCCGCGTCCGGCCTCCCGGACCGCCGAGACCCTCTCCCGGTCCTGGCCACCTCGGTCCTCATACTCCTGGTCACGCTCGCCGGAGGCGGCCTGCACCGCCAGGCCCTGGTACTGCCAGGTATGGAAGTCATACGAGCGGTGCTCGGGATCGAACCCGGAGAAGACCCCGTCGAGATCCTCGGTGTCGGCGAAATCTTCGGTGAGGATCACCGGCGCGTTGGTGTAGGCGACCACGTACTCCCGGAAGTACTTGTCGTTTTGCAGGACGTAGTTGATGATCCCGCCCAGGAACGCGATGTCGGTGCCCGCGCGCAGCGGCACGTGAATGTCCGCGAGCGCGCTGGTCCGGGTGAACCGTGGATCGACGTGGATGAGCTTGGCTCCGCGCGCCTTCGCCTCCATCACCCACTGGAACCCGACCGGATGGCACTCGGCCATGTTCGAACCCTCGATGACGATGCAGTCCGAGTTCTGCAGGTCCTGCTGGAAAGTGGTGGCGCCGCCGCGGCCGAAACTGGTCCCCAGACCGGGGACGGTGGAGGAGTGTCAAACCCGGGCCTGGTTCTCGATCTGGATCGCCCCCAGGGCCGTGAACAGCTTCTTGATCAGGTAGTTCTCTTCGTTGTCGAGGGTCGCGCCACCGAGCGTGGCTATCCCCATGGTGCGGCGGACGCGGGTGCCGTTTGCCTCCCACTGCCAGCGCCCGCGCCGGGACTTGATGACGCGGTCGGCGATCATGTCCATCGCCTGCTCGAGCGGGATGACCTCCCACTCGGTCGCGTGCGGCCGCCGGTACATCACCTGGTGCCGGCGGGCCGGCCCGGTGGTGAGCTGCAGGCTGGCCGAGCCCTTCGGGCACAGCCGGCCCCGGCTCACCGGGGATTGCGGGTCACCCTCGATCTGGACGACCTTCCCTTCCTTCACATACACGTTCTGGCCGCAACCGACCGCGCAGTACGGGCAGATGGACTTGACCACCTTGTCGGCGGTCGCCACCCGCGGCGCGAGGTGCTTGCTCGCCCCGCTCTTGGCGGCCGCGCCCCTGCCGAGCGGGTCGGAGTCGGCGACCTGACGCAAGACCGGCCACTCCTCGATCCAACTGCGAACGCCCATGATGCCCCCGTATGTGAGAACACCGCCTGTCACGGTCGGTGCGGGCGGGCCCCCTCGGCGCACCGCTACCCGGGTGCCGGCCTGTCAAACGCGGTCCCGCCGCCACTGTCCCGCGCGCTCGGGCGAGCGGCACCTCACGACCCCGCCACAGCCCGCGGCCCGCGGCCCGTGGCGGAACGATCTACCGCTTGCCTGCCTGCGCACCGGGTACCTGCGGCCACCTAGCCGGTGGCCGTCCGCTGGCCGCCGGAGGGCGGCCGGCCAACCGGGGGACTGGTGCCCGCGCACCGGGTAAGGGTCTAGGCGACACACCGACCAGGACTCTCCCGCCGCGCCGGGTCAGGCGCGGGGGAACGAAGGGGGCGACAGGGTGACGGCAATGGAGACCGGTCATGTCACCGGGACCATGGACAAGGACTACAACATTCTCTGGTTCACCGAGGCCTGCCTGAAGAACGCGCTGCGGCTGGAGACCTACATCCAGGACGCGGAACGGTCCGGCGACACCGAGGCGGCCGAACTGTTCCGCAAGGCGCAGTCAGACAGCCGCAAAGGTGCGGAGATGGGCAAGCAGCTGCTGCGCAGCCGGCTGGGAAGCTGAGGATCCCCGGCCTGGCCAGCTGAAGACTCCCGGCCCGGGTGGCGCTGGGCGCCCACCCGGGCCGGGGCCCCGCGCGATCGCATCTGCGCCGCCTTGCGCTACCCCGTCACCGAGCCCATGGGCGCGTGAGCGAGCACATTGGTAGCGGTCTGGCCAAAAGTCCGGCCGTTACAGAGTGAACACGTGCTTGGCGAACCACTCCCATGTCGTGTGGATGCCTTCGTCCAGCCGGATGGTGGGGGCGTACCCGAGCACCTGCTGGGCGAGGTCATAGGTCGCGAAGTTGCGGGCCACCTCGCCCGCCCGCGGTGCGCGGTGCTCGACCGGGTGGTCCGGCGCCCCGGCCGCGGCGCGGCACAGGTCGGCGAGTTCGGCCACCGTCGTCTCCACCCCGGATGCGATGTGCAGCACCGTACCGCCGGGCACGTCGCGCTCCAGTGCGAGTTGCAGCGCCCGGGAGATGTCATCGACGTGGATGTAGTCGCGCGATGCCGTGCCATCTCCGTAGATCACGATCGGCTCGCCCGCCTCGATGGCGCGGAAGAACATTGTCATAGCCCCGCGCTTGCGGGCACTCCAGGGCCCATAGACGTTGGCGAACCGCAGCGCCACGGTGGGCAGCCCGTAGGCATGCGCGAAGGCGCAGGCGTAACCTTCGCCGGCCAGCTTGCTGGCCCCGTAGGGAGAGATCGGCCGGGGCAGCGAACGCTCGCTGACGGGTGGGGTGGCGTCACCGATCAGCGCGCCACCGGTAGAAGCCAGCACAACCCGCTGCACGCCCGCCCGCCGCGCCGCGTCCAGCACGCGGAACGTCCCCAGGACGTTGACCTCGAAATTGGTGACCGGATCGGCCACCGACGCCACGACCGAACCCGCGGCGGCCAGATGCATGACGGCGCCCATCCCGTTCAGCGCCGAGTCGAGGGCCGCGATATCGCGGATGTCTCCCTCGATCTGCTCCGCCTCCACGCCCGCGAGATGCTCCGCATCCCCGGTGGAGTAGTTGTCGAATACCCGGACCCAGTAGCCGCTGGCCACCAGTCGCCGGACGAGAGTCGCCCCCACGAAGCCGGCCCCGCCGGTGACCAGGACACGTCGCGCGTCAGCCATGAGAGGTAAAGCTACCAGCAGCGCGCCAGGCGTTCCCCACAGGCCTGTTCACCCCGCTCTGCCGGGGATGAGCTGGGCGCGCGGGCCGGATGGGCAGGACTGGATGGGCAGAACCGGATGGGCGCGAGCTACTTCAGGATGTTGACCGCGCGTGCCACGACCAGCACAACGGTGACGATGGATACGACCGACTGGATCAGCATGGCGGTCTTGGCCCAGCGGGACAACGGCATCACGTCGGTCGGGCTGAACGCCGCCGCATTGGTGAATGAGAGGTACAGGTAGTCGCCGATCGCAGGTTCCCAGTGCGGCGGGGCCATTTCCGGGTTCACCATCTGGACGAACTGGAAGTCGGGATACGAGCGCTCCCCCTGTGCCCTGGCAACCGGGCCACCCCGGTCGAATTCCCAGTACCACAGCGCGAAGATGATCACGTTGGTCAGCCAGATGGCGCCACCGGAGACGAGCAGCCGCCCAGCGGTCAGGTCTGCGGTTCCCTGCACCAGGCCCACCACCAGCCGCGCCGCCGACCAGGCATTGGCCAGGCTCAGCAGCGCGGCCAGGGTGAGGCTCAAGGCCCTGATCAATCGCGACCCGCGGTTGATGCGCCGTGGATTCACCGCGACCAGCGTCACGAACAGCACGGCCTCCAGCACCGGCAGCACCCACACCGGCTGCAGCAGGACCAGTCGCCCGGTCAGCGGCAGTTGCAGTGCGATCGCGATGGCGATGGCGATGGCGACCTGCCAGCGGGGTTCGCCCGGGGTGGCGCGCCGCCACGCCGGGATCACGTGACGGATGCTCGTTCCATCGGCGCCGGTGCGGACCACGGCCCGTTCCAGTGCGGCCATCCGGTCGTGCAGGGAGCGCACGGCGTCCAGGACGACAGCGTGATCGCCGGACGGGACGGCTCCGCTGGCGCTGCTCTCCCCGCCCGCGCTGCTCTCCCCACCCGCGCTGCCATCAGCGGCCGGGCTCGCATCCGGACCGTCACTGCCGCCTGGGATCCCGCCACCGCGCGGGCCGCGCCCACTGTCGCGGCCCGTATCTTCGCTCATCCCCCACACGATAGGGCAGGCCGGCCATACGCCAGCGGCGCTGTCTGCTGTGAACGGCGGGCGCCGGGGGAAGGATATTCAAGGTGGGGAGCGATGGGCGGCGCGTCGCGGTGCTCGGCGCGGGCGCCATGGGGACAGCGCTGGGTGTGCACAGTGCCCGCAACGGCGCCCATGCCGTGCTGCTGGCCACCGAGCGGGACGGGGCCGTCGTGGATGTGTGGCGGCGGGGCCTTCCCCATCCGTCACTGCGGATGCCGTTCCATGACCGTGTCGGCTGCCGGGCAGCGGGTGAGTGGGGCGACGCACTTCACGACGCCGACCTGGTGTACGTCGCCGTGTCCAGCGCCGGGCTGCGGGAGATGCTGTCCCTGGCCGCTTCCATCGGCGCTCCGGACGCCGTATGGGTGATGGCCACCAAGGGCTGGGACAGCGACACCCTGCAGACCCCCTGCCAGGTGGCGGCCAACGTGCTGGGTGACGTGCCACTGGTGTCCCTGTCCGGCCCGGCGCTGGCGGCGGAATTGCTGGCCGGTTCACCGACCGGTGTGCTGTGCGCGTCCCCGGAGCGGTACGCCCGCCACCGGGCGGCCACCATGCTCACCTCGCCAGCGGTGGCCGTCTTCACCACCAGCGACGTGGCCGGCGCGGAGACGTGTGCCGCCTTCAAGAACGTCGTGGCGGTGGCGGTCGGTCTCGCGGAGGGCATGTCCGACCGTTTCGGGGAGAGCGCGCTGCGGGCCAACTTCGCCAACGCCCGCGCCGCCGTGTTCGCCAGAGGGATGCTCGATATGTCCGCGCTGGTGCGGTCGCAGGGGGGCCGGCTGGCGACCGTGCTCGGCCTGGCCGGCGCGGGTGACCTCTATGTGACCTGCCAGAGCGGCCGCAACGGCCACTTCGGCCGGCTGATCGGCTCGGGGTTCACGGTCGATGGGGCGATCCGGTCGATCGGCAGCACTGTCGAGGGCGTGGCGAACACCCGCTGTGCGCTGGGCCTGGCCGCCCGCGCCGACCTCGATCTGCCGACGGCACGAGCGGTCGACCTGGCGCTCACCCGGGACATCACCGGTGAGCATGTCAGCGACCAGTTGTGGGATCTCTTCCTGACGATCGTCTCGGGCACCCCGCCGGCCGGCGCGATAACCCAGCCCGCGCGATAACCCAGCCCGCCGGTCAGCTGGGCAGGGCCGCGTTCGAGCTGGTGGCCTCAGACCGCTGACTGACCGCGCCGCCGGGTCCCGGCGGCGCGCCCCTCAGGCACCTGCCCGGACAGTTCCCTCACCAGGTGCTGCATGCCCGGGCCGTAACGTTCGGCCAGCACATCGTGGAAGTCGTACCAGATCTGCTGCACGTAGATGTCGTGCCGGATATAGCCCTTTGCCAGGGCGGCAAGCAACTGATCGGCGCCGTAGACGGACTGCCAGTGCGATCCGTCCTCGGCCAGCGCCCAGACCACGTGCAGGCCGTCGCCGACGACGGCCAGGTGACGCGCCTGGTGCCGCCGGTACACCACACCCCGGGTGCTGTCGTGGCCGACCGTCCGCCCGTGCCGCAGCGCCACGATCGGCTTGCCGAAGTGCAGCACGTCGCAGGCGACTGCGCGCCCGTCCGCCCGCTGGATAGCGCTGCCGATGGCCTGCAGATCGGCGCAATTGACAGAGACGTAGACGTGGCGCTGGGCGCTGTCGATCACCTCCACCACACGCCGTTCGATGACCTGCCAGTTCGTGGCCGCGCGCAGCACGCGGATGTCGTCGGCGGGCGGGGGCTGGCGTTGCGCGAGCTCATGCTGGGCGCCGGCGAGGCGCTCGGCGAACTCGTCTTCCAGGCTCGCCAGCACCTGGCTGGCCGGGACCGCCACGAACCGGGATGGCTCGCCATCCAGGGCCGCCACCACCCCCCGGGCTCTGAGCCTGCGAAGCGTCTCATAAACCTTGGGTTGCGGGATACCGGTGGCGTTCGCCAGGGCATAGCCGGTCATCGGCTCCGCCCCGAGCAAACCGACATAGGCCCGCGCCTCGTACTGCGAGAACCCAAGTCCCATGAGGTGCCTCACCCCACCATCCTGGCGTTGCACTGCTTGTCCTTCCGCCGAAGCCCTTGTCCGTGCGCTGGAACGGCTAGGTGATCGCGCTGAAACCGCCATCGATCACCACGACCTCACCGGTGACGAACGGATTGGACACCACCAGCGAGACGATCGTCGCCGCCACGTCGTCGGCCGTCACGCATCGCCGCAGCGGGGTCATTCGCGCCCGCCGTTCCATCAGCGAGTCGTACTTCTCGCCCAGACGCGCCTGCATCCAGTCCCCCTCCATCCAGCCGGGAGCCACCGCGTTGACCCGGATACGCGGGCCGAGTGCCCCCGCCAGGGTGCGGGTGAGGTTGATGACCGCCGCTTTCGACGCCGCATAGGGAAACGGCTGAGGCCCCGGCCGCAGGCCAACGATACTGGCGGTATTGACAATGGCGGCTGTTTCCGCCTCCCGGAGCATCGGCAGGCAGGCCCGGGTCACCTGGAAAACTCCGCGGACATTCACCGCGAAGACCCGGTCCCAGTCGGCCATGTCCAATCCGTCTATGTCGGAAGGGGGCACGTCGATCGAGGTGCCGGCGTTGTTGACCAGCGCGTCGAGGCGGCCGAAGCGAGCCTCCACCGCCGCGGCCATCCGTCCGACCGCGTCCTCGTCGGCGACGTCGGCTTGGACGACCAGCGTCTGGGCGCCGCGCTCGCGCGCCGCGGCTGCGGTCTGCTCTGCCGCCTGCTCACTCACCGAGAAATTGACGGCGACGTCGTAGCCGGCATCGGCGAGGGCCAGTGCCGCGGCCCGGCCTATGCCCCTCGCCGACCCGGTGACCAGCGCGGCCGGCCTGCCGGTCATGTGGCACCCCCGCCCGCCGCCAGCTTGCCGTCGGCCGGCTGGCCGCCCAGCCGCGGTGGCAGGCCGAGCACGCGCTCTGCGTTCTCATGGAACACCTTGTGCATCACCTCATCGGAGAATCCCAGCTCGTCCCACTCACGCAGCAGCCTCTCGAACGGCATGCTCGGGTGGTCCGAGCCGAACATGATCTTGTCCTGCAGCCTGCCACGGACGTCGCGCTGCAGGCTGGGCGGCAGGTGCTTGGGCGCCCAGCCCGACAGCTCCCAGTAGACGTTGCCCTTGTGCAGGGCCACGGCGGTCATCTCGTCCACCCATGGCCAGCCGGGATGCGCGGCGATGATGGTCAGGCCGGGGAAGGCGGCCGCGAGTTCATCGACAGCCGCCGGGTGCGCGTGGCGCAACACCGCGCCGCTGCCTCCCGGCATCCCCGCGCCCATCCCGGTCGTGCCGACGTCGACCATGATCGGGACGCCGAGCCCGGCGATCTCCTCGAAGAGCGGGGCGAACGCACGGTCGCCGACGGAGTACCTGCCCATGATGGGATGGAAGTGGAACCCGAGCACATGGTGCTCGCGCACGGCCCGCCTCGCGGCCTCGATCGCCGGCGGCCCGAGCGAGGGATCCACGGTCCCCCAGGCCTGGATGAAGACGTCCGGGTAGCGGTCCCGCAGTCCGGCCACGTACTCGGTGGTGCAGGGCGGCGCCCCGGTGACGGCCTCGATATCGAAGGCGACCAGCACCGCCTCGATGCCGTATGCCCGGAAGCCGGCCACCACGTCATCTTCCGTCTTGGGCGTCCATTGCCGCTTCCAGTACCGGCCGAGCGCCTCGACGTAGGGACCCTGAGAGGCGATCCAGGTTGCCGTGCCTGGGTACGCGTGCAGATCCAGCCGCCTCATGTGTCCTCCCGGATCATCTCAGGCCCCCGCTTCCCGCCCGGGCCCGCCGGAGAAAACGGCGCCGGCGGCCAGCATGGCCGCCAGGTCCCGCTTCGACACCTTGCCGACCGGCGACAGCGGCAGGCTGTCGAGGATCTCCAGTCGCTCGGGGAGCTTGTGATGAGCTATCTCCTGCGCCTCCAGGAAGGCGGCCAGCGTGGCCAGGTCGAGTTCCTGGCCTGGCCGCAGCACGACACAGGCGCACATGCGCTCCCCGAGCACCGGATCCGGGGTGGGCACACACGCCACGTTCAGCACGGCCGGGTGGCTGAGTATGAGGTTCTCGATCTCCTCGGCGGAGATCTTTTCGCCACCTCTGTTGATGAGGTCCTTGGTGCGGCCCGCCACGACGTAATTGCCGCTCTTGTGACGCCACATCAGGTCGCCGGATTGGTAGAAACCGTCCGGGGAGAACGCCCGCTTGTTGTGCTCTTCGGCGTTGTAGTAGCCGCGCAGCGTGTATGGCCCGCGCGTCCACAGTTCGCCGACCTCACCGTCGGCCACGTCATTCCCGTCCTCGTCCACCAGGCGCACTTCATCGTCGGGGCAGACCGGCCGGCCCACCGTCTCCAGCCGGACCTCCGGCGGGTCGTCCAGCCGGACGAACATGAGCAGCCCCTCGGCCATGCCAAAGTTCTCCTGCACTGTGACGTTGCGGAACACGGTCTGCGTCCGCTGCCTGGTCTCCGGTTGCAGGCGCTGCCCGCCGCTCTGGATCACCCGCACGGAGCCGAGGTCGTAGTCGGCCGCGGCCGGGTGGTTGATCCAGCGGATGAGCAGGGCCGGCACCACATGTATGTGGGTCACGGCGTGCCGGTCGATCGCCGCGAACACATCCGCCGCCTTGGTCGAGGTGGCCAGCGCGACGGTGGCCCCGGACAGCAGGAAGCCCTGCAACCCGGGGCAGGCCAGGGGCAGGTTGTGGGCGATGGGCAGCACGTCGAGCAGGACATCTCCCTCGCGCACGTCGCACACCGACACGGCCAGCCTGGAGTTGAAGGCGTAGTCGTTGTGGGTGCGCGGGATCAGCTTGGGGATGCCGGTGGTGCCACCGGAAAGCTGGAAGACGGCCGGGTCGCAGGGGTCGATGGCGGCCGCGATGCGCTCCAGGTCGGCTGGGTGGTGATCACGGGGCCGCCGCTCATGCAACTCCAGCAGGCCGACATGGCCGGCCGGGATGTCGTCCCCCTGCAGGATGCTGATCCGCATGCCGGGGTGTTCGGCTCTGATGCGGCTGTGCAGGCCCGCGAAGTCGACCTGCCGGTCCCGGGCCGGTGCCACCGCCGCGACGGCCCCCGACAGCGCGACGAACTGGCTGAGCTCCCGGTAGCGGTGTGAGGGCAGCGCCATGATGGGGATCGCGCCGATCCGCTGCAGCGCGAAGTAGAGCGAGGCGAACAGCCTGGTGTTCGGCAACTGGACGACGACCCGGTCCAGCGGGCGCAGGCCGAGGTCGAGCAAGTTGAGCGCGACCCGCTCGGAAGCGTCCGCCAGTTCGGCGTAGGTGTATGCGCCCTGGGCATCGATCACCGCCAGCCGGCCGGCGTTGCGCTCGAACGTCTCCAGGAAATGCGTGATGAGCGGGCGGTCCTCCCAGTAGCCACGCGCACGGTAGCGCGCCGCGAATTCCGGGGGGAACGGCGTGACGCCGGGGAGGGTCATGCCAGCTCGCCTTCCGCCCCGGCGGCACGTATGGCGGCGCGGACGATCGGCGTGTACCCCGTGCACCGGCACAGATTGCCCTCCAGCCCGCGGCGGATGTCCTCGGCGCAGGCACCGGGGTTCTCCCGCAGCAGCGAAACCACGGCCAGCACCATGCCGGGTGTGCAGAAGCCGCACTGCAGCGCGTGCTCCTCCCGGAACGCCTCCTGAACCGGGTGCAGGGAGCCACCGGCTGCCAGGCTTTCGATGGTCTCGACCCGGGCACCATCGGCCTGGACCGCCAGCACGGTGCACGACTTCACGGACTCACCGTCGAGCAGCACCGTGCAGGCCCCGCAGGAACTCGTGTCACAGCCGATCTTGGTCCCGGTCAGCCCGAGGTCGTCGCGCAGGTAGGACACCAGCAGCCGCCGGGCGGGGACATCGGTGGAGTGTGCCGTCCCGTTGACGGTGACCTCGACTCTCACATGCTCGCTCACTGCCCACCTCCCGTTCCGGACCGCTCCGCCCCCGCTATGACCTGATAGAGGCGCTCGGGGGTGTAGGGCGGATCGAGATGGCGGACGCCGAAGGGCGCGAGGGCGTCGGTGACCGCACCGGCCATTGCCGCGGGCATCCCCGTGGTGCCCGTCTCGCCGATGCCCTTGACGCCGAGTGGGTTGAGCGGGGAGGGGGTCTGGGTGAACACGCTCCACAGTTCCGGTGCCTCAGCGGCGGACAGGATGCCGTACCCGAGGAAACTGCCGTTGAGCACCTGGCCGTCTGGCCCATGCAGGACCTGCTCGCTGACGGCTTCCGCGAACCCCTGCAGGGTGGCTCCCACCACCTGCCCCTCGGCGATCGCCGGGTTCAGCACCACTCCCGCGTCGTGGACCGCGACCAGTCGGTCCACCCGCAGTGCTCCCGTGTGCCGGTCGATGCTCACCACGGCCCCGTAAGCGCCCGAGGAGTACACCGGGGCCGAGAGCCGGAAGGTCGCCGCCGCCTCCAGTGGATCCCCGGCCGCCACCAGTTCCGCCAGGCTCACCGCACCGCCGGGGCAGGCGAGCCGGCCGCCGGGGTGCCAGGTGACCTCGCCTGGGCTCGCCCCCAGGACCTCAGCCGCCCGGGACATCGCCCGTTCCCGCAACTGCTGGGCCGCCATCTTCAGCGCGGAACCTCCCACGATCGCCGACCTGCTGGCGAACGTGCCGACCCCGGCCGGCGCCCGGGCCGTGTCCCCGTACCCGATCTCCACCTGGTCGAAGTCCAGATCCAGGGCGTCGGCGAGCAGTTGCGCGAATGCCGTCTGGTGCCCCTGGCCGTGCGAGGACGTGCCCACCTGCGCGCTCACCCGGCCATCCGGGCGTACCGCGAGGGTGGCGCTCTCCACGAATCCCAGCCCGGCCGGCTCCAGGAACACCGACAGGCCGATACCGGTCACCTCACCGCGCTCACGATCCGCCCGCTGCCTGGCCAGCGCCCCGGGGTAGTCGAGCATTTCGCAGACCCGGTCGAGCAGGTGCGGGAAGTCCCCGGAGTCGATCGTGGTGCCAACCGCAGTCCGGAAGGGGTGAGCGGCGGCTGGGATCAGGTTGCGCCGGCGCACCTCCGCCCGGTCCATCCCCAGTTCCGCCGCGGCGAGGTCGGCCATGCGCTCGGCGATGTAGGCGCCCTCCGGCCTGCCCGCGCCCCGGTAGGGCCCGGTGGGCACCTTGTTGGTGGCCACGCCGACGACCTCCACCGACGCGGCGGGGATGTCGTAGACCCCGGTGACCAACGTCCCGGTGAGCACCGGCGGGACCGGGCTGGGCGGGTAGAGGTAGGCGCCGATATCCGCGATCAGCGCGGCCCGCAGGGCGAGGAAGCGGCCGTCCGCGGCCACCGCCAGCTCACAGTCCGCCTGCTGGCCGCGGCCCTGGTAGGCGGCGAGGAAGTTCTCCGACCTCGTCTCCACCCACTGGACGGGAACGCCGAGCCGGATCGACAGGGCGGCTGCGGCGAAGACCTCGGGTCCCAGGATGCTCTTGCTCCCGAATGATCCACCGACCTCGCCGACCACCACCCGGATCGACTCCGGGGGCCTGCGCAGCACCGCGGCGAGTTGCAGTCGCGGCCGGTGCGGATCCTGGGCTGAGGCGTACACGGTCAGCAGGCCGGTCGCCGGATCATGGGAAGCGACCGCTCCGCGCGGCTCCATCGGCGCGGCGGCCAGCCGTGGCAGTTCCACCCGCGCCCTGACCACCAGCGCCGCGCTGGCGAACGCGGCGGCCACGTCACCCGAGCCGGCCCGCCAGCGCATGATCACGTTATCGGGTGCCGACTCATGCAGCACGACGGCCCCGGTGAGCGCCTCGCGGGGGTCAGTGACCACCGGGAGTTCGGAATACTCGACGTCGGCGAGTTCGGCGGCGTCAACCGCCTGCTCAAAGCTGTCCGCCACGACCACGGCGACCGGTTCCCCGGCGAACCTGACCCGGTCCCCCGCCAGGATCGGCACAGGTACGTCGGCCACCTGCGCGCCGTTGTCGGTCATGATCGGCATGCTGCCGAGCGGGGCGAGGTCGGCGCCGGTCACGGCGGCCCTGACGCCGGACGCGGAGCGCACGGCGGCAAGGTCGATCGCCACGACCCGGGCGTGCGCCAGCGGGCTCCGGATGGTGACCATGTGGAGCATGCCGGGGAACCGCAGGTCATGCACGAACCGGCCGGAACCGGTGAGCAGGCGGGCGTCCTCGACCCGGCGGGTGCTCTGGCCGACCCAGCGGACCGGCCCGGTCGCGGGCTGGGCGGTCATGCCGGCGCCGCCTTCTGGCGGGCGATCTTGGCGGCGGGCACGGTCTCCCGGGCGGTTGACAGCGTGCCGCCGGAGATGAACGTGCCCAGCAGGTTCCCCTCGGTGACCGGGACCGCCAGCACGGACGGGTGCTCCTCGTCGTGATGGATGGTCACCATCGCCGCCTGCTGGCGGGCCACATGCCCGAGCGCCGTGCCGACCACCAGGTCAGGCGGTGCCTCATCGTCGGCGGCCTTGATCCGGACTCCGAGCCGCTGGCCCGGCAGCAGCCTGACCGCGGCGGGCACGATCGGTATCTCGTAGCGGCGCACCTGTCCGGGCACCACCGGCTCCCTGCTGTCATGACGGTGGTAGGGCAGCCATGGCGTGGAGCGGCCGGGGTCCAGGCTGGACTGGGACGCGCGCAGCCAGCCGCGGGTGAGTTCGGTGGCCGTGCCGTCAGCGTCCTGCGAGAAGACGGTGACGAAGAACAGGGCGTCGGTGTCGGTGGTGGAGGCGTACAGCCGCGCCACCATCGGCCCGATCACTTCAGTCGTCTCCACCATCGGCGGGGTCCGGAAGACCGCTTCGCCGTGGTGGAACGGCGAGTCCTCAAAGCTGGTCCGCTGGTCCCAGGGCCAGGTGTCGTGCTCGCTGAGCAGGCCATCTTGGTGCAGCAGGAACTCATGCCAGCGGGTCTGCGGCAGCGGCCAGTCCTCGGCGGTGCGCCACTGGCCCGTGCCGGGGACGAAAAGCTGGACCGGCGACTCGTCCATAAAGCCCGTGTCGTTGTCCTTCAGCCAGTGGTCGAACCAGCGCAGCGCCTCCCCGTGCAGTTGGTACCACGGCCGGTCCAGGTAGAGCGGCGGCCCGACCATCAGCTTCTTGGGGCCCTGCCAGTGCCCGTAGCTGCGGAACGCGGCCGGCAGGTGCAGGCCGTGCAGGCCCCAGCAGGCCCCGAAGTAGCCGGGGACGTCCGTGCGCCGGTAGTCGACCCGCCGCTCGCTGAACCACTCGTTGTCGGTGCGGGCGAGCACGATGTCCGTCACGAACGCGTTCGCCCCGCGTGGATCGCGCAGGCTGGCGACGATCGGGGGGATGGCCGCGATCTCCTCGTCGTCGAGGGCGGCGGCTATGGCCCGCCCGTACGCCTCGTCGCCGTGGTGCGCCCGGTACCAGCTCTCGTAGCGCAGGCCGTCGAACTTGTCCTTCCAGTGCGACAGGAATCGCCACGAAAAGATGCCACCGTGGTAGAGGAAGTCGCGGTAGAAGTCGGTTGCGCCGAACGGCGCGAAGATAGCCGCCAGGCACGGCGGCGCGATCATCGCCACGTGGATCTGCAGCCAGGCGAAATAGGAGATCCCGAACAGCCCCGCCCGGCCGGTGCACCAAGGCCTGGCCGCGAGCCATTCCAGCGCGTCGGCCGCGTCGCGGGCCTCCAGCGGTCCCGCCGCCTGGTACAGCCCACCCGACTTGCCGGTCCCCCGGACGTTGACGATGGCGTGCGCGTAGCCACGCCGGGCGAAGTAGTAAGGGTCGCCCGACTCCAGCCAGCCCCGCTGCAGGCTGAACCCCTCCGGCATCATCGGCTGGGCCTGGAACTCGTTGTTGTAGGGGTGGAAGCCGGCGATCAGCGGCACGGCCCGGGCGGTGTCCGGCCTGAACACGTCTGCCACCAGGTCGGTCCCGTCCGGGAGCGGAATGTGGACGTCACGGTCGACGATCACCGAGAACTCGCGCGGCGAACACGCCCAGTCCCGTCCGAACATCTGCGACTCCTTCAGTCCTCACCGCGTCATGACGCGATCTCGGCGACCGGCACTGTGATGACCGTGGCCCTCCCGGTGGCCAGCGCCGCCGCGACGGCGGCGGACACCTCACCCGGTTTCTCGGCCCGTGCCGTGCTCGCCCCGTACCCGCCGCAGACGCCCGCGTGGTCGATCGCCGGAAGGCTCGATCCCGGATGCGGCGGCGGGTCATCCGCCGACCCGGCGTACCGGCCGACCGCTTGCTTGACGGCCAGGTAACCGCCGTTGTCCAGCACCACCACGGTCACCGGCGCGCCCTGGCGCACCGCCGTCCAGATGGCCTGCACGGAGAAGTGGAGGCTGCCATCGCCGACCAGGGCGACCACCGGCCGGCCGGGCTGCGCCAGGCTCGCCCCGATGGCGGCGGGCACGCCCCAGCCAAGGGCGCCGCCCGAACTGCGCAACAGCGCCTGCCCGTCGCCCAGGCGCAGGTGGCGCAGCAACCGGGTGGAGGAACGCACGCCCTCATCGACGATGATGGCGTCGGCTGGCAGCACGTCGTTCAGTTCCGCCGCGACCTCGTCCACGGGCAGCGGCGTGGTGGCGGCCACCGAGCGCTCCCGCGCTAGAGCCTGCTCGCGACGGGTGCGGAGCATGCTCAGCCGTTCCTCCCGCGCCGGCGCCGCAGGGCACCCGGCCTCGTCCAGGTGGGCGGCTAGCTCCCGCAGGAAGACGTCGGGTGATGCCACGATGCCCACGTCGGTCGGAACCCGCCGGCCGACCTCGCCCGGATCGGGATGGACATGGACCACCCGCGCCCCTGCTGGCAGCCGCGGGTGGCGCAGCGCGGAGAACGGGTAGGACAGCCGGGCGCCGAGCACGAGCAGCAGGTCGCAGCCTTCCAGCACGCCGGGGTCCTCCCCGTACAGGCCGAGGTAGCGCGGGTCCGCGGTCGGGAACGGCAGGTCCACCAGGTCGGTGAAGTCGGTGCACACCACCGGCATCGCCAGCCGGTCGGACAGGTGGCGCACCTGCCCAGCGGACCCGCGGGCGGCACTGCCGACCACGGCCACCGGCCAGCGGGCGGACGCCAGGGCATGGGCGGCTGCCACGCAGGCGGCGGAATCCGGCCTCACCTGTGCCGCGTCCCACAGGGCCTGGTTGCCCGTCGCCGGCGATGGGGCGCCGGCCGGCACTTCGGCACGCATGAGATCTTCCGGGACGGCCAGGAACGCCGGGCCCATGGGCGGGGTCATGGCGGTATGCAGCGCACGCCACAGGTCGCACCCGAGGTCGGCGGTGCTCAGCGCCTGATGAGCCCACTTAGTGAACGGGCGCACCGCCTCGGGCAGATGCGGGTGCGCGCAGAAGCCGCTCTCGCTCAGCACGGTGCGGTCCTTGTGTCCAGCGATGGCCACCACCGGCGAGCCGTCCTGGAACGAGTTGTAGATCTGGCTGGCGCCGTTCAGCGTGCCGACGGTGGTGTGCAGGACGGCGACCCCGGGCCGTCCGCTCGCGCGGGCGTACCCGTCGGCCATCGACACCACCGCGCCCTCGTGCAGGCCGAGCACGTAGCGCAGGTCGTCCCGCTCCCCCAGTGCGGCCAGCAGCGGGGCTTCGGTGGACCCGGGCAGCCCGAACAGCGTCCTGACCCCGGACCGGGCGAGCACGTCGAGGAGGAAGTGGGCGCCGTTCACTGGTCCGCCGCCTGCTGCTGCTTGAGCTGCCCGCCCAGGAAGACCTCGGCCATCTCCGGGCTGGCCAGCACCTGCGCGGCCGGGGCGGCCATCGCCACGCTGCCCTGGACCAGCACGTAGGCGCGATCTGCCAGCCGCAGTGCCGCCTGCGCCTTCTGTTCCACCAGCAGCACCGCATGGCCGTGATCGGCAAGGGCGCGGACCTGTTCGGTGAGCACCATCTCGGTCAGTGCCACCGACAGGCCGGCCGTGGGCTCGTCCAGCACCAGCACCTTGGGAGTGAGCATCAGCGCCCGGCCGATCGCGGTCATCTTCCGCTCGCCGCCGCTCATCGTCCCGACGTAGCGGTTCAGGCGGCTTCGCAGGGCGGGAAAGATAGCGAGCACCTCCTCCATCCGGGCCGCGCGTGTCTGCTTGTCGAGCAGGTAGCCACCCATCAGCAGGTTCTCGCGCACCTTCAGCGGGTCGAAGACGTCATCGGTCTGCGGGACGTAGCCGATGCCGAGGCGGACCAGTTTCTGCAGCGGCGCGCGGGTGATATCGGCGCCATCGGCGAGCACCTGGCCCTCGATCACCTTCGCGAGGCCGAGGATGGCCTTGAGCAGCGTGCTCTTGCCCGCCCCATTGGGCCCGACCACGGCGACGAGTTCGCCGGCGCGCACCTCGATATCCACCCCGCGGACCACCGGGATATCGCCATACCCGGCCACCAGGCCGCGCGTTGCCAGCGAGGGTTCAGCCGATGACATAAGCGTCCTGGACCTCCTTGCGCGTGCGCAGTTCGGCCATCCGCCCCTCGGAGATGACCTTGCCCTGCGCCATCACCACCACCCGCTCACACAAGCGCTCCACCGCGCGCAGTTCGTGCTCGACCAGCAGGATCGACAGTCCCCCGTCAGCGAGTTCCCGGCACGCTGCCTCCACTCGCTCCGACAGCGCGGGCGACAGCCCGGCCATCGGTTCGTCCAGCACGAGCACCCGGGGGCTGACCATCAGCGCCCGCATCACCTCGAGCATCCGCTTCTGGCCCCCGCTGAGGTGACCCGCGCGCTCGTCCTGCACGTGGAGCATCCCGAACGTCTCGAGCAGGCCCGTTGCCCGCTCGACCAGCATCGCCTCATCACGGCGCCACAGCGAGGCTCCCGCCACGAGCCCGGCCAGTGACTCCGCGCGTTGTCCGGGGGCTGCGACCAGCAGGTTCTCGATCGTGGTCAGTGCCCTGAACTCGCGCGGCAACTGGAACGTGCGGACGATCCCGAGCCGGGCCCGGCGGAAGGCGGGCAGGCGGCTGATATCGCGGCCGTTGAATTCGATCTGGCCGCCGTCCAGTCGCAGGAACCCGCTGATGAGCCCGAGCGCGGTGGACTTGCCAGCACCATTGGGCCCGATCAGGCCGGTGATGCGGCCCGCGTCGATGCTGAAACTGGCCCCGTCTACCGCGTGGACGCCACCGTATCGCTTGACCATGCCGGTGACGGTGATGATCGGCTTGGCCGCGGCGCCGCCCGCGGGCCCGTTCGCCGTCCCTGCCGCCTCCGCAGGGCGCAGCGCGACAAGTTCCGCGAGGTGCCTTCGGGGCGGGCCGCTGCCGTTGCCGTCCGGGTCCGCCGGTGCCGGCCGGTCGCTGACGACCACCGGGGCGGGGCCGCCGGCCACGGTGACCGGGGCATCGGCCAAGGTCACCCCGGCAGGGCCGCCGGCCACGGCGACCGCGCTGGCGCCGGCGCGGCGGCGGGGGCCATAGCGCGGCCGGTGCTCCGGGATCAGGCCCTGTGGCCGCAGGAACACGAAGGCGATGGTGAGCAGCCCGAGGATGATCCAGCCCAGATCCTCGGTGAGCCCGGGAACACTGTGGATCTGCGGCAGGAACTGCACCCCCTGCAGGATGAGGACCGGCACGATCACGGTTCCGATGGCTACCCCGCCGTCATTGCCCAGGCCGCCCACGATGATCGCCGTCAGCAGCGCCAGCGTTTCCACGTACTCCCAGGAACTGGGTGACCAGCCCCCGATGACGCCCACCAGCAGGGCGCCGCTCAGCCCGGCGTAGACGCCGCCCACGGCCTGCACGACCAGGCGCAGGCCGATGATGTTCTTGCCCACGGCCACGGCGGCGTCCTCGTCTTCGCGCACAGCCCGCAGGGTGCGGCCGATCGGCCCGCCGGTGAACCGCCGCAGTACCAGGTAGCCGATCACGCAGACCACCGCGACCATCGCCACGTAGTACCAGCCCCGGGTAGCCAGGTTGATCGACGCGAGTGGGTTCGGGACGAGGCTGAGCCCGGCGTTACCGTCGAAAAGCCCGGTATCGGCGCCGATGATGGTGGTGGCGAGGATCGAGATGACCAGCATCACCATGGCCTGATAGTCGGCCCGCAGCCGTTTCAGGCCGGTAACCCCGATCAGGCAGCCCAGGACCCCGCAGATGAGCGCCGACGCGACAATGGCGACCACCACGGGAAGCTTCATCCCGAGTATGTACTCCTGGAAGCCGCCGCTGGCCGCTGGGCTGCCGAGGGTGAAGACCGAGTAGAAGTAGGCGCCGGCCGCGACCAGCACGATGTAGGCGAAGTTGACGACCCCGGTCACGCCGAACTCGAGGTTGAGTCCCCATGCCGCGAGCAGATCGGTGCCCAGGTAGACCAGCAAGACCACCACGTAGTAGTCGATGGCGCTGATGGTGTCCTCCCTCCGGTCGGCTGGGTGCGGTTGTTTCAGCCGGCCAGGCGCCTGGCGCTGGCCGTGCCTGCCGAGAACAGCCCACGTGGCCGGATCAGCAGCATGAGGATGAGCACGGCGAACGCGTAGGCGTCCTGGTAGGCGGGATTGGAATACGCGGACGCCACCTGGCTGACCACCCCGACCACCATGCCGCCGAGCATGGCGCCGTGGGGCTGGCCGATCCCGCCGAGGACCGCGGCCGCGATCATGTAGATCAAGAAGGTCGGCCCGAGCGTGAAGTCAAAGGTCACCGTGCTGATCGCCAGCGCGACTCCGGCCGCGCCGCACAGCGCTCCCGATATCAGCCAGGTCACGTCGATGACGCGGTCGGTGTCGATGCCACAGCCGCGGGCCACGACCGGGTTGGCCGAGGTCGCACGCATCGCCCGGCCGAACTGGGTGCGCGTCAGCAGCATGTGCAAGGCGACCATCAGCACGACCGCGATCGCCAGGATGATCAGCTGCGAGGTCGTGAAGACCAGGTCGGCGAACTTCACGGTGCTCCCGGACAACTGCCCGTAGGAGACGGTGTCGGGGCCGGCGACGGCGACGACGCAGTACTGGAGGATGATCCCGGCCGCGACGGTGACGATCACGACCCCCACGAAGCTGGTCCCGCGCCGGGACAGCGGCGCCAGCAGCAAGCGGTTGAAGATGACCGAAAGCACAGCCATCGCGACCGAGGTCACCGCCAGCGCCACCCACACGTTCCAGCCCAGTTGCAGCAGGTAGTAGCCAAGGTAGGCGGCCACCGTCAGCAGGGCTCCGTAGGTGATGTTCAGCACGTTGCTGATGCCGAACTGAACGGTGAAACCCACCGCGCCCAGCGCGATGACGGCACCCAGGGCGATGCCGAAGCCAATTGCCTCGATCAGGACACTCATCTGCACTCCCCCGGTTGGGCCCCGGGGCGCACGCCCCGGAACCCAACCGTCGCCGGACCGCTCACGAGAGCAGTTGCTGCACTTCCGTGCCGGGGATCATGCCGAGCAGCACCGGGTTGCCGCTCGCCGTGAAGCCCGAGGCAGAGAAGTTCCCCGGCGAGTTGTGGTAGGCGTTGAAGGTCACTGAGCCGTCCACGCCTTCGTAGTGGATCTGCTTGCCCGCCTTGAGCGCGGCCAGGCCGGCGGCGTAGGAGTTCACGACAACCGCGCCAGGGACGCCGGAGGCGATCTTCTCGATCTTGGAGTTGTACACCGGGCCGCTGGCGCTGTGTGCCTCGTCCATGGCCAGCGCCATGAGGTTGATGCCGTCGTAGATCGATGCGATCACGCCGACGCCGAGGATGGTGGCCGGGTCCTTGATCTGCGAGGCGCCGTACACCGCCTTCTTGTAGATCGAGAACGCCGGACTGGTCGGGCTCACGAAGCTGCCGATGAACGCCATGTCGTGCGTCACGTAGGCCGTGCCCATCACCTTCTTGACCGCGCTGAAGTAGGCCGGGGTGATGGAGTCCGTCGAGGTCACGACCGGCGGCACCTTGCCACCGTTGAGCTGGCGGTACTCGGACAGGAAGGTGGCGGAGGTCTGCGGGTCACCGGCCAGGATGAGTGCTTGCGGCTTGCCGGCCAGCACCTTGGCGACCACGCTGGAATAGGACGACGCGTCGCCCGGGATGGTGATGTTGGTGGTCATCGTGCCGCCGATCTTCTTGACGGCCGCAACCACGCCGGGCTCGTTCCCCTGCGCTCCGATGTTGTTCTGGAATACCACGGCGTACCGCTTGTAGCCCTTGCGCTGCGCCCAGGCGACGAAGGCCGCGCCGTTCTGGTCATCGGAGGGTGTCATCCGCCAGAAGTAGGCGTCCTTGGTCTTGTCGTAGGCGACCAGGCCGTTGGTGGACACCATAGGGATGTGGGCGTTGTTCACCAGTGGGATGGTCGTCGCCGCCGTGTTGGACTCCAGCCCGACCGCCATGTCCAGGTTGCTGGTGGTGGCCAGTGCTCTGGTGACGTTCGGGACGGCGTCCGCCGGGTCGCCGGTGTCGTCGACCAGGTCACAGTTGAGCTTGCGGCCGAGTACGCCGCCCGCCTTGTTCACGTCCAGCACCGCGGCATAGCAGGCGCCCGACATGAGGTTGCCTATCTCGGCCGCGGGCCCGGTCATCGGGCCGATCACACCGACATTGATCGGGCCTGACCCGCTGCCGCTCGATTTGCCACCGTTGCTGCTGCCGCACGCTGCGACAGCGAGGCTGACGGCGACACCGGCGGCCAGCATGCCGAAGGCCGTGCCACGGCGGCGCATGCGGGGGAGCCCGGATGGACGGTCGGCTAGCTCTGGCGATTCACCCGCTGACGGGTGGGGGAGATCTTCTTTCATGGTTGGCCAGCTTTCGTATCTTCGGGTCACGGCATTGATGTGCGTCACACCAATCAGTGGTTGCGCCGGCTTGACCTGGCGGGCCAACCGCCGGCTCACCATGTGCGGCGCGGCCTGCGCCCGTCACGGCCGCAAGCCGCACCGCAGGTTCCGCCGAGCATGAATTCCTGGTGGCCTGGCCCAGTTCAGGGGAGCGCAGCGGGTCGAGGACTTCGACGGGCCAGTCCCGCCATTGCCGGAGCCCACCGGGAAGCCGTTCCCGTCCATGACCTGCCCCACGCCGGAGAGCTTCAGGCCACACCGCATGGCCGCTGCCAAGCCATTGACCATCGAATCGCTGAAGAACTTACGCAGGTAATCGCTTGGCCGTCCCTCCAGTGGGCTGGGTAGTACCTACCGCAGTAGGGGGTAAATGTAGCGCCGCCGTCCGGATGGGCGCAAGATCTTGACGGCGCCAATACCGCGGGGTTTCCCGTTCTCTGTCTGCCGCTGATAGCAACCGGACAAAGGGCGCGCACAAGTACACTCCCGGCTACGGAGCCGTCGTGGTCGCGGTGGCCCTGACGCCCGGTGGGGCGGGCGTGACAGAGGAGCGACGGGTGGGCGACACCTCGCAGACACCGGGGACGCGGGAGGCACGCGGGCCCACCGTCCTTCCCCGTCCGAGGGTCACCGGCCTCCTGTCGGCTGCGCGCACCCGCCGGGCAACCCTCGTGGTCGCGGGCGCTGGCTACGGAAAGACCACAGCGCTGGCCGAGATCGCGGGCATGGGGGCGGCCCGCTGGGTGAGGGTACGTCCCGCCGATGCCCCGGCTGAATCCCTGTCGGCCCGGATCGCGGCAGCCCTCGGGGAATTTCCCGCCCCACACCGCTCGCAGATCGCGGCCGCCACCGGCTCGGACGACCGACTGGTCCTGGCCGAGCGGCGAGCGGTGCTGCTGTGCGAGCTGGCCGAGACCTTGCACGATGACCTGCTGCTGGTCGTGGATGGACTTGAGCATGTCGGCCCGGATCAGTCGGCCAGTCACCTGCTCCGGGTCCTGTCGCTGACGGCGCCCGCGCAGCTTCACCTGGTGCTGTCCGGGAGGAGCCTGCCCGAACTGGGGCTCGGCGGGGCGCAAGGACGCGGGGAATTGCTCGAAGTGACCGCCCCCGACCTCAGCTTCACCCTCGGCGAGACAGCCGACCTGGTCCAGCTGCGGCTCGGGAGCCCGTCATCGGCCCTGGCGCAGGAGTGCTGGTCGCTCACCGGCGGCTGCGCCGCCGCGCTCGCGCTGCTGCTGGACAGGCTGGAGCGGCTCGATCCCGGTGAGCGCGGGCGGGCGCTGACACTTCTGCGGCACAGCCGCGGCCGGGCGTGGAAGCACTTCGCCCAGGATCTGCTCGCCAGTGAGCAACCAGGCTCCCGGCGGATCCTCACTGTCGCGGCGGTGGCACCTCGCGTGGACCCCGGGGTGCTCGCGGGGGTGGCGGCCCCAGCCAGCCCGGACGAACTCGAAGGTCTGCGCGAACGCGGCCTGCTCGTAGAAGCCGGCGGGCCCGGCTTCTACCGGCTGTCCCCGGTGCTGATCGGGGCCCTCCCCGCGCAGGGCACCGGCAGTGACCCGCTGCGCCAGCGGGTCGCGCGCTGGCTGGAGGACCACGCCCGCCTGCAGGAAGCCCTGGAGTGCTATGCCGCCGGAGCCGGGGAGACGGCACGCTCGTTCCTGCGCCGCCGCGGGCCGGAACTTATCCGTGGCGGCGCGGCGGCACGCGTGATCGAGGTGCTGCGACTCCACGGCACCGCCAGCGACCCCGATCTGCATGCCGTCCTGGCCGAGGCACTGCAGGCGGTCGGCGACTGGGACGCGGCGATCGATCTGTTCACCAAAGTCGAGCGGGCGCGCGGACCGGGGGCGCTGCCTGCCAGCGTGGCGTGGCGGTACGGGGTGCTGCTCTACCTGCGCGGCCAGACCCTGGCGGCTGCCGCGACGCTGTCGGCCGCGCACGACCCCGCCCGGCTGGGTGCCGACGACGCCATGGTGACAGCATGGCTCAGCACCACCTTGTGGAGCCAGGGTCAGGCCGACGCCGCCGCGGAACTCGCCGCGATAGCACTGCACCAGGCCGGCGCCAGCGGCGACTCGTGCGCCCGGGCAGCGGCGCATGTCGCGCTGGCGCTCGCGGCTGCCAGCCACGGCGAGCGCGAGCGCAACGAACAGGAGTACCGCCTCGCGCTCGCGGCCGCGCGTGAGGGCGGCGACCTGGTTCAGGTGGCCAGGATCCATGCCAACTCCTCCTCCCGCGCGCTGGAAAGTGGTGCTTACCGGCAAGCCATCGCGGAGGCGGAGCAGGCTCTGGAAACCGGTGAGGGCCACCGCTTCTTCTCCGCGCTCGCCCTCACCAACAAAGCGGAAGCCCACCTGCGCCTCGGTGAACTGGACGACGCCCGCGCGGCCCTGGCCGACGCGGCGGTCATCTATGAGGCGCTGGGCTCGCTCCACGCCTCGCTCATCGAGGTGCTGTACGGCGAGTTGTACCGTCAGCGTGGCGACATGGTGAGGGCCCGCGGCTCGTTCGAGCGCGCCGCGGCGCTCGCCGCCGAGGTGGACGACGCACACACTCTGGTTTCGGCGTTCTGCGGGCTCGCCAGGGTACTCGCGGAAGAGGACATCAGCGCCGCCCGCGCAATCGCCGCCGACGCGATGGCCAGGGCAAGCAGCCTGGAACGCGCCGCGGCCCTGTGTGCCGCCGCGCAGGTGGAGCTGGCCGCCAGGGACGCCACCGCGGCCGGAACGTTCGCGCGGATGGCGCAGGCCCATGCCCGCGCCACCGGCGACCGGGCGGCCCTGGCGGAGTCACTGGAGCTGTACAGCGCATCCGTCTCCCCCGCCGACGAAAGCCGGCTGCGGGCGGCGATCGAACTCTGGGAGGACATCGGCAATCCCGTCAGCGCGGCCCGCGCACGCCTGGCTCTGGCTGTCCTCACCGACGATGCGCAGGCCGCCGAACTCGCCCAGCGGGAACTGGCGGCGATGGGAGTTGCGCCCGCCATCGGGGTGGCCGGGCGGGCGGCGGCCGCGCGCCGGGGCAGCCCGCGTGATGTGGCGATCGTTTCGCTGGGGCGGTTCGCCGTAATTCGGGCCGGAGAGCCGGTCGCGCTGGCGGCCTGGCAGTCCCGCAAGGCCAGAGACCTGCTGAAGGTCCTGGTTGCCCGGCGAGGCCGGCCGATGACGCGGGATGCCGCCGCCGAGGCCCTGTGGCCGGAGGAAAACCCTGAGCCGCTGGGCAACCGGCTGTCGGTGGCGCTGAGCACCATTCGCAAGGTCCTGGATCCAAGCCGGCAGCACCCACCCGACCACTACCTGACCGCCGACACGAGGACCATCGCGGTGCGGCCCGAGCATCTCGATGTCGACCTGATCGAGTTTCTCCGGACAGCCGACCAGGGCATCGACCTCATGGCCGATGGCGAGCGCAGCGCCGCCGAGGGCGCCTTGCGGCGCGCCCGGCAGATCTATGCGGGCGACTTCCTCGAGGAGGACCTGTACGAGGACTGGGCGGTGCAGGCGCGGGAAGAAGCCCGTTCCCGGCTGCTGATGGTGCTCCGACTGCTCGCCCGGCTGGCCGACGGCCGGGGCGATGACGAGCTCGCGGTCAGCTACCTCGGCCAGCTCCTGGAGCGCGAGCCCTACGACGAAGACGCCTGGCTCGCGCTCATCGCCGGCCAGCTGCGGCTGCGCCGTCACGGCGAGGCGCGCCGGCGCTACGCCAGTTACGCCCGGCGGATGGGGGAGCTCACCGTCGTGCCCGTGCCGCTCACACAGGCGACTGCCTGGCGGCCTTAAGCCGGCCTTCAGCCCACCCAAACCGCCGCCCGGATAGTCGTGCGGGTGAGGACATTCATCGTCGGCAAAGGAGCACTGACATGCCGCTGCACAGATTCATCCTCGTCGCACCGCTGGCCCTGCTGCTCGCCGCCGCGTGCAGTTCCGCGCCCACCGGCACGACGACGACATCCACGACATCCGCGCCCGCTGCGGGCACGGCGGCGTCCTCCCCGGCTTCCGTCACGCCCGCCGCACCTGCCGGGCTCTCCGGCAAGTGGTCGGGCCAGTATGGCGGGTCATACTCGGGCACCTTCATCCTGCGGTGGCATCAGGACGGATCCAGGCTGAGCGGGACCATCCGGCTGTCCGCTCCCGCTACCACGATGCCCATACACGGAACCGTGAACGGCGGCGTCATCCGGTTCGGCACCGTCGGCTCGGTGGGAATCACCTATTCTGGATCGGTGTCGGGCAATTCGATGTCCGGGAGCTATCAGGTCGTGTCCGGCAATGGCGCCGGTGGCCACTGGAGCGCGGCCAGGGCTTCCTGACCGGCCGGGCCGTGATCGGATTCGGCTTCCCGATCGGCCCGCCCCGCGCCTACGCCAGCGGCGGGCATCGCGCCGTTCCGGCCGGCTCGCGGCCATTCACCGCCCGGCTGGAGCCAGGCTGGACCACGATCGCCGCATTCGGGGGCGGGCGAGAGGCCCCGCTGCTGTACGACCCGCGTCTGGCCTGCCGGAACCCGATGCGCTTAGCCACGCCGGCGCGCGGGGATGGAACGGATCAGGGTGCCCGCGCACCGGTCTGCGGCCGCCGGCCGATTGCCGACGGTGCGGGGCGGTCTGGCAGGATCGCCTGGCCCTTGACGAGCCAGGCAACGCCGAAGGCGAATGTCGCGGTCGTTTCCAGCCAGAGCACGGGATGCAGCGGGCTCAGCCCAGCGGCGAACGGCAGTGAGGACAGGCCTGCCAGGGCGAGTGCGGCGA
>DAHUZQ010000182.1 GCA_027306495.1 Actinomycetota bacterium | reverse complement strand
TCCGCGATCGGCCGCTCGCTGCTGCCCTGCGGGAGCCCTCCGCGCCGACAACACGCACGCCACGATCCGGCTCAAGGTGGGGCCAAAATTCGCGAGGACACGCCGTCCCACCACCAGGCGCGCACGTCACCCAGGCGGGGCAAAAATTCGCGACGAAAACCTGAGCTACTTGGGCCAGTATCCGGCGGCTCCAGTCGGCCCCAGGAGTTCCGCGATTTCTGGCGCGCGCAGGAGCGCAGCACGCCGATGCGGAGATGAGGCGGCGTGAACAGTTGGCCGAGCGGCAGGAGGCTCATCGGGCCGCGTCCGCGGAAGCGACCAGCCGGGCCAGGGACTACAACGAGGGCATCGACTCGGTCGCCCGCCCGGAACGCGAGATCAAGGAGCGCTACGCGAACCTGATCGCGCGGGTGGGACTCCGCACGATGCGCATAGGCGGCCAGGCGGGCCTGGGGCCAGCGGATCAGGCGGCCTTGCCGCCGCCGCCCTTGACCTGGCGGCCCCTGGTCCAGACGCCCGTCACGTGCGCGGGGTCGGCCAGCACGGTGATGTCGTCGAGTGGATCGGCGTCCAGCGTGATCACGTCCGCGTCATAGCCGGCCTCCAGAACGCCCGACCGGGGGGCTTGTGCTCCGAGCGTTGAGGGCGCCGTCGCGGTGGCGGCCTCAATCGCCTCCAGGGGCGTCAGGCCGAGCGTGACCATGTGCGCGAGTTCGCGGCCGTTCCGTCCCCAGGAGTTCGGCAGTTCCATGCCGGTCATCGCGATGTCGGTGCCGACCGCGATGGTGACCCCGTGCTCCCGGGCGCGGGCCACGGCTTCAGCGTGGGTACCCGCGACAACCCGCAATTTGGCGCTGGCGTAGTCCGGCATGTACTGCGTCGCGGCGAGCATCTCCTCGATGATCGTCCGGGTCGGCACCAGGATCGCCCCGGATTCGGCCATCGCGTCACAGCACTCCTCGTCGAGGTAGGTGCCGTGCTCGATGGTGTGCACCCCTGCCTCGAGCGCGGCCATGATCCCGGGCTTGCCGTGACAGTGCGCGGCGACCGACCGCTCCGCCATGGCGGCCACTTCGACGATGGCGCGCAGCTCCGCGACCGTGAACTGCTGGTGTACCGGGTCGTCGAGTTCGGAGGTGACACCTCCGGAGGCGCACACCTTGATGATCCGGGCCCCCTTGCGCAACTGTTCCCGCGCCGCACGCTGGCAGGAAGGGACCCCGTCGGCCAGGCACTGCGTGCCCTCTGCGCGGACATGGCCATCCATCCAGTCCAGCGGATAGGAATGCAGGTCCCCATGACCCCCGGTGGTGCTGATGATGGCTCCCGCGCCATAGATCGTGGGCCCGTCCAGCACTCCCTCGGTGACCGCCCGTGCGAGGTGAACGCCGAATCCGCCCACCTCCCGGACGGACGTGACGCCCGCGTCCAATGCGTTGCGCAGGTCGGCGGCGCACCGTGCGGCCCGCAGCGCGAGCGGTTCCATCGGCATCCGGGCGAGGTCGAGCGTGCGGACCCCCAGGAAATGGCCGTGGCAGTCCCACAACCCGGGCATGACCACCTGCGCCCGGTGCCGGACCGCGGCGGGAGCCTGCGGCGCACTCGCTGCCGGGCCGGCGTAGCTGATGGTCGCACCGTCCATTACCACCACCGCCCCGGTAATGGGCTCTCCACGGCCCGGGATCATGCGTTCTGCCTCGATCCGGTGCATGGCTCTCCTCGGTCGGGTGCCCTTGGTGGCCCTGCCATGATGCCGAATGACCGCGCGCCCGGGCACCCGAACGGCTGCGCTGGCTGGGAATGGTTCGATGCGAATGGACGATTCCCGGCGACTCGCTCCGGTATCCGATCGTGTGCCCGCGTATGCGTGTGGTAATGCGCTATACAGAGAACAGTACGAGGGAGTGATATGGGCCACGCGAGGGTTCGGTGACGAGCGGGAACGCGGGACCGGGGCGGCGGAGCCGGCTCTGGGTGGTCATCCGTCGGCTCCCCCTGCCGCTCAAGCTGCTGGGAATCCTCGCCCTGATGGCTGGGGCGGTGCTGCTCGCGGCCGTCCCCGCGCGAGTGGGCGACCTGCTGCTGATGCTGGTTCTCTGCTATGCGCCGGTGGCCCTGTGGCGGGCACACCGATCGGTCCTCGCCTCGCTGGCCGTGGCGGCTGCGGGTGCCTTGGTGATTTTTGCGGTATCCGCGAAGACCCAGCCCGCGACCATCGTGGTGCTCCCGCTGGTCCTGCTTCCCTTCGTGATGGCCGCGGCGGCGCACGCACGGGCGCTTTCGTCAGCCCGGGTTCCCTGCCGGACCGTGGCCTGGACCCTGATCTGGTCGCTCCCGCCCGCGCTGCTCCTGTGGGCACTCCTGCCCGCAGACCGGCTGCTGGCCGTCGGCTCGGCGTGGCTGCTCGCGGCTGCCGTGGTGGCCTGGCGCCTGGTCAGCATCCTGCAGGCCACCCGGATGCATGCCCGGCTCGGGAGCCGCGGCGTGCTCGGGGCGCCGGGTGCCGTGGCCCTGACACGCGCGGGAGCCGGCACTGCGGACAGCAGGCCAGCCGCCGATGGTGGCAGGCCCCGGGACTTGCCCGGGGTGCGCGCCGCCGATGGCGCCCGCGCCACCCCCGGCCCTGCCCGCGGCACCTCCGCCGATGACCTCCCGGAGATCACGGTCGAGCAGGCGATGGCCGAACTCGACGCGATGATCGGGCTTGAGCCGGTCAAGGAGCAGATACGCCAGCTCACGGCCTCGGTGGAGGCCGCCCGCCGCCGGGCCCGGGCCGGGTACAACGCTGACAAGCCCCTGCATCACTTCGTGTTCCTGGGCCCGCCGGGGACCGGGAAGACCTCGGTCGCGCGTGTCCTGGCCAGGATCTACTACGCCGCGGGACTGCTCGACTCCCCGCAGGTGGTGGAGGCGCAACGGGCCGATCTGGTCGGTGAGTACCTGGGTGCGACTGCGATCAAGACGAACGAACTGCTCGATTCGGCGCTCGGCGGCATCTTGTTCATCGACGAGGCCTACAGCCTGGTCAACAACGGCGAGGGCCAAACCGACCGGTTCGGGAACGAGGCGGTGCAGGCCCTGCTGAAGCGCGCGGAGGACGACCGGGACGACCTCGTCGTCATCCTGGCGGGCTATGAGCGCCAGATGGAGGAGTTCCTGTCGAGCAATCCGGGCCTCAATTCCCGCTTCGGACTCCGGATCAAATTCCCCGGCTACTCCGGGGGCGAACTGACCGCGCTGGCGCTGGCGGCCCTCGAGCAGCGGGGGGAGGTGCTCACGCCGCAGGCGCGCGAGGCGCTCATCCGGATGATGCATGAGGTGGACCGGCGCCGGCTCGGTGATGAACTGGGCAACGGCCGGTTCATCCGGAGCCTGCTGGACAGGGCTGGGCAGGCACGCGATGTCCGGGTCATGGCGGCGCTGGCCGAGCCGACCGCGGCCGATCTGCTCACGCTCGACGCTGACGACATCGAGCATTCCTACTCCGAACTGACCGCACGCTTCCGTGGCTACTCCGAGCCCCCGAGCGTGGACAGCGCGCTCGCCGAACTGGACTCGCTCATCGGCCTGGAGCCTGTCAAGCGCCAGGTCCACGAGATCGCCGCGCAGTTGCGGGTTGCCCGGGTCCGCGACCGGCAGGGATTGTCGTCCGCTCCGCCGGCCCGCCACTTCGTCTTCACCGGCCCGCCCGGCACCGGCAAGACCACGGTCGCCCGGATTCTCGGGCGGATCTTCGCCGCGCTCGGCCTGCTGGTGCGGCCGGAAGTGATCGAGGCGCACCGCGCCGACCTGATCGGCGAACACCTCGGCTCCACCGCGATCAAGACGGGGAAGCTGATCGACTCCGCCCTGGGTGGAGTGCTGTTCATCGACGAGGCTTACTCGCTCTACAACCCCGGCTACACCGGCGGCGACGCCTACGGCGCCGAGGCCGTGGCAACCCTGCTCAAGCGGGCTGAGGATGACCGGGAACGGCTGGTGGTGGTGCTGGCCGGCTACCCACGCGACATGGACCGGTTCCTGCGGAGCAACCCCGGCCTGTCATCGCGGTTCAACATCAGGATCGACTTCCCGAGCTTCCAGCCCGCCGAACTGGCCCGGATCGCCCTCATGCTCGCCGAGCAGGCTGGCGACTCCTTCGGCCCGGGCGCGCTGCCGGTGCTCGGGGACATCTTCGGCTCGGCTTGCGGCCGTGGGCAGATCGATGAATTGGGGAACGGGCGGTTCGTCCGCTCGCTGTTTGAAAGGGCGTGCGCCGCACGGGACATGCGCATCGCGGATCTCGGGGATGCCGCGAGCCCGGTGGATCTGACCACCATCACGGCGGCCGACCTCACCGTCGCGGCGGGGGACCTGACTGGCGGCCGCTGACCCGCCATGGGGGACTGGCCGGGGGCCGCGGACCACCGCCACAGCGGCTGCGTTGCCGAGCGGGGCGGCGCGGATTCAGGGCAGGTCGGCCAGTTCCGCCGCCAGTCGCCGGGGATCATCGCCAGCGTCCCGGATCACATACATGAGGGTGTGGGCGACAGCGTGCCTGTCTTCGCCACGGTCGAGCATGCGCTGGGCCGCGGCCCACAGTTCCGGTGGGTCACCGCGCCATAGCCGGTCACTGAGGACCAGATGGCGCGCCAGGTGCTGCTCGTTCAGGGGCCGGCCGTGGGCGTCGTCGTGATCGGCGGCGAGCAGGGTGCGCCGGGCAGCGGGTTCGGCCGGGTCCAGGTCCGCGAGGTCGGCCCCCCGGTAGTGACCGCGCAGGACCGGGAAGGCGAACGCGCGCCGGGGCAGGGCCTCGAGATCGGCGTCCGGCAGCAACCGTGCCACCAGCACGGCGTCGAGCCCGAACGTCGCAGGGTCGCGGTAGACCGTCGCGAAAGTGCCCAGCGCCCGGTAGACGGCTTCCACCGTCTCATCGATCAGCGGCCCGGGGAGGCCGCGGCGCTTGCCGGCCCAGCGTGCCCACGCGGCCAGCACGTGTGGCATCGCGTGCTGCTGCGCCGTGGTGAGCATGATCTTGCGCGGCAGCCAGTCCAGCAGGAACGTCTCCACCTTGGCTGGGCTCATCCGCAGTGGCCGGCCAAAGTCCCGGTCACATCCGTAGCTGATGATGTGGTCGGTGCACCTGCTGGCCGCCGTGCGGTCCGACAGTCCCTCGGCCTCGTCGGCGGCCAGGAACGTCACGCCCAGCATGGCCCGGCGGTCAGCGCTCCAGGCCTGGCGCTGGAGCGCCGCGTCCGGCCATCCCGGACCATCGGTGGCCAGCATCGCGGCCGGTGACCCGGCTGGCAGGGCCGCGACATCCGTCCCACCCGTGGGCGGAAGGGCGTGGACCCGCGCCCGTATGAAGGCGTGGTACGCCGCGAACGATTCGCTGACAGGCGGACCTGGGGCCGTCTGCGTCATCGTCAGCGCGGACTCCAGCAAGCGCCGCGCGTCACGGCTGCCGAGCTGGCGGAACCCCCCCTGGCCGGTGCCGTCCGGCGGCCTGACCTGACTCTCGCGGCCCCGCTCCAGCAGTATGCCGACCTGCGAGGTGACCCATCCGTCCCGCAGCATGCCGACCGCGTTGTAGTCGATGAGCAGGACCAGCGCGTGCCTGTCGGAGCCGGCGTAGCTGAAGGTGCAGACCACCTCGTCCTGGTCTCCATAGCGGTCGGAGTTGAGGTAGCACTCGCTCACCGCCACCGCGCCGACGAGGTCAGCCCAGGCCGGCCGGGGAACACCCTGCTCGAGCAGAGTCAGTGCGGCGCGCTCAGCAAGCGCGGCCTGCCGCGGCGTTCCGAGGCACGCGATGCCGGACAGCAGGGCGAGCGCCGCCGGGCTGCCATCGGCGGCTGCGCACTCCACCAGCCGTTCGCCGATGAGTTCCTCCAGATCGGCCGGGTGGCCCCGCCGCGGCGCCCCGGTGGGCTGGGACCACCAGGTGCCGAGCATTTCACTGACCATGATCTCGGCGTCCAGGGGGCTGCGGACCGCCAGCAGTTCCCTGGCGGCCTTCAGCATCTCCGTGAACAGTGCCCCGGGCGGGGGGGACTGGCTGGGCACCTGCCGGGGCTGCCGCCGGTGTCCGGGCCGGCCGGCGCGCCCGGGGGACTCGCGGTGTGGGCCCTGCGCACTCACGCGCACCAGTTTCGCAGATCTGTGCCGAAGCGTGCACGATCTGTGCTCTTCACCATTCGCACGTGTTGAGGTTATGCGGATGCAAAATGTGAGCGGTCCCGGCCGGCCGTTGGCTCCCCCCTTTGGCCCACTTCCCGCTAGCCTGCATGTGTCCGCTGTGGGCAGGAAGGAGCCTTTGGATGACAGGCTCTCTCACCGGCGGGGAGTCCGGACCATGAGCATGGAAACTTCCGTGCCGCAGCCGTTGATGTCCGGGCTTGACGTGTCCGACTCGGCGCTGCTGGCCACACTCCTCCGCGAGGCGCCGATCGGTTTCGCCTTTTTCGGCACCGACCTGAGGTTCCGGCGGATCAACCGGTGCCTTGTGCGGCTGCACGGCCGGGACGCGGCCGCCCATGTGGGAAAACTTCCTTCGCAGGTATGGCCGGAGCCACTCGGATCACGCGCCGAGTCGGCCATCCGGCACGTGCTCGCCCACGACGAACCCCTGTTCGAGTCGGATCAGCGGGCCGGCTCGCCAGCGGCCGGCTCGCCAGCGGCCGGCCCGGCAGCGGACGCTCAGCCAGCGGACGCTCAGCCAGCGGACGCTCAGCCAGCGGACGGGGACGGCAGTGCCGATCCGCCGCCGGAAGTGCTGGCCCGGCACTGGGCATTCTCGTGGTTCCCCTCCCATGACCCGGAGGGCGGAATCGGCGGTGTCGCGCTCATCGCGGTCGATGTGACCGAGCGGCGGGGATCGGAGGAGGCGGTCCGGCGCAGCGAGGAACGGTACCGCTCCCTGGTGCAGGCGGGTGCGCAGGTCGTGTGGGTCACCACGCCGACCGGGCAGATCGCGGAAGACTCCCCGGAGTGGCGCTGGATCACCGGGCAGAGCTTGGAGGAGTACCTGGGAAACGGCTGGCTCGACGCGGTGCACTCGGAGGACCGGGAACGGGTCGAGCGGGAATGGCGTGAGTGCGTCCATGCGGGGAGGATTTTCGACAGCCGCTACCGGGTGCGCACCAAGACCGGGTCCTACCGTCATTACGACGTGCGGGCGGTCCCGATCGAGCGGGACGGCAAGATCATCGAATGGGTGGGCGCCAGCACAGATGTGACCGCCCAGCGGGAAGCTGAGGAGATGCGTGGCCGGCTCACCGAGCAACTTTCGGCGGCGGCGCTGCGCACCGCCCGGCTGCAGCAGGCGACCTCCATGCTGGCGGAGGCCCTGACGGTGGAGCAGGTGGTCGAAGTGATCACCGAAGTTGGCCGGTCGGCCATCGGAGCTGACCGCTCCGCGGTCGCCCTCCTCGACCCGGAGCGGTTGCGGGTGCACACCATCAACCCGACGAACCTGCCCGAGGGGCCGGGTGCCCCGGCCGGGGACATCCCGCTCGATGTGCCCAGCGTGATCACCATGGCGATCACCACCCGTAAGCCGCTGCTGCTGGAGAGCCCGGATGCGCTGCGGCGGTACTTTGACGGGCTGGCCGATGTCGAGCTCTTCATCACCCACACGGACGAGCGTTCCTGGGTGGGGATGCCACTGCTGGCCGCCGGGTCCGCGCTGGGGGCGCTGCGGTTCTCCTTCACCCGCCCCAGGACGATCACCGATGAGGAACGGGTCTTCCTGGAGGCGCTCGCGGGCCAGTGCGCGCTTGCCTTGGAACGCGCCACGCTGTTCGAGCGCGAGCACACCACGGCGGAGACCCTGCAGCGCAGCCTGCTTCCCGACCAGTTGCCGTCGGTCCCTGGCATCATCCTGGACGCGAGTTACCTGCCGGTCACCCGGAACATGGAGATCGGCGGCGACTGGTACGACGCCTTCCGGCTCGGCGACGGCAGGCTGGCGATCGCGGCGGGCGACGTCATGGGCAAGGGCCTGACCGCCGCGGCCGGGATGGGACGTGTGCGCAACGCTCTGCGGGCGCTGGCGCTGACCGACCCGCGTCCCGCCGCCGTGCTGGCGGGCCTGGACCGGCTGTTCACCGCCACCGAACTGGACGAGCAGGTGACCACGGTGGCCTACCTCGTCTTCGACCCGGCTTCAGGGGAGGGCCTGGCCGGCAATGCCGGGCACCCGCCCCCGCTGCTGATGTCTGCTGACGCCCCGCCGCGCTTCGACCTCGGCGAGGCCGGCACACCGCTGGGATGGGCGAGCCCACGCCAGCATTACGCCTTCCGCCTGCCGCCGGGGACGACCGCGGTGCTCTACTCGGACGGCCTCGTCGAGAACCGGCGGCGGGGGCTGGACGCGGGCCTTGACGAGCTGGTCGCGGTCGCCGCGCAGGCACCGCCCGAGACGGCCGAGAACCCGGCGAAACTGCTCGAATACCTGGTTGACCGCATGCTTACGGGTTATGAACAAGACGATGATGTGACCGTGCTGGTACTGCATGTACCCCGGCGCGGTCCCTCTGAAGGCGTGGCCGTTACCGCGGAGGGGAAACCGGCGAGGGCATGACGGCAGTAGCGTGGGAGGGCTTGCTGACCCGCGTGACGGCGAGAATGGTTGCCACGTCGGTGTCCTGGCAGTACGAGCTACCCCTCGACTCCACCTATGGTGGTTGCACAGGAGCAGGGCGGGCGCGCTGTCGAGGGTGCCGGGCGCGACCGACCGTCCCGAACGGTCCCGGTAGTGGGGTGCATGCAGTAAGGTCCGTTTCCCCCGCTCGCATACGCAGGAGAGGTGTCGTGTCGCCTGCCAGGTCGCAGTGTCGAAAGTCGGTAGCGCCGGCTGGGCGGTCCGCAGTCCAGCTAGGGAAGGGGTGACCACGGTGGCGAGCGCTGCTGGATCCGCGGCGCGGAGGCAGTCCAGCCAGCGGGCCCAGAGCCGTCAGGCTCAGGCGTCCGGGCACGCTGGCGACCAGGACGCGGCCCAGCCCCCGGCAGAGTCTCCCGTGGCCCTGGTGGAGGCTGTCGGTGGCGGCGGGGCCGCCACACGCGGTGGCCAGCGCCCACGGAACCGCCGCGCCAAGGGCCGTAACGCGGTCACCTCAGATAACGATATGGATACAGGCAGCCGGGCGGACGGCCAACCAGGGCAGAGCGACCGGCGTAACCGAGCGGACCGGCCATCAGTGTCCACAAGTGGGAATGGCCGGGGAACGTCAGCATCGCGTCGGCCGAAAGGCGATGATGACAGCGTGCCGTCTGTAAGCGCGAACGGATCGGGGCCGGGCCGGGCTGCACGGATACTGGCCGCACCCGCCCAGGACGCCGGTGGCAGCGACGCGTCGGGCGCGCCCGGCGATGACGATCTGGTGGGGGAGTTCGCGGGGGAGGTCCTGGGCAGCGTGGCGGTGCTGGATGAGGATGGCCCGCTGCGGGTCGATCTCGATGGCGAGGGCGACCTGGTGGATCTGGAGGACTTCAGCGACTTGGTGGCGGTCGATCTCGAAGTCGATGTCGAGGCAGACGACGACCTCGGCACCGACCTCGCCGAGGAAGGTGGCAGCGAGTTCGACGGCGCCGACGCCGCCGGGGAGCCAGACGCCGAGGATGTCGAGGGCGACGAACTCGGTGTGCCCCCGGCCGGCCTGGCGGTGAACGGTGCCGCGCCGGCGGCCGCCGGCGCGCCCGGGGACACCCAGAGCCCGGCCGAGAGCGAGGACGAGGCCTTCGTCTTCGGGGACGATGACGACGATCTCCCTGCCGCGCAGGTAGCATCGGCCGGCGCGACCGCCGACCCGGTGAAGGACTACCTCAAGCAGATCGGCAAGGTTCCGCTCCTCAACGCCGAACAGGAAGTGGAACTGGCCAAGCGGATCGAGGCAGGGCTGTTCGCCGAGGAGAAACTGGCCGAGATCGGGCACACCCTCGAGCCGCCGTCCCGCCTGGACATGGAATGGATCGCCGAGGACGGCCGCCGTGCCAAGAACCATCTGCTGGAAGCGAACCTGCGACTGGTGGTGTCACTGGCCAAGCGGTACACCGGCCGGGGCATGCTCTTCCTGGATCTCATCCAGGAGGGGAACCTCGGGCTGATCCGGGCGGTCGAGAAGTTCGACTACACCAAGGGCTACAAGTTTTCCACCTACGCGACGTGGTGGATCCGGCAGGCGATCACGCGGGCGATGGCCGACCAGGCCCGCACCATCCGGATCCCGGTGCACATGGTGGAGGTCATCAACAAGCTCGCCCGGGTCCAGCGCCAGATGCTGCAGGATCTCGGCCGCGAGCCGACGCCGGAGGAACTGGCCGCCGAACTCGACATGACCCCCGAGAAGGTCATCGAGGTGCAGAAGTACGGCCGGGAGCCGATATCCCTGCACACCCCGCTCGGTGAGGACGGCGACAGCGAGTTCGGGGACCTCATCGAGGACTCCGAAGCCATCCAGCCCGGCGAAGCGGTCAGCTTCACACTCCTGCAGGAGCAACTCCACTCGGTGCTCGACACCCTGTCCGAGCGTGAGGCGGGGGTGGTGTCCATGCGCTTCGGCCTGACCGACGGCCAGCCCAAGACCCTGGACGAGATCGGGAAGGTCTACGGGGTGACCCGGGAGCGGATCCGCCAGATCGAGTCCAAGACGATGTCCAAGCTGCGTCACCCGTCGCGTTCCCAGGTACTGCGGGATTACCTCGACTGAGCCGCCGCGGCCCACCGTGTGGGCCGCGGCGGGACCGCAGCACAGTCCGTGCGGGCACCGGCACGCAGCCACATGGCACACGGTCACATGGCACACAGCAAGCAGGCCCGCCGGAACGGCGAGCCCACGCCTGCGTTCGAGTGGTGCTACTTCGTGCTCAGCCGGCCGGTCTCGTCCTGGATCTCCACGGCGATCTTGGCCAGCGCGTCACCATGCTGACGTGCATGGTGGGCGCAGAACAAAAGCACCCGTTCCCCTGGCAGCACGACGCGTACATAAGCCTGGGCGCCGCACCGATCGCAGAGGTCCATGGCGTTCAGGGGTTTGCTTGGGGCCATGGCTCCGGTCATGTCGCCTCCCTCGCGTCGCGTGCCGGCACTCGCGCCGGCCTGTCTCTGCTTACTGCACCTACTGCCATCATCTCTCGGTAACTAACACCGGGCCAGATGCCGTCGTTCCCGCCGGGCCGGACTACGCCAAGAGCGAACGACTCCCGGCCGTGACCAAATCCGTCGCATTGCTCACTGTACCTGAGCATTTTCCCAGGTGGCCGGGTATGTCTGGCGGCGTGCCTCCGCTGGCCACCCGCTCTGGCCCGCTAGTCTGCGATGAGGCCGCGAGCCGGCCGCGCACCCCGAGGAGACCCCCGTGACCGCCGAACCAGCCACCCGCGCCGCCACCCGGGCCGCCACGGCGCATGGCGGGCCCGACGGCTACACCGCCCGGCACCTGTCCGTGCTGGAGGGCCTGGAGGCGGTCCGCAAGCGGCCCGGCATGTACATCGGCTCCACCGACAGCCGGGGGCTGATGCACTGCCTGTGGGAGATCTTTGACAACGCCGTGGACGAGGCACTGGGCGACCACTGCACTCACATCGAGGTCACCCTGCACGCCGACGGCTCCGCGGAGGTCCGTGACGACGGCCGCGGGATCCCGGTGGACGTGGAGCCGAAAACCGGGCTGACCGGCGTGGAACTGGTGATGACCCGCCTGCACGCGGGCGGCAAGTTCGGCGGCGGGTCCTACACCGCATCGGGCGGCCTGCACGGTGTCGGCGCCTCGGTGGTCAACGCGCTCGCGGCCAGGCTGGACGTGGCGGTTGACAGGAGCGGCCACGAGTGGACCGCCAGCTTCCGCCGGGGGGTGCCGGGCGAGTTCGCCGGGCCGGGGCCGGACGCACCGTTCACCGCGCGATCCGGGCTCCGCAAGGTGCGCTCCATCGCCCGGAAGGCGACCGGCACACGGATCCGGTTCTGGCCGGATCCGCAACTGTTCGTGAAGGACGCGCGGTGGGGCTTCGAGGCACTTCGGGAGCGTGCCCGCCAGACCGCCTACCTGGTCCCCGGGCTGGCCATCACGGTCCGCGATGAACGCCCGGCCGGCGCCGATGACGCCTCAGCCACGCCCGCGCACCACGAGCCAGGGCTTGGCCACGATGATGATGCGGCGCCCGCCGGCGCGCTGGCCCCGGCCGGGAGGCAGGCTGGCGGCATAGGAACAGGGCCACGGGAGGAGACCTTCCGGTTCGATGGCGGGATCAGCGAGTTCTGCGCGGACCTGGCGCGGGGCGAACCGCTCTCCGACGTGATCCGGCTGACCGGCACCGGCAACTTCACAGAGACGGTGCCGGTGCTCGACGAGCAGGGGCACATGACTCCGACCGAGGTGGACCGTGAACTCGCCGTCGATGTGGCGCTGCGCTGGGTGAGCGGGTTCGACGCGGTCACCCGGTCATTCGTCAATGTCATCGCCACCCCCAAGGGTGGCACCCACATCACCGGCTTCGAGCGCGCGCTGGTCCGCACGCTGAACGAGCAGCTCAGGGCTGTCCGGCTGCTCAAGAACGGCGACGAGGCGGTGACCAAGGAGGACATCACCGAAGGCCTGACGTCGGTGATCTCGGTGCGACTGCCCGAGCCGCAGTTCGAGGGCCAGACCAAGGAGGTGCTCGGCACACCGGCGGTATCGAGGCTCGTGGCCCAGGTGGTGTCCACTGAGCTGCGCGCCTTCTTCGAGTCCAGAGGCAAGCTGCGGACGCAGGCGAGGGCGGTGCTGGAGAAGGTCTCCTCGGCTGCCAGAGCCCGCATCGCCGCCCGTGAGCACCGCGACAACCAGCGGCGCAAGTCAGTGCTGGCGGCCTCGGCGCTGCCCGCCAAGCTGGTGGACTGCCGCAGTGCCGACGACCGCAGTGAACTGTTCATCGTCGAGGGGGACAGCGCGCTCGGGACCGCCAAGCATGCCCGCAACT
This sequence comes from Actinomycetota bacterium, assembly GCA_027306495.1. Taxonomy (GTDB): domain Bacteria; phylum Actinomycetota; class Actinomycetes; order Streptosporangiales; family Streptosporangiaceae; genus DAHUZQ01. Next base: position 7,733 of record DAHUZQ010000182.1, on the reverse strand, counting down.
CGGAGTTCCAGGCCCTGCTGCCGATCCGGGGGAAGATTCTCAACGTCCAGAAGGCGTCCTTGTCGGACATGCTCAAGAACGCCGAGTGCGCGTCGATCATCCAGGTGCTCGGCGCCGGCTCGGGTGCCTCGTTCGACCTGGACTCGGCCCGGTACCAGCGGGTCATCCTGATGAGTGATGCCGACGTGGACGGTGCGCACATCCGGTGCCTGCTGCTCACTCTTTTCTATCGCTACCTGCGGCCCATGCTCGACGCCGGACGGGTGTTCGCCGCGGTGCCCCCCCTGCACCGGATCGAGGTCATCAACCCCCGCAAGGGCCAGCAGCGCTACGTCTACACCTACTCTGACGCCGAACTCCAGCGCAGCCTGCTCGAACTCGAGCGCAAGGGCCAGCGCTGGAAGGAGCCCATCCAGCGCTACAAGGGCCTCGGTGAGATGGACGCCGCACAACTGGCCGAGACCACCATGGACCCACGCCATCGCACGCTGCGGCGGATCAGGGTCGAGGACGCGCAAGCCGCCGGGTCGATCTTCGACCTGCTCATGGGGAGCGAGGTCGCCCCGCGGCGCGACTTCATCGTCGGTGGGGCCACCGAACTGGACCCCACCCGCATCGACATCTGAAGCCGGGGCTCCCCGGCACCCCCGGGTTCCCGGTGCACCTGCGTCTGAAGCCGGGTTCCCCCCTGGGTGAGGGGGTGGGTCAGCCGCGCGGCGCGAGCCCGCCGAGGGCGGTCAGTGGCCGGGTGACCCGGGTGCCGGACCCATCGCGCCTGCCGTCGGCTGGCGGCAGGTCCACCGGCGCGCCCGCATCGGTGGCGCCCCGGGCGGGCGCGGGCCCGGCCCAGGCCAGCACCAGCGCGTCCTCGCCCTTGAGGAACCGGTGGCAGCGAACCCCGCCGGTCGCCCGGCCTTTGGCCGGGTACTGGCTGTACGGGGTCACCTTGATGCTCGCCGCCGCGGTCCCGGGCAGCGCACCCGCACTCCCCGAGACCGTGACCACGACCGGGCCCGCGGCCGGTGTCCCGCCCGGAGCGTCCGGGTCGCCGGCCCCCCCGGCCTCATCCGCTGAGCTCCCGGCCGCGGCCGCACCGGGCTGGGCGATCGCGCCGAACCAGATGGCCCGCGCGCCTGCGGCCAGCCGGATGCCGGACATCCCGGATGCGGCGCGGCCCTGCGGGCGGACCGCGGCTGCCCCGAAACGCAGCAGCTGGGCGTCGCTGGTGATGAAGACCAGGTCCTGGTCCTCGCTGGTGAGCTGGACGGCCCCCACCACCGTGTCGCGATCCTTGAGGGCGATGACCTCGAAATCCTCCGCGCTGGCCGGGTAGTCCGGTGTGACCCGTTTCACAACGCCCGCCTGTGTGCCGAGCGCGAGGCCGGCGCCGGACGCCTCGGCGGACACGAGCGCCACCACCTGCTCGCCGGGACGCAGGGAGACGAATTCGGTGACGGGCGCTCCTCCGGCCAGCGTGGGGGAGTGGACGCTGGGGGGCAGCGCCGGGATCTCCAGCACCTGCACCCTCACCAGCCGGCCTAGTGAGGTGAGTGCCGCGATCGTCCCCCGCGCCGTCGAGCCGACGCACGAGACGATCACATCGTGGTGCGCGCGTGGTCCTGCTTCCCGGCCACCGGCGGGCGCACCTGACGGCCCCCGGCCGGCGGCGTCCGCATCCCCATCATCGACAGGGGAACGCGCGACCAGGCCCGCGGAGGACAGCAGCACCAGGCACGGATCGTCAGCCACCTCCAGCGGCACCGCGGCGGTGCGGGTGGCGCCGCTGCTTTCCAGCAGCACCGTCCGGCGCGGGTCGGCGAACCGCTCGGCGGCGCTCGCCAGTTCGCTGGAGACCAGGTCCGCCAGCCTGGCGGGCGACTCCAGGATGGCGGTGAGTTCGGCGATCTCGCCGCGCAGCGTTTCTCCCTCACGCTCGAGTTCCAGGCGGTCATATCGGGTGAGGCGGCGCAACGGGGTGTCCAGGATGTATTGCGCCTGCACCGCCGACAGATCGAAGACAGCCATCAGCCGCTCCTTGGCGGCCGCGGCGTCGTCGCTGCTGCGGATCACCGCGATCACTTCGTCGATGTTGAGCAGGGCGATGATCAGCCCGTCGATGAGGTGCAGCCGGTCGGACCGCTTGGCGCGGCGGTGCTCGCTGCGGCGGCGTACGACCTCGAGGCGGTGATCGATGAAGATCCGCAACAGCTCACGCAGGCCCAGCACCCGGGGCTGGCCGTCGAGGAGGGCGACGTTGTTGATCCCGAACGACTCCTCCATCGGAGTCAGCCGGTAAAGCTCCTCCAGCACGGCCTCGGGATGGAACCCCGGCCGGATCTCGATCACCAGCTGAAGGCCGCTGTGCCGGTCGGTCAGGTCCTTCAGGTCCGCGATGCCCGCCAGTTTCTTCGCCGCGACCAGGTCCTTGATCCGGCTGCTGACCTTCTCAGGCCCCACGCCATAGGGGAGTTCGGTCACCACGATCCCGGTGCGGCGGGAGCTGACCTTTTCGATCCTGGCCGTCGCCCGCGTGCGGAAGGTGCCCCGGCCGGTCTCGTAGGCCTCCCGGATCCCGTCCAGGCCGATGATCCGCCCGCCGGTCGGCAGGTCTGGCCCCGGCACGAACCGCATCAGCTCATCCAGGGTCGCGTCCGGATTCGCGATCAGGTGCCGCGCCGCCGCGACCACCTCGCCGAGGTTATGCGGGGCCATGTTGGTGGCCATCCCGACCGCGATCCCGGAGGCACCGTTGACCAGCAGGTTCGGCAGCCCGGCCGGGAGAACTTCGGGCTGGCTGTAGGTCCCGTCGTAGTTGGGCTGGAAGTCGACCGTGTCCTCGTCGATCGAGGCCACCATCGCCATCGCGGCCTCGGTCAGCCGCGCCTCCGTGTAGCGCATGGCCGCCGGCGCGTCGTCGCCGCCCAGGGATCCAAAGTTCCCGTGGCCGTCCACCAGCGGCAGGCGCATCGAGAACGGCTGTGCCAGGCGGACCAGGGCGTCATAGATGGCCGAGTCCCCGTGGGGATGCAGGCGGCCCATCACGTCACCGACCACCCGCGCGCATTTGACGTGGCCGCGATCAGGGCGCAGGCCCATCTCGTTCATCTGGTACAGGATCCGGCGCTGCACCGGCTTGAGCCCGTCCCGGGCGTCCGGCAGCGCGCGCTGGTAGATGACTGAGTAGGCGTATTCGAGGTAACTCCCGCGCATCTCCTCGCAGACATCGATGTCGACGATGTTCTCCTCGAAGTCCTCGGGCGGAGGCGGGGTGGCAGTGCGTCGGGCCATGCCCGTCATTGTGCCGTCCCGGCGGCGGTGCGTCGTGCAAGCCGGGCTCACGTTGCGGAGAGTCCGCCGTCCACAGCGATGACTTGGCCGGTTATGTAGGAACTGGCCGGGCTGGCCAGGAACACGGTGATGCCGGAGAAGTCCGCTGGCGTCCCGTTGCGGCCGGTCATGGTGCGGGCGGCCAGTGCGGCGGAGCGCACCGGGTCCGCCGCGACATCCCTGGTCATGGCGGTGGGGACGAAGCCGGGCGAGACCGCGTTGCAGCAGACTCCATACCTGGCCCATGCCTCCGACTGGGACCTGGTCAGTGATGCCAGGCCGCCCTTGGACGCGCCGTAGCCGCCGCTGTTCCCGAAGGCCCGGTTCGCCTGGGTGGAGACCACATTGATGATGCGCCCGAAGCCCCGGCCGGCCATCATCGGGCCGAATGCCTGGCCGAGCAGGAAAGGTGCGGTGAGGTTCACGGCCAGCAGGTGGTCCCAGTCGTCAGTGCTCAGGTCGTTCATTGGCGGCCGGAGGTTGACGCCGGCCGAGTTGACCAGGATGTCGGGGTCCCCGAAGGGCTGGGCGGCGGCCACCGTGGCGCGGCCGAGCGCTGCCCGGTCGGCCAGGTCCGCGACGACAGCTTCGGCCACGCATCTCTCGGCCCGCAGTTCCGCCACCGTCTGCCGCAGGCTGGTCCCGGTCCGGGCGAGCAGTACGACGCTGGCCCCGGCCCGGGCCAGCGCGCGAGCCATCGCCGCACCGATACCGGAATTGCCCCCCGTGACCAGCGCGACCCGGCCCTCCAGCGAGAACATCTCGCCGAGGAAGGAGGGATTCATGGCCGGCTTCAGAGCACGGGGCGGGGGCCGACCAGCGATCGGGCGCTGGAGGCGAGGCGGCATCCGTTCACCAGCGCCTCGTATGGCGGCTTCTTGTCCAGCCACGGCTGCAGGAATCCGGCGCAGAAGGCGTCACCACCGCCTGTGCCATCGACCGCCCGATCCAGCGCCGGCGCCGGTGCGTGAGCCGGTTCGGGCCGTCCATTGGCGTACAGTGCCCCGTCCGGCCCGAGTTTCACCACCACCTCGGGATACCAGGCGGTGAGAACCCGGGCAGCCTGGGCGGGCTCTTCCCGCCCGGTGAGGACGTGGGCCTGCGCCTCGTTCACCACCAGCAGGTGCGCGCCGTTGGTGAACTCCAGGAAGGGTTCCGCCCCCATCCGTTCCAGCGGCGCCGCTGAGGCTCCGTCCACCGAGACCGACATGTCGGCGTCGTGGGCCAGGCTGAGGGCGGCCAGAGCGGCCGGCCGGGAGCTGGCATTGATCAGGGTGTAGCCGGACAGGTGCAGGTGGGCGCCTGGTGTGAACAGGTCCTCGGGGAGGTCATCGCGGGAGAGGGCGGCGTTCGCGCCGGGGTCGGACAGCAGCGTGTGGTCTCCCTTGTGGGTGACCATCACCACACAGGTGCCCGTCGGCCGTTCCGGATCCATCACCAGTCGCGCGTCCACGCCGTAGCCCATGAGTTCCATATCCCGGTTGCGCCCGGCGATGTCGGCGCCCCGGCGGCCCACGAAGGCGACTTCGCTGCCCTCTACCGCGAGCCAGGCGGCGATGTTCGCCCCCGACCCACCGCCGTGCATGGTGACGGTTGCCGGGGTGTCACTGCCGCGCGCGAGCGGCAGCGTGGCGCGGGCAACGGTGTCGGTCATCAGGTCACCCACGACGACGATGCGCGTCATGTCGTCACCACCTTGATCGCTGGATGGGCCGGCCTGCCTCCTGTGCCCGCGCCGCTAGTGCTGGCGGATACAAAACCTAACAAACCAAACAGGTGGGCGGGCATGGCTTGGGCTCTTCCAGGCTAAACCCCGCCAGCGACGAGCATCCCGGTCACGCTCACCGGACCGGCCCGCCGGCCCGGACCACGTGGCCCGTCCGCTAAGGTCGGGCCTGCCATCCCTGGTTGGAGGACTGGACATATGGCCTGGACCTGGCGGTTGGAGAAGTCGGACGGCACAGCGGCGCCGTCGCCCTCGGCGCATCACGAGACGTTCGGCACCCAGGGCGACGCCGAGACCTGGCTCGGGGAAAACTGGCGCGATCTGCTCGCCGGGGGTGTGGATCAGGTCACGCTGTTGGAGGACACCCGGGAAGAGTACGGCCCGATGAGCCTGCACCCACCAGACTGACCCTGCACCAACCCGGCTGGCCCAGCACCCACCCGGCTGACCCTGCACCCACCCGGCTGACCCTGCACCCAGCCGGCTGGCCCAGCACCCAGCCGGCTGGCCCAGCACCCACCCGGCTGGCCCAGCACCCACACGGCTGGCCCAGCACCCACCCGGCTGGCGCGCTCAGGGCCGGTGCGGCGGGCTCGCGGTCTCCGCCGGGTCACGGACGATCCTGCCTTCGAGCGTCTCATCGATCTTGCGCAGCAGCGGGGTTTCCAGCTTCACTCCCGACGCCCGCACATTTTCGCGGACCTGCTCTGGACGGGTGGCGCCGATGATGGCGGCGGACACGGCCCGGTTCTGCAGGACCCAGGCGACGGCAAGCTGGGCGAGCGTCAGCCCTGCCTGCTCCGCGAGCGGCCGCAGGTTCTGCACACGGCTGAGCAGGTCGTCGTTCAGGTACCCGGAGATGAAGCCCGACCCCGACGGGTCGGTTGCCCGGGACCGCTCGGGTGGAGTCCCACCGGGGGAGTACTTGCCGGTGAGCACGCCCTGGGCGACGGGTGACCAGACGATCTGGCCGAGGCCCTCCCGCTCGCACAGCGGCGCGACCTCGGTCTCGATAACCCGCCAGATCATGTTGTACTGCGGCTGATTGGAGACGATCCGGTCGAACCCCATCTGATCGGCGATGCGCAGGGCGCTGGCGATCTCCTCGGCGCGCCACTCCGACACCCCCACGTACAGGACCTTGCCCTGGCGCACCAGGTCGTCGAACGCCCGCAGCGTTTCCTCCAGCGGCGTCTCGTGGTCGTACCGGTGTGCCTGATAGAGATCCAGGTAGTCGGTCCGCAGCCGGCGCAGTGAGGCGTGCGCGGACTCCATGATGTGCTTGCGGGACAGCCCCCGGTCGTTCGGCCCGGGCCCGGTCGGCCAGTAGACCTTGGTGAAGATCTCAACCGATTCGCGGCGGACGCCCTGCAGGGCACGGCCGAGCACTTCCTCCGCCCGGGTGCCGGCGTAGACGTCGGCGGTATCGAATGAGGTGATGCCCTCGTCAAGGGCAGCCCGCACGCACGCCAGCGCGGCGTCCTCCTCCACCTGGGAGCCGTGGGTGATCCAGTTGCCGTAGGCGATTTCACTGACCTTCAGGCCGCTGCGGCCCAGGTGACGGTGATCCATGCCTGGACACTACGCCGCGGGGCCGGGCGTGAACCCCCGCTGGGGTCAGTAGCTCTGGCCGGGCTTGATGCGGGGCTTGGGGAACCGCAACTGGCGGATCTGCAGGGCGCGCATGGCCGCGTACAGGCGCACGCCACGGGTGCTCTCCCCGGGAAGCCGCTGCTGCGCCAGGCTTCTGATCCGGTACCCGATGAAGACGCCTTCCACCAGCATGGCCAGGACCGCCACCAGCACCAGCAGCGGGACTAGGAACACGGTCGTGGAGGACTTGAAGAAGGCCAGCACCATGACCACCACCAGCCCGTACATGTAGAACTCGCTGAACCGTCGGCGGGAGTCGATGTAGTCGCGGGCGAGCGCCTTGACCGGCCCCCTGTCCCTAACCGGGAACGCCCAGTCCTCGCCGCGCTGCATCGCCTGCGAGCGCCGCAGGCGCTCAGCCCGGTCGCGGCCGCGGCTCTGGCGGCTGGCTTCCTTGCGGTCGCTGGGCGCGGTAAATGGCTGGCGGCGCTGGCGTTCGGCTTCGCTGCGCTTGGGGGTGGGGCGGCCCTTTGCCGCGGTGGTGGCGCGGGAGGCTCGGCCGACCTGTGCGGAAGCGTCGAGGGCGGCCTGGCCAGCCGCATCCACGTCAGCCTGGTCGGAGACGTCGGCCGCCGCGGAACTGCGTCGTCGGAACACATCGCAAGCTTACCGGGGAACCAGGCCAGGGCTGCCAGCAATCGCCGCCCGCCGGGCACCGGATCCAGCCTGCCATGTCGATCCGGGCACACGATGTCATGGGGGAGTGCCCGCGCCCTCATGGGGGAGTGCCCGCGCCCTCATAGGGGAGTGCCCGCGCCCTCATGGGGGAGTGCCCACGTCGCCGGGCCGATCCGCCGGCGCAGCGGCCCTCCGATTCGCCCGGAATTTGGTATGAATGCCATAGCCAGGCCAAGCGGGAATCATCCGCCGGGAATGGCCGTCTTAATCACTGATGGCGCGGTAGCGGGCGGGGCGTCCGGGCCGCGCCGGCATGCTGACTGACCCGGGCTTACCGCGTAGGCTGAGACAGCGAGCCTGCGGGAGAGCCCACCGGCAGCCCCATGAGGTCTCGCTGGTGCGGGCCGAG
>DAHUZQ010000176.1 GCA_027306495.1 Actinomycetota bacterium | reverse complement strand
CTGGCCGGCCGCCCGGGACCGGGCTGATCCGCCCGTCATCCCGCGCAACGCCGAAGCGCGCAGCCGGACCTCCCGGGGCCGGCGTGACGGGGTGAACGTGGCCAGGCCGGCCGCCGACCCCGCGACGCCACCCCGCAGCCGTAGCTGACGGGCGCCGCGGCGGCCGTTCCCATCGCCTGGCTGTCCCCGGCCAAGCGGCGGGTGGCTGCCACCGATCCACCCGTCACCGCCGCGGGCCCCGGCCTGGCGCAGCCGCGGCGAGCGGCCCGAGCCCGTGTCGCGAAGCGTCTGCGCCCCGGACCGTGCCGCCAGCCCCGCCAGACTTCCGGCAGCCGCCGGCCGCGCATTGGGTGCTTCACGCGCAGTGATCAGGTCGCCATCACGCCGCCTGCTGCCTACCAGCCAGCCTTCCGACCGTGCCACGCGCACGGCGGCATACAGCGCGAAGGGGCTGATCAGCAGCGAATATGCCACGCGGGCCGGCCAGACGGCCTCGATCGTGCCCGTGGTGAAGCCCGGGTCCCGCAGCATCAGCCCGACGGCCGTGGTGAGCGTCTCTCCGCCCACCACACCCACGGCCATCGCGGCCATCGCTGGCACCGGCTGCCACCGGGCGCGTTCCAGCGCCGCCCGCATGAGCCCGCACCCATAGCCGGCCAGGCAGAGGACCAGGGCCGTCTCACCCAGCAGGTAGGTGCCCGGCGGGGCCAGATCGAGGAGCAGTCCGCCCGCGAACCCGGTGAGCGTGCCCGCCATGGGCCCGTTCGCGAGGGCGAGCGCCACCACCGTCACCAGCACCAGATCCGGCCCGGTCCCACCCGGCAAAGGCAGCCTGTTCAGGACGGTGACCTGGATCAGCACCACGCACAGCAGGGCCAGCGCGGCGAGCAGGATTCTCCGCACGTCAGCCCCCGGCGCCCGCACCGGCACTGGCGGACGCGGTCGGATGGGCATGAGGTCGCCTGGAAGCGGAGGGAGAGGGCTTCGGCGATGGCGGGGGGTTGGGAAGGACCGAGTCCCGCGGGTTCGTGCGGGGCGGGACGATGACGACGCCCACGACGCCGAGCGTGCTCTCGTTGGCGAACAGCCGCACATATCCGAGCTTGGTGAGCTGCCCGGGACTCGGCACCGCGCGCAGGACGACACCCACCGGAACGCCGGGAACGTAAGGCCGGCCGCCCACGGACCCGAAGGTGACGAGTTGCTGGCCGGGCCGCAGCACGGCGGTGGCGTCGAACACCTGCAGGCGGAGCAGCGGAGGCCCGGTGCTGCTCAGGCCGCTGCCAGTGACGGCCCCGAGCTCGCCGGTCCCGGCCACCCGCACCCCCACGGTGGTGGCCGGGTCGGTGGCGAGCTGAACCGTCGCCGTATGCGCGGTCACGGCCGTGACGATGCCAACCAGCCCAGCGGAGTTCAGCACGGTCTCCTGCGGCTTGATGCCGTCGGCTTCACCCGCGTCGATGGTGACCGCGTGCCCGTAGGGTGTGCTCGCCGCGATGACGTTGGCCGCGACGATCCGGTAGCCGCCACGCCCGGCGAGCTGCAGCAACTGCTGCAGCTGAACCTCATCGGCCTTGCTGAGGCGGGCCTGGCTCAGCTCGCCGCGCAGTTGCAGCACCTGCCGCTGCAGCGCCGCGACCTGGCTCTGCGAGGCGGAACTGCCGCCGAATCCCCCGAAGAAGCCCGACACCCGCGTGCTCACGCCGCCGATCACGCCCTCGGCCGACCCGAGCGCACCGGACCCGGCCGACCGCAGCCCCTGCAGCGGACCGGAGCCACCGCCGCGGGCATCCACCGTGATCAGGCCCACCGCGGCGATCAGCAGCACGCCGAGGACGACGCGGGTCAGGCGACTGTCGTGCACCGGTACTCCTCATCCAGGCCGCGGCCTCGCGGCAACTCGGGGTCAGCGCCGGGTGTCGGGCACCAGCACCTGGCGGAGGGTCTCGAAATCCTCCACGCATTTGCCCGTGCCGAGCACCACCGATTCGAGGGGGTTGTCAGCCATATGGATGGGCATGCCCGTCTCTTCACGCAAACGCTCGTCCAGGCCCCGCAGCAGCGCTCCGCCGCCGGTCAAGGCGATACCGCGGTCCATCACGTCACCGGCGAGCTCGGGCGGGCACTTGTCGAGCGTCGTCTTGACCGCGTCGATGATGAGCGCGACTGGTTCCTCGATCGCTCGCCTGATCTCATCGGCCGAGATGACCACGGTCTTGGGCAACCCGGTCACCAGGTCCCGGCCGCGGATCTCCGCGTGTGGCTCCTCCACGGCCGGGTAGGCGGACCCGAGCGCCATCTTGATCTCTTCCGCGGTGCGCTCGCCGAGCATCAGCGAGTACTCCTTCTTCGCGAAAGTGATGATGGCCTGGTCGAGTTCGTCACCACCGATCCGGATGGACTGGGACGTGACGATCCCGCCGAGGGAGATCACCGCGACCTCGGTCGTGCCACCGCCGATGTCCACCACCATGTTGCCGGTCGGCTCATTGACGGGCAGCCCCGCGCCGATCGCGGCGGCCATGGGCTCTTCGATGATGTACACGCGCCGCGCCCCAGCCTGATGCCCGGCCTCCTTGACCGCGCTCTGCTCCACGCCGGTGATCCCGCTGGGCACCGCCACCACAACGCGCGGTTTGGCGAGGTGAGTGCGGCGGTGCACCTTCTGGATGAAGTAACGCAGCATGCGCTCGGTGACATCAAAATCGGCGATCACGCCGTCCTTGAGTGGCCGTACCGCGACGATATTGCCCGGTGTCCGGCCAATCATGCGTTTGGCCTCCACACCGACCGCGACGATCTGGCCGTTGTTGGTGTTGAGCGCCACCACGGAGGGCTCGTTCAAGACGATGCCACGGCCGCGCACGTAAACGAGCGTGTTCGCGGTACCGAGGTCGACCGCCATGTCCCTGCCGAGGAAAGCCAGCGCGTTGCTCATGAGGAACGGGAACCTTCCAGAAACTCGTGCCCGATGAGGGCCCCTTGTGCTTGATGCCCCTGCTGCGTCGTGTGCGCCGACCCGTGTCCCCGGGGAGCCCATCGCAGCCTCGTGTCGTTCATCGTCCAAGCCCTGCCTGCCTAAACGAGATCACGAGCACCATCTCGGCCACGCCGCCCTAGCTGGTGGACGTGCATCTCGTCCGCGTCATCCGGGTACTTAACGCGCCGGGCACGCGCCGGGTGCCCGGCAGCGCATGACAGGACCCGACGAAATCCTAGCGGCCCCGCCGGGAGCATGTGACTTTCAGCGCGGGGAGGAAACGGGCACTGGCCGCCTCACCTATGGCGAATTGGCGAGCGCCCGCCCGGTGGACACCTCACGCCCGCTAGGGCAAGCTCGACAGATCACGCCGATCCGGTGTCCCAGCAGCGGGAGACGGCCGGCGTCTGTGCCCCGGCGACCAGGGCGGAAGGTAGGTGCGTGAACGGGGACAACGGTGGCCAGGGTGCCACGCCCGGCCCGGCCGCGCGGCCCGGCGACGGCCGCGCGCCAGAGCCCGGCTGGGCCCGGGGGCCGGCATCCGGCCAGCCCGCCGGACGGCCCGGCCGGATGCCGCGCAAGGGCGCGCGTGAGCCTGCCGTCACAGACCCGCAAGCCGCGCCGGCGGCGCGGCCGGCCGGCAGCACACAGGCCGTGACCGTTCCGCTGGCCCCGGCGGTCACCACCGGCGGCCCGTTCCGCCGGGAAGGGCTGGTCACCAGGATCCTGCCGTTCGCCCTGGTGGCCGCGCTGGGGGAACTCAGCCTCGCCCTGCCGCCGGGGCCGACATCGGTCGTGACGACCGTGCTGTCGGCGATCCTGCTGGCGGCGGCAGGCCTGGCGATCGCCTTCCTGCCCTGGAACCGGCTTCCCGGCGCACTGGACGTGCTGCCACCGCTGCTCTACACAGCGTCGCTGCTCCCCCTCATCCTGGCCTCCGGCGGGCCCGACTCGGGGGTCAGCGCGGTCCTGCTCATGCCGCTGGTCTGGACCTCACTGTTCCACCGGGCCTGGGAGTCCGGCTGTGTCATCCCCGGCATCCTGGCCGTGATGCTCGTGGCCTCGCTCATTCCCCACCAGGCATCCACCTCGGTGATCCTGCGCAGGATGGTCTTCTGGGCTGCGCTGGCGACCCTCATCGCCGTCGCGACCCACGGGCTGCGGGGGCGGATCAGCCGTTCTCAGCAGGCGGCCGCGCGGTTGCAGGGAAGGCTGCGCGAGGTGAGCATCCTGCAGGACCGCGACCGCATCGCGAGCAATCTCCAGGACACGGTCGTCCAGCGGCTGTTCGCCGCTGGTCTCAGCTTGCAGGGCATCCGGGTGATCAGCGGGGCGCCGGAGGTCAGCCAGCGCATCGACGGCGTGGTCCGAAACCTCGACGAGGCTATCCGGCTGCTGCGCCAGTCCATCTTCGGGCTCGAGCATGGGCTCCCGGAGCAGGGCCTGCGCCGGAGCATCCTCGATGTCACCAGCGAACTCACCCCCGTGCTTGGAGTGGCGCCGGAGGTCACCCTGGAGGGGCCGATCGACACAGCCGTCCCAGCCGAGGTGACCGGCCCACTGCTCGGCGCGCTGCGTGAGGCGCTCAGCCACAGCGGCGCGAAGGCCCGCGCGAACCGCGTCGCCATCACGGTCAGCGCCGGGCCGTCGGAGCTGTCCCTCATCGTGACCGACAACGGCAGCCGCTGGCACGCCCGCGATTCCGGTGGTGGCACCCAACTCGCCCGACTGCGCGCGCGGGCCGTCCGACTGGGCGGCAGCTGCGATCTGAGCGCCGCCGATGGCGGCACCCGGCTGGTCTGGCGGATCCCGTTGCCCGGCCCCGGGGGGAGCGGGCCCGCGGCCCCCTGACCCGAGGGCCCGCCGTCACCGACCGGAGACCGCGCGGTGCCGGTAGCCCAGCCAGATCGCCATGGACCAGAGCAGGGCGAAGATCACGCCGAGTCCGTACATGGCCGGCACCAGCACGCCGGCGGCGATCACGCACACCTGCAGCAGGCTCCCCGCCACCAGCGTCGGCCGGACCAACCGGGGCCGCGCGACGACAGCGCTCAGCAGCACCGCCGCACCCGCGAGCGATCCGCCGGCGATCAGGGCGGTGCGCGGCGAGGTGTGCCCGATGTTGATGGCAACCGGGATGGCGAGGATCACCACAATGGCTTCGAACCCCAGCACGGTCGCACACAGCCTCCGCATGCTCAGCCATCCCCCCATCCGGTGTCGCCCCGCCCGGCGGCCTCCGTGCCGGGCGGGGCCCCCAGCAGGGTCCGCGCATCACCGGCGGTGACCACCGAGCCGGTCACCAGCACCCCGACGTTGCCGGGCGGGGAGTCCATCCCGATGTCGTCCGCCAGTTCGACCGCCAGTTCGATCGCCTCATCCACGCGCTCGGCCGTCTTCACCCGGTCCGGGCCGAAGACCGGCACCGCGAGTGTGGCGAGGTCCGCGGCCGCCAGGCAGCGGCCGGAGGAGTTCTGGGTGACCACCAGCTGATCGGCCACCGGTTCGAGTTCGGTCAGGATGCCGGTGACATCCTTGTCTGCGCTGACCGCCAGGACGGCCACCAGGTGACCGAACGGGAACGCCTCGCCCAGCGCGGCCAGGCTGACCGCCATCCCGGCGGGGTTGTGTGCGGCATCGACCAACACGGTGGGGCTGCGCCGGACCACCTCGAGCCGTCCGGGCGAAGACGCCCCCGCGAATGCCTCACGCACCAGGTCCTCATCCAGCGTGCCAGCTGCCTGGGCGTGGCCATTGCCACCCGCCAGGGTCAGATCCACCCCTGCGAAGGCCTCAACCGCCGCCAGGGCGCAAGCGGCGTTGCCCGCCTGGTGCTCACCGAATAGCGGCAGCGGCAGGTCGTGGTAGTCCCCACCGAGCCCGCGCAGGGTGATCCGCTGGCCCCCGACAGCGAGTTCGCGCGCCAGCACCCCGAACTCCGCACCTTCCCTGGCGACGGTCGCCCCCACCTGCGCGGCGCGGCGCAGCAGCACGTCGGCGGCCTGCTGCGGCTGCCCGGCCAGCACGGCGATCGCGCCGGGCTTGATGATGCCGGCCTTCTCAGCGGCGATCTGGCTCACCGTCGTGCCGAGATAGGCGGTGTGGTCGATCGAGATCGGGGTGACGACCGCGACCTGGCCGTCCGCCACGTTCGTCGCGTCCCAGGTACCCCCGAGGCCGACCTCGATCACCGCCACGTCCACCGGCGCGTCCGCGAACGCCGCGAATGCCATCGCGGTCAGCACCTCGAAGAAGGAGAGCCGGGCCGCCTCCCGCTCGTCGACCATCGCCACGTACGGTGCCACTTCATCCCAGGCCGCCAGGAATGCCTCTGGGGCCAGCGGTTCGCCGTCGACGCAGATGCGCTCGGCGACCGAGGTCAGGTGCGGGCTGGTGAACAGGCCTGTCCGCAGCCCCCGGGCACGCAGCAGCGCCTCGGCCATCCGGGCTGTCGACGTCTTGCCGTTGGTGCCGGTGATGTGAATGACCGGGCAGGCCCGGTGCGGGTCACCCAGCAGTGTGACCAGCGCGGCTATCCGGTCCAGTGAGGGCTTGATGTCATGCTCGGGGCGGCGGGCGAAGATCTCCCGCTCCACCCCGCGCAACCGCGCGACCGTGCCGGCGTCGGCGGGACTCACCCGCTCACCCGCTGCTTGCGCGCGGTTCCCCGCCTGCTTGGCGAGCGCCGGCGCGGGGGGCGGGCGCGGAGTTCTGCGGTCACGAAAGCCGAGTGTAGTGCGAGGGGGACATGGCCGTTCTCGGCCGAGGCGGGCCAACCCGCGGTTCAGGACCGGTCGCGTGGCTCGTGATCTCGGCCCACCTGAATCAGCCGGATGCTCCGCCACACCCCGCCCGCCGCGGCAGCCGGCGGATTCCCCGGCCACGCCAGGCGTGCCGTCAGGCCGACTTTTCCCGTGGCGTGCGCCGGCTGCTGGGGACGCCGCGCGGCACCAGGGTGGGGTTGACGTGCTCAAGGACGACCGGGCCGGTGATGACCACCCGTTCGACATCCTTGCGGCTCGGCACCTCGTACATGACCGACAGCAGAACCTCTTCCAGGATGGCGCGCAGGCCCCGGGCGCCGGTCCCCCGCAGGATGGCCTGGTCCGCGACCGCCTCCAGCGCATCCGGTGTGAACTCCAGGTCCACGCCGTCGAGTTCGAACAGGCGGCGGTACTGCTTGACGAGCGCGTTCCGCGGCACCGTGAGGATGGAGATGAGCGCATCCCGGTCCAGGTTATGGACACTGGTGATCACCGGCAGACGGCCCACGAACTCGGGGATCATGCCAAACTTCAGCAGGTCCTCGGGCATGACTTCAGCGAAGGCGTCGGAGCTGGTGCGGTCGTTCTTGACGCGCAGCACCGCGCCGAACCCCATGCCGGACCTGCCCACCCGCTGTTCGATGATCTTTTCCAGCCCGGCGAACGACCCGCCACAGATGAACAGCACGTTGGTGGTGTCGATCTGGATGAATTCCTGGTGCGGGTGCTTGCGGCCACCCTACGGCGGCACCGACGCCGTGGTGCCCTCCAGGATCTTCAGCAGGGCCTGCTGCACGCCCTCGCCGGAGACGTCGCGGGTGATGGAGGGGTTCTCGCTCTTGCGGGCGATCTTGTCGATCTCGTCGATGTAGATGATGCCGGTCTCGGCCTTTTTGACGTCGTACTCGGCTGCCTGGATGAGCTTCAGCAGGATGTTCTCGACATCCTCGCCCACGTACCCGGCCTCGGTGAGGGCGGTCGCGTCAGCGATGGCGAAGGGAACGTTCAGCAGGCGGGCGAGCGTCTGGGCGAGCAGGGTCTTGCCGGAGCCGGTGGGACCGAGCAGCAGGATGTTGGACTTGGCGAGTTCGACACCGTCGTCACCATGACGGGCTTCCCCACCGGACTGGATGCGCTTGTAGTGGTTGTAGACGGCGACCGAGAGTGCCTTCTTGGCCTTCTCCTGGCCGATCACGTAGGCGTCGAGGAACTCGTAGATTTCCCGGGGCTTGGGCAGGCTGTCCAGCTTGAACTCGGACGGTTCGGCAAGCTCTTCTTCGATGATCTCGTTGCACAGGTCGATGCACTCGTCGCAGATGTACACGCCGGGGCCGGCGATCAGCTTCTTGACCTGCTTCTGGCTCTTACCGCAGAACGAGCACTTCAGCAGGTCACCACCATCGCCAATACGCGCCACCAAGCAACTCCTTCACCCGGGCCGCCTGGGCGGCCGGCCACCGTCGGTGGGTCTCCCCACCGGTTCCCCTGCTTGCTTACCTTGACGGTACCGCCAGCCAACCCCTGGCCTGAAGTGACCTGCCAGCGACTCGCGGTCAACCCGGGCCAGATCCCGGCGTCGGTCGCCGGTACCCGTCCAGACTAGGAAGACATTACCTCGGTGCGGCGCTTGAGAGTTGTCAGGACCTCATCGAGCAGGCCATATTCCACCGCTTCCTCGGCAGAGAAGAACTTGTCGCGCTCGATGTCGAGACGGACCTGCTCCTCGTCGCGCCCGCTGTGCTTGGAAATGATGCGCTCCATGGCGTTGCGCATCCGCAGGATCTCCCGCGCCTGGATCTCCAGGTCGCTCGACTGGCCGTAGCCGCCCTCGGTGGCGGGCTGGTGCAGCAGGATGCGCGCGTTGGGCAGGGCCATCCGCTTGTCCTTGGCCCCGGCGGCGAGGATGACCGCCGCCGCGGAAGCGGCCTGGCCGACGCATACTGTCGCGACCTCGGGCTGGACGAACTGCATGGTGTCGTAGATCGCCATCATGGACGTCACCGACCCGCCGGGCGAGTTGATGTACATGGTGATGTCCCGGTCGGGGTCGATCGACTCGAGCGCGATGAGCTGCGCGATCACGTCATTGGCGGACGCGTCGTCGATCTGCACGCCCAGGAAGATGATCCGCTCCTCGAAGAGCTTGTTGTACGGATTCATCTCCTTGATCCCGTACGACGTGCGCTCCACGAAGGAGGGCAGGACATAGCGGGACCGGGCGGGGGCAGCCAGGCCCGGTGACAGGTGCGGGCCGCTGGCGCTTCCCGGGTGCTGGGCCGCGGGAGGCGGCGTTTCGATAGTGCTCACGGTATGTTCCTCCGCTCCGCGTCCTTCGCTTCAGGAAACAGGCCCTGCGGATGGGACCTCGGTGGCATTGCGCACCACCTGATCGACGAAGCCGTAATCCTTGGCCTCGTCGGCTGTGAACCAGCGGTCACGGTCGGAGTCGCGTTCGATCTGGTCCACCGGCTGGCCGGTGTGGAAGGCGATCCGGTCCGCGAGGGTGCGCTTGATGTAGAGCATCTGCTCTGCCTGGATCCGGATGTCGGAAGCGGTACCGCCGATACCCCCGGACGGCTGGTGCATGAGGATCTGCGCGTGCGGCAGCGCGTAACGCTTGCCCGGCGCCCCCGCGCACAGCAGGAACTGGCCCATCGATGCCGCCATGCCCATGGCGTAGGTGGCGACGTCGTTCGGGACGTACTGCATCACGTCGTAGATGGCCAGCCCCGCACTCACCGACCCACCGGGTGAGTTGATGTAGAGGCTGATGTCGCGCTTGCCGTCTTCGGCCGCGAGCAGCACGAGCTCGGCGCAGATGCGGTTGGCGATGTCGTCGTCCACCTGCTGGCCGAGGAAGATGATCCGGTGCCGCAGCATCCGCTGGAACAGCTGGTCACCGAGCGGTATCGAGGACGGTTCGGGTGTCCGGGCCGTGATCAGCCCGGGCCCGCTGACCAGCGTGGGAGTCCCCCTGCCCAGCTGGGCCGCGCGGGCGGCCAGCACCGGCAGTCCTTCCTCATCCCCACGCCATGCCGCGTCGCTCACGATGCCCTCCTCGCTCCTGCGTGCTGCCGCGACCGATTGCACGTGCCAGTGACCGGCCACCCGGCCGGCAGGGCCGGCGCGTTGGGCCGATGACAGTGACCCTAACGCGGGCACGCACCTGCTGAATCCCCCCGGCAGGGCTGTTCGCTGTCGGCGCAGGCGCAGGCTCCCCGCTGCCCCCGTCACCAGGCTACTGAGCCAGGTCCGGCCCCGAATCCGCCCCCTCGTCGCCGGCCTCGGGCTCGGGCGGGCCTGCCTCGGCCTCCCCGGAAGCGGCCGCCATCTCCTCGGCTTGAGCGGTGGCGGCCGCCATCTCCTCGGCTTGCGCGGTGGCGGCCTCGATGTCCACGGGGCGGCCGGAGGCGTCGGTCACTTTGGCGCGCGCGGCGAGCAGGCGCAGCGCCTTGGCCCTCAGCACCTCACCGACGACCAGCGGTACCTGGCCCTGATCCACGATCTGGCTCGCCAGCCGGTCGGGCGAGACGCCGATCCGGTACGCCTGCTCGATGATGTAGGCGTTCACCTCATCCTGCTCGACGGACAGCTCCTCCTGCCGGGCGATCTGGTCGAGGATGAACCCGGCCTTGACGGCCTGCCTGGCGTCAGTGGCGAGTTCGGTATCCAGCTCCCCTTCGGTGATGCCGCGCGACTCCAGATAGGACTCCCGGGTCACGCCCATCCGCTCCAGCTGCTCATCCAGGGAGCGCTCCCGGCCCTCGATCTCCTGGGCCACCAGCCGCTCCGGCAGCGCGATCTCCACCCGGTCGAGCAGGGCATCCATCGCCCGGTCCCGCGCCTGCACGGCCTGCTGCATGCGCTTGACGCCCTCCAGACGCCCCCGGGTGCCAGCGCGGAACTCACCGAGCGTGTCGTACTCGCTGGCGGAGGCGGCGAACTCGTCATCGAGTTCGGGAAGCTCCTTCACCTTGACGCTGTGGACGGTCACCGCCACCTCGGCCCGCTCGCCGGCGCGCTGGCCACCGGCCAGTTCCGCCGGGAAGGTGGTGCTGTCCCCGGCAGTCATCCCGACCAGGGCCTCATCCAGCCCGTCCAGCAGCGTTCCGCTGCCCACCTCGTACGACATGCCGCTGGCCTGGGCGTCCTCAACCTGTTCGCCGTTCACCGAGGCTGACAGGTCGATGGAGACGAAGTCACCGATGCTGATGGCCCGGTCCACCGTCCGCAGGGAAGCGAACCGCTCCCGGACCGCGCCGATGTACTCCTCGACTTCGTCCGGGCTCACTTGCGCGTCGTCCACCGTGACCGGCAGGCCCTCGATGCTGGGCAGGTCGAACTTGGGCCGGACGTCGACCTCCGCGGTGAACGAAAGCTGCTGGCCGTCGTCGAACTGGGTGATCTCGAGGTCCGGCTGCCCGAGCGCCAGCACGTCGTTGTCGGCGATCGCCCTGCCATACAACTCCGGGACGGCATCGTTGATCGCGCGCTCCAGCACCGCGCCGCGGCCCAGCCGCTGGTCGATGATCCGCGCCGGCACATGCCCTGGGCGGAACCCGGGGATACGGACCTGCTTGGCGACTTCCCGGTAGGCCTTGTCGAGGCTCGGCTTGAGCTCTTCGAACGGCACCTCAATGGTCAGCTTGACCCGGGTCGGGCCCAACTCCTCGACGTCAGTGTTCACCGCGCCGTCACTCCCTGGTCGCCTGAGATCTGCCCGCCGCCATGCGCCCTGCCTCGCCCGGGCGCACCCGGCCGCCCTGGGCGGCCCGCGGGCGCTACGCCGGCCACGTCTAGAGCAGGCGGGGACCGGCTGGCTCTGTGGCCGCTTGACGGCCCCATATCACCCGCAGTGGGTGGTGAACGGCACCGCCCCGCGGCCGAGCATGGCCGCATGACGCTCTGGGCGCGGACCTGGCAGGCCCTGCTCGTGGCAGCGGCGGGCACCTTCCTGCTCGGCCTCATACTCCTGGTATGGCCGCATGCCTCGCTCAGCGTGGTCGCCATCCTGATCGGGATCGCCCTGCTGGTGGTGGGCGGCCTACGGCTGATCCAGGGCCTCACCGGGGACGGGGAGAGCGGGGCACGCCGGACCGCCTATGTGATCATCGGGCTGCTCGCCCTGCTGGCGGGGCTATTCTGCCTGCGTCACCTGTCGGTCACGATCTCGCTGCTGGCATTCGTGGTCGGCGCGTTCTGGGTCGTGAACGGCGTGGCCGATGTGCTGGTCGCGGCCAGCCCGGCGGCTTGGGCGAACCGCAGCCTGCTGGCGGTCGCCGGGCTGCTCAGCCTGATCGCCGGGCTGCTGGTGA